>NZ_JBAQEO010000260.1:0-6508 GCF_049286785.1 Rhodococcus sp. (in: high G+C Gram-positive bacteria) | reverse complement strand
CGGTCTCCAGGAGATACGTGTGACGTCGGCCCCAGTCCGGACAGATATCCTCGCCCTCGCCCGTGAGCAGGTTCTAGGGCGCGGCGAACCGCTCGATCAGAGCCAGGTGCTCGAGGTGCTCGAGCTGCCCGACGACCGACTCGAGGAACTGCTCGCCCTGGCGCACGACGTGCGCATGAAGTGGTGCGGCCCCGAAGTCGAGGTCGAGGGAATTATCAGCCTCAAGACCGGTGGATGTCCGGAGGACTGCCACTTCTGCTCGCAGTCCGGGCTGTTCCAGTCGCCGGTCCGCGCCGCGTGGCTCGACATCCCGTCCCTCGTGGAAGCGGCCAAGCAGACCGCGAAGTCGGGGGCCACCGAATTCTGCATCGTGGCGGCCGTGCGCGGACCCGACGAGCGGCTCCTAGCGCAGGTGGCAGCCGGTATCGAGGCGATTCGCAACGAGGTCGACATCCAGATCGCGTGCTCGCTGGGCATGCTCACGCAGGAGCAGGTCGACCAACTCGCCGCGATGGGTGTGCACCGGTACAACCACAACCTCGAGACATCGAAGTCGCACTTCCCGAACGTCGTCACCACGCACACGTGGGACGAACGATGGAACACCCTCCGCATGGTCCGCGACGCGGGCATGGAGGTGTGCTGCGGTGGCATTCTCGGCATGGGGGAGAGCCTCGAGCAGCGGGCCGAGTTCGCGGCGAACCTCGCCGAACTCGAACCCGACGAGGTGCCGCTGAACTTCCTCAATCCCCGCCCGGGCACTCCGTTCGGCGATCTCGAGGTCCTGCCGGCGACCGAGGCGCTCAGGTCGGTGGCAGCCTTCCGGCTGGCGCTGCCGCGGACCATCCTCCGCTTCGCCGGCGGTCGAGAGATCACCCTCGGTGATCTCGGTGCCAAGCAGGGCATTCTCGGTGGGATCAACGCCGTCATCGTCGGCAACTACCTGACGACCCTCGGCCGCCCGGCCGAACAAGACCTCGACTTGCTCGTCGATCTGCAGATGCCGATCAAGGCGCTCAATGACACCCTCTGAGACACCCTCTGAGACACCCTCTGACGGAGAACTGCTGGTGGAGGAGCGCTACAACCCGTACACCGGGCGTCGTGTCGTGGCCGGAACCCCGGACGCCGTGCCCGCCGCCGCTCGCCTCGGTCTCGAGCCTCCTCGTTTCTGTGAGGAGTGCGGTCGCCGCATGATCGTCCAGATCAGCCCGGACGGGTGGTGGGCAAAATGTTCCCGCCACGGTGTGTTCGACTCGATCGGGCACGGTCGGCGGTAGCGTCGTAAGGCGTGAGCACGCTTCTGTCGACCAGGCTTCGATCCTCCCTGGGAATCTTCTCTGTGACGGTAGTGGCCAGTGCGCTCGTGGGCGTTGTGTGGGGACTGCTCGCACCGGCGGAACATCTGCTCGTGGTGTCTGCCGGCCGCGGCGTGTCGCTGACGGGGGAGAGTGTTCACCGATTCGATGCGGCCGCCATGTTCGCGTGTGCGGGGCTGGTGACCGGGATTCTCGCCGCCGCCGCGGCGTGGACGGAGCGGCGCAGTCGGGGACCGGCGGCTCTCGGTGCCCTCGTGGCAGGCGCTGTGGTCGGCGCCGGGGCGATGGCGCTCGTCGGAATGGGCGTCGCGGCGTTGCGTTTTCCCGACCCCGACACGTCGGAATCGGGCCTCGTCGTGGCCATGGCACCCGGTATCGGGACCGTGCTGGTCCTCATCTTCCAGCCCCTCGCTGCCTGCGTCGTGACGCTCGTGCTGGCTGCCCTGAACCCGTACGACGACCTCGGTGTCACCGACCACGCTGAACACATCGACAATATCGACCACGCCGACGATGCTCCACCGATCGAGCACGCTGTGGAGTTGCCGGGCGAGGAGCAGGCGGTCGTCGACCGGGCCTGAAACCCGCGCCGCTCAACGGTTTTCGACACGATCAGCTCGGCGGACGCAACGCGGCGAACTCGTCGGTGACCCGCAGAGTGGAGTCGGTGAACCGATAGAGCGCGGGCGGGCGGCCGCCGGACTTCCCGGACGGCGCGGTGTTGCCGGTCGGCGTGAGGACGCCTCGTCGTCCGAGGACCCGCTGGAGATTGGTGGCGTCCACCTGGTATCCGAGTGCTGCGCAATAGATCTCACGAAGGGTCGACATGGCGAATTCCTCGGGGGCGAGCCCGAACGCGATGTTCGTGTACGACAGCTTGGCGGCGAGCCTTGCCCGGGCGTGACGGACGACGGTGCCGTGGTCGAATGCCGTCTCGGGTAGCGCAGAGACCGGGTGCCATGCGGTGTCGGGAGGCAGTTGCGGATCGGAAGTCAGCGGCACGAGACCGAGGAAGGTGGACGCGATGGTGCGGGGCCCGGGCACGCGGTGGGGGTCGCTGAACACCGACAGCTGCTCGAGGTGTGCGACCTTCTGTACATCCACTTTCTCGGCGAGCTGCCGGCGGGCGGAGGTGGTGAGGTCTTCGTCGTTGCGCAGAATCCCGCCCGGCAGTGACCAGGTGCCTGCCTGGGGATCGAGCGCTCGTTGCCACAACAGCACCGCGAGCTCGTCCGCCACGCCCGCGTGACGCGGATCACCCCTCTGAGCTGCAGTGATGCGGTCGGGGAAGTGTCGAACCTGGAACACTGCGGTGAGCACTTCGTGCCGGGTGTTACTATGGGCCATGTTTTCGATCCTAAGTCGAAAACCTCGATGATGGAAATTCGGGCCAGCCCGAGTCCACTGTGAAGGAGCAAGCCATGACGACCACGTTGTGGGCGGGGACCACTCCGCAGATTCAGGACGGACCCGGCGGCTACACGGGGGTCGAGGCAAGCGAGGAATGGGCGGCCGAGATCAAACGTCTCGCGCGCGCGAAGGGCGCCACGCTGCTTGCGCACAACTACCAGCTTCCCGCCATCCAGGATGTCGCCGACCACGTGGGCGACTCCCTGGCGCTCTCGCGGATCGCCGCCGAGGCTCCCGAGGAAACCATCGTCTTCTGCGGCGTGCACTTCATGGCCGAGACCGCGAAGATCCTCAGCCCGTCCAAGACCGTCCTGATCCCGGACGAGCGCGCCGGCTGCTCGCTGGCGGACTCGATCGATGCGGACCAACTGCGTGAGTGGAAGGCCGAGTTCCCGGATGCCGTGGTCGTGTCCTACGTCAACACCACCGCCGAGGTGAAGGGTCTGACGGACATCTGCTGCACGTCGTCCAATGCAGTCGACGTCGTGGCCTCGATCGATCCGGACCGTGAGGTGCTTTTCCTTCCCGACCAGTTCCTCGGCGCACACGTCAAGCGCGTCACGGGACGCGAGAACATGCACATCTGGGCCGGCGAATGCCACGTGCACGCCGGTATCAACGGTGACGAGCTCACCGCGAAGGCGAAGGCGCACCCCGACGCCGAACTGTTCGTCCACCCCGAGTGCGGGTGCGCCACGTCGGCGCTCTACCTCGCCGGTGAGGGTTTCGTGCCCGAGGACAGGGTGAAGATCCTGTCCACCGGGGGCATGCTGGACGCCGCCCGGGCTACCGGGGCCAAGCAGGTTCTCGTCGCCACCGAGGTCGGAATGCTGCATCAACTGCGCAAGGCCGCACCGGACGTCGACTTCCAGGCCGTCAACGATCGCGCGTCCTGCCCGTACATGAAGATGATCACCCCCGCCGCACTGCTCCGCTGCCTCGTCGAGGGCAAGGACGAGGTGCACGTCGATCTCGAGACCGCAGAGCGTGCCCGGAAGTCGGTGCAGCGCATGATCGAGATCGGGAACCCGGGCGGCGGCGAGTGACCAGCCCGACCCGGGGCATTTCCTGGGAAGAGCACGCGGACCTGGTGGTGGTCGGCGGCGGGGTGGCAGGACTGACCGCCGCACGCACAGCGTCGTTGCGCGGCCTGCGCGTGCTCATCGTCAGCAAGGGAGGGCCGACGGACACCGCTACCCAGTACGCCCAGGGCGGCATCGCCGTGGTGGGGGACGTGGCCACCGATTCGGTCGAATCGCACGTGACCGACACCTGTGCGGCAGGTGTCGGCCTCTGCGACGAGGCTGCCGTGCGATCCATCGTGTCCGGTGGACAGGCCGCGGTGGCCGCTCTCACCGATCTCGGTGCGGTCTTCGATCGCGGTCGGGACGGAATTCTCTCCCGCACCCGCGAGGGCGGGCACAGCACGCGGCGGATCATTCACGCCGGTGGCGACGCCACGGGCGCCGAAGTACAGCGGGCACTCGGTGCCGCCGGTCTTCCGGTGCTCTTCGACACCGCCGCGGTACGGGTGCTCACCAACCCCCGTGGGGTGACGGGTCTGCTCGTCGACGCGCCCTGCGGGCTCGGGGTCATCCACTCGCCGTCCGTTCTGCTCGCGACGGGCGGGCTCGGACAGTTGTACGCCTGCAGCACCAATCCGCCCGGGGCCACCGCAGACGGCATCGCCCTGGCTCTGGACGCAGGTGTCGCGGTCGCGGACCTCGAATTCGTCCAGTTCCACCCCACCGTCCTGTTCGCTGCCGATGGTCTGGGTCGGCGTCCCCTGATCAGCGAGGCGGTCCGCGGGGAGGGGGCGGTCCTCGTCGACACGCGTGGCACCTCCGTCACGGCGGGCGTCCACCCGCTCGGTGATCTGGCGCCCCGCGACGTCGTGTCCCGGGCCATCGCCTCCCGCCTCCGTGAACTCGGCGACGACCACGTCTACCTCGACGCCCGGCGGTTGTCCGGTTTCGCACAGCGATTCCCCACGGTGACGGCCTCATGCCTGGCGGCCGGGATCGATCCACGGGAGCAGTTGATTCCCGTGGCACCAGCCGCCCACTATGCGTGTGGCGGCGTGGTCACCGACGTCCACGGACGCACCGCTGTGGATGGCCTGTACGCCGCGGGTGAAGTGGCGCGGACCGGTGTGCACGGCGCGAACAGGCTGGCCTCCAACAGCCTCCTCGAGGGCCTGGTGGTCGGTGAGCGCGTCGGTGCGGTAGCCGCCGAACGCTCGGGACTGCGGGTGGAAGCGGTCGCCCCGGCGCCGCGTGCCCTCCGGTCCGTGCCGCGGGAAGTGGTGCAGCGGTTGATGACCGACAACGCCTCGGTGGTCCGGGATGGTGCCGGCCTCGCAACCGTGGCCGCGACGTTGGCTGCCGCTCCGCGGGTGGTGCCCCACGGCGCCGCGCTCGAGGACGCGGCCCTCACCGTCACCGCGTCGGCGCTCGTTCTGGCAGCGGGTGCCCGCGCCGAGAGTCGCGGCTGCCATACCCGCAGCGACTATCCGGAGACCTCGGAGGAATGGCATCGGAGCACACAGGTCCGCCTGCGTGACGGCGAACTCGAACTCCTCCAACCCGACCCCACCTTCGAACCGCAATATTCAGGAGTGCTGTAATGCCCGCCCCCGCGCCTTCGCTTCCCTCCGGTCTCGACATCGACGAGGTGCGTGCGCTCGTCCGGCTCGCGCTGGACGAGGATCTGCGTTACGGGCCGGATATCACCTCGGCGGCCACCGTGCCCGCCGATGCGGTCGCCAAGGCGTCCGTGGTGTCCCGGGCCCACGGCACCGTCGCAGGACTCGACGTCGGTCTGCTCGTCCTCGACGAGGTGATCGGGGAGGGCCGGTACGAGGTACTCGATCGCGTGGCCGACGGCACCAGCATCACTCCCGGACAGTCGGTGCTGACCGTGTCGGCACCGACCCGCGGGCTGCTCACCGCGGAGCGCACGATGCTCAATCTCGTGTGCCACCTCTCCGGCATCGCCACCGCCACCGCGGCCTGGGTGGATGCGATCGAGGGCACCGGAGCCAAGATTCGCGACAGCCGCAAAACGCTGCCGGGACTTCGCGCATTGCAGAAGTACGCCGTCCGGGTGGGCGGGGGAGTCAACCATCGCATGGGCCTCGGCGACGCCGCACTGATCAAGGACAACCACGTCGCCGCCGCCGGTTCCGTGGTGGCCGCCCTGCGTGCGGTACGTGAGGCCGCCCCGGACATCGAATGCGAGGTGGAGGTCGACAGCCTCGCGCAACTCGACGAGGTACTCGCCGAGAACGTGGAACTCGTACTGCTCGACAACTTCCCGTTGTGGCAGACGCAGATCGCCGTGCAGCGCCGCGACGCCGTCGCGCCCGACACCAAGCTGGAGTCGTCCGGCGGACTTACGCTCGACGTGGCGGCGGAATACGCCGGCACCGGTGTCGACTACCTCGCCGTCGGTGCCCTCACCCACTCGGTCACCGTGCTGGACCTCGGTCTCGATATGTGACCCCCACGGGTCTGGCGGTACTCACAGGTCAGGTGGTGCTCACCGGTCAGGCGGCGGGGTGCACGGTTGCCGACGCACCCGACACTGCACACTGCATCTGTCACGGCTCGCGCGGATTCTACGGCGTAATGTCTTCTGCTCTCGCTCGCCCGTCTCGTGGCCCGTCTTCTTCAAAAACCTGCTCTCCGGAATCCGCGCGTAGGTAATCCACTTCGGCCTCGAGCGCGAGGACGCGACGGTACAGCGCCTGGATACAGGCCATGCACACACCGTTCGCA
>NZ_JBAQEO010000259.1:0-4059 GCF_049286785.1 Rhodococcus sp. (in: high G+C Gram-positive bacteria) | reverse complement strand
GATCCTGATCACCCCGAAACATTGGTCGTCCTAAATCACTGCCGACATTGCGAACCCGGGCAACCAGCATTCGATATCGCCTGCACCATCTGCGGAGACGGGCCCATTCTCGCTGGCGCACTCGCCGACCAGGCCGGGAACGGCAACCTATCCGAGCCGGTTCAGCGATGGCTCACCGCAGCCGGATGGACTCGGACGCCACACCTGCTATGTCCGGGCCACGCGTGACACCGACGGAATTCGTCTCACGCATCGGCGAACTCCGGACCGGCAGAACGAATACTGCACCGCGGATTCGAACGCTCCCGCCACCTCGCCAACATCACTACCCTCGGCGCCGAACACACCGCCGTCGACCACTACGCCCGCGCCGTCTTCAGCCAGGCCTACCGGCGATCCTTCGCCGCCGAGCCACCGCCCTCCCGAGGCGCGCAGCAACTCCCCGAAGACCAGCTCTACCAGCACATACGCGAATCGGCTGTCGCCAACGCACCTTCACTGGCCGCCGCCTACCAGCAACGCGCCGACGCCGCATCCGCACAGGCACAGATCGCCCTGTTCTAACAGAGCTTTACCGCACAACCCCGGCTACCACCACATTCGAGAGGACCGGCAGCATGACCATGGACCCGCAGGGCCGGCAACCAGAGAACACGGATCCTTGTGATGTCGGAACATCCGTCACCCTCGAGGCCACCGGGGCCGTCATCCTCGAAAACTTCCTACGCGCACTCATCAACGAAGAGAACGGCCACAATGCTCACTGAACACCCCCGAAACGGCCACGAAGCTGACCCCGGCACCACGCCAGAGTTTCTCGCCGTCGATCCGACCGTGACCGTTGACGCCGCAGTCGATGCCACCAGCATCAGTCAACCTCAACCGATCCACCAGGACGGCAAGACCGGCACGCGCAAGGAGAACCCACTCGGAATCGAAGCGCATCCGGTCTCCGCCGACATCGACGGCGTCGTCAACGGAGTCGAGATCTGGACCTACGGGCACCGAGTCGTCCTAGACCGCGACGACGCATTCACCCTCCTCGACAAAATCGGCGACGCGCTCCGCGGCCGAAAGTAAACCCACAATCGAAATCGAATAGTCCCGGTCGTCCGGGTTGGTCGTGTCGATTCGGATATTCGGATCGGGTCGGCCAGGTTGCGGATCCCGACGCCCGCTGGTTCAGGTCGTGGATCAGGCTCAGGGTGTCGCGGACGGTACGGTCGAGCAGGTCGAGGGTGTGCACCACGATGACGTCGCCCGTGCGGGCGTATCCAGCAGCGCCTGCAGTCCGGGTCGCTCGGTGGTGGCCCCGGACTTCTTGTCCAGGTAGATATTCGCCTGGTCGATCCCCGCCTTGATGAGTGCATCGATCTGCCGCGAAAGCTCCTGCTTGCGTGTCGACACCCAGGCATACCCCAACTCCACAGCGCATCGAAGATCAGGTATGTACGGCTGTTGTGACACGCAATTGTGGAACTGACTTCCGAGACGCTGCGACCTGGGCATTTCCGGAGTTTCGAGGTGGTCGGATCGCCGTTCCATTTCCAAGGACGTGAAACACCTACCAATCGAATCCGATCTGATCCGTGACCACCTGGAGAAGGGTCTGTTGACGGGGCTGCGGGTAGGGAATGGCCGGTGCTGCTCGATCAGCGGGCCACATCCCACCACGGATCCGGAAGATGACCCCTAGCGTGAGTCGTCTGGTTCGCTCACTCCGCGCCCTGCCGGCAGAAGCGCCTCGAGTTCAGGGGTCCCGTAAGTGAGCAGCGTGACGCCCTCGCGGCTGTGGTCACTGACGTCGCGGTTGAAGGTGACAAGGACCTCGACGTTCTCCTGTGGGACTCGTAGGTAATCGGCCGCGGTGGTCGTTCCCGAGTTCATGGCGAACGAGTTCGACGCCACCGGCACCGGCGGCGTGAGTCGATACACCCCAACCATCCCCTCGACCGGAGTCAGATGCGGGCAGGTCAGCGGGTTGGTGGTGAGCACCGTCTCCAGGTCGCCGAGATCGGTCTCGCCGCGCAGCTCGGGCGGCTGTTCGATGTGCCCGACGATTTCTGGCGAGTCGCCGAGGTCGGCAGCCTTGATGGCGTTGTTGTTGAGGTTCTCAACCTCCCCCTTGAGCGCGTCGACCTGCTTCTCGATCGCCTCGTCGCTGGCATCTCCGAGTGCGAGTTGCTCGATCGCCTTCTCGATGTTGGTGAGCACGGGGGCTGCGTCGCCGACGATGTCGGTGAAGTCCCCGTAGTCCTCGGCGATTCCCTCGTAGACGCGCTGCTCAACGGTGTCTGCGTAGAAGTAGTTCGTGACAACGATGTCCTTGAAGGATGCGCCGATGCGATCGACACGGCCGATGCGCTGCTCGACCCGCATGAGGTTCCAGGGCATGTCGTAGTTGATGAGCCGGCCGGACGTTTGCAGGTTGAGGCCCTCGCTCATGGAGTCGGTGCCGATGAGCACGGTCAGCTCACCGCCGCGGAACTGGTCTTTGATCCCAGCCTTGCTGACTTCGGACCAGGTCTTGTCGGTGTCGTTGTAGATCTGTCCACCGCGGCCGGAGTAGCAGCCGATCTTGGTGATCCCGGCCGCGATCAGGCGCTCGCGGACGTAGTCCATCGTGTCGGTGTACTGGGTGAACACGACCAGGCTGTCGTACGTGAGGAGTGCCTGGTTCACGTCCATGACCAGTTGGGTGGCCTTGGTGTCCTCGCCGGTGATCTTGTTCAAGTCGTTGAGGAACAGCCGGAGTTCGTGGATCTCGTCCTGGAGACGGCTGGCCGACCCTTCGAGGGTTTCGGGTTCGAAAAGGGAGTCTTCGACATCGATGTTGTCATCGTCCGAGAGGAGATCGACCAGACTCCTGCCCTGTTCGAGAACGTCGAGCCGGCGTGTGAGGGACTTCTTGATCGCCTCGAACGACGAGGTGAGGCGACGCCGGTAGATGGTCATGATGAAGCCGAGTGCCTGGCTGGACTGGTCCGTCTTGTACGAGTTGTAGTGGCGCCGAATGTATTCCTCGATCCGGTCGTACAGCTTCCGTTCGTCCGGTGCGAGCTCGATGAACGCGTCGTTGACGTGTCGGGTCGGGATGACAACGTCATCGGCGATGATTCCCGCGGCCTGGTATTCACGCAGGGTGGTGCGGGTGTTTCTGAACACCCGGTCCCGCATTGGGTTGTGGCGGCGCAGCCATTTGTCCATCCATTCGGAAGTCTCGTTCGGCATCTGCGATCGCGCTTCCGCCGATGGTGGATTCTCGTCTAGCGCGGTCACCGCCCAGGCGCCGACGAACCCGAGCGCATCGGTGATCTGCTCGTCGAGGTGCTGGTCCCGCTCTGCGTTCGGGTCCGCGAAGTAGTCGGCCAGCATCTCGCACTGGAGTTTCCAGCCGCGGGATCGGGGATCGTGGCGGAACCTCTCGAAGTACTCGAGGAAGTTGGCCGCGGACACTGCCCACCTCCCGTTCAACCCGAGCAAGGAGATGAGGTCCCACGCCTCGTGTGGGTTCATCTGCATCGGGGTGGCGGTCGCAAGGTACAGCGCCTGCCACATCTTTTTGTCCCGCATTTCCAGCAGCAGGGCAAGTAGTGAGTTCGGGGTGTCGCTCGGCTTCGATCCCCGCCGCCGTGCGTGGTGAGCCTCGTCGACGAGGACGACGTCCCACGGTCCCGCGGCCAGGATGTCCCGCCGGCGGTCCTTGCGGCGCGCGAGGTGGCTCGAGGCGAGCACGATCGGGAACGCCGACCATGGGTTCACTCCGGCAGGCACCGGGACGGGTTCGTCGTTCCGGTCGAGGAACTCGCCCTTCTCGAGCCGGGGCACGTCGAGGTTCATCTTCTCGTGCAGTTCCTCCTGCCACTGCCGCATCACCGACGCGGGCACCAGCAGCAGTGCCTTGCGCGCCTTGCCAGACAGGAACAGCTCCCGCAGCATGAGGCCTGCTTCGACGGTCTTGCCCAGCCCGACCTCGTCGGCGAACAGGTAGCCGCGCGGGTAGGTGGCTACGACCCGGTCGATCAGGCGCGCCTGATGCGGCAGCGGCTCGACCTGTGC
>NZ_JBAQEO010000258.1:0-4633 GCF_049286785.1 Rhodococcus sp. (in: high G+C Gram-positive bacteria) | reverse complement strand
GCTCTACACGGGGCGTAGACCCCGGCACCCCTACCTTAGAACGAGTTGCAGAATCCGAGGTAGGACCGAAGCGATCGCCCATCGTGACCGAGGCGATCACGACGGTTGCGCATCGCAGCCGAGTCCGGCGTTTCGCGCGCACCATAGCGCCCGCGGCGGCCACACCGCCGGCGAGTCCTCGAGCAGTTGCGTGGGGGTCTCCGCGCTGCCGAACTTGTCTAGCCTTCGAGCTTCTTGGCGCCTAGCACGTTTTCGAGCAGTTCGAGCGCCACGTCCTCGGGATCGCGGCGGTTGGAAGGGTCGGCAGGCTCCGCCGCCTCGGCGAACATTTCCTCTTCGTCCTCGGGGGTGCTGACGGGAGGAGTGGCCTCGTAGTCGACCGGAGGCGCGGACGGCCCTGGATCGTCCGGATAGTCGGGGGCCTCCGGTGGCGGAATATCGTCGTCCGGCTCGGCGACCGGGCGGGCTTGCCGCTGAGTGGGTTCGGCAGGCTGCGACTCGGGCGTTACCTGCGGTGGACGCTGCGCGGCCTTCTCCTGGCTGGGCCGGGAGAAGCGTGGGGTGCCCGCGGGCCGTGCGGGTGCGGACGCAGGCTTCGTGACCGGCGGTGTCGGTGCGGCCGGCGCTCCGGCTTCGTACTCCACTTCCCAGGTTCCGCCGAACATTTCCGTCAGGACCTCGGCGATGACTCGCGCGTTGTGCGGTGACGCAATGCGCGCACCCAGCGTGGGGACGGGATGCGCCAGGATCAGTCGGTTGCCTTGCACATCGTGCACCGTGGCGGCGGACAGCATGGCCGGAAGGATCTTATTACGCTGACTCACCTTCTCGCGCAACATGTTCCATGATTCACGCAGCTTCGCCACGTCGGGACCGCCGGACGTCGCGGGTTCGGGTTCGGGTTCGGGTGCGGCCTCCGCCTCTGGCGCGAGCGGAGGTGCGGGAACAGGCTCCGGTGTCGGCTCGGGTTCGGGCGTGCGCTCGGGTTCGGGTGTCGGCTCGGGTTCGGGCGTGCGCTCGGGTTCCGGGACCGGCGTCGGTTCGGGTGCCGGCTCGGGCGGGGGAGGCGCAATGTCCTCCACGGCCGGGCGCACCGACGGGCGCTGGAATTTCGGCTCGGGCTCGGGCGCTGCCGTCGCCTGCGCCGTTGGCGCCTGCGCCGTTGGCGCCTGCGCCGGGCGTGCCCCGTCGTCGGCAATTCGCGCTGCGCCTCCCGGAGGGAGGCCCCGCTCGACTCGTTCGAGGCGCTGCAACACGGCCGACTCCGCGTCCGAGGCGGAGGGGAGCAACATGCGGGCGCACATCACCTCGAGCAGGAGACGGGGCGCGGTGGCACCTCTCATCTCGCCGAGGCCGGCATGGATCACCTCGGCGTACCGCGTGAGCGTGGCGGGCCCGATCCGCTGCACCTGTGCGCGCATGGTGTCGAGAACGTCTCCGGGTGCGTCGACCAGGCCGCGGTCGGCAGCGTCCGGCACCGCCTGCATCAGGATGAGGTCGCGGATGCGCTCGAGTAGGTCGACCGCGAACCGGCGCGGGTCGTGACCGGCGTCGACGACGCGCTCGACGGTGCCGAACAGCGCCGCGCCGTCGCTTCGTGCCAGCGCGTCCACGGCGTCGTCGATGAGCGCGACATCGGTGACGCCGAGCAGCGCGAGCGCGCGGGGGTAGGTGACGCCCTCGACGCCGGCGCCGGCGAGGAGCTGATCGAGGACGCTCAGCGAGTCACGCGGCGACCCCCCACCGGCCCTGATGACCAGCGGGTACACCGCATCTGCCACAGCGACGCTCTCCTGCCGGCAGATCTTCTCGAGCAGTCCGCGCATCGTGGACGGCGCCAGGAGCCGAAACGGATAGTGATGGGTGCGCGAGCGGATGGTGGGCAGCACCTTCTCCGGTTCGGTGGTGGCGAAGATGAAGATGAGGTGCTCCGGCGGTTCCTCGACGATCTTGAGGAGGGCGTTGAATCCCGCCGTGGTGACCATGTGCGCCTCGTCCACGATGAACACCCGGTACCGCGACTCGGCGGGTGCGTAGAACGCACGATCGCGAAGCTCACGGGTGTCGTCGACGCCACCATGGCTCGCGGCGTCGAGTTCGGTGACGTCGAGGTTGCCGGAACCGCCGGGCCCCAGCGCCACACACGACGGACACGTACCGCAGGGTGTGGACGTCGGACCTTCGGCACAGTTCAGCGACCGCGCCAGGATGCGGGCCGACGACGTCTTGCCGCAGCCGCGCGGCCCGGAGAACAGATATGCGTGGTTGATCCGTCCTGCATCGAGCGCGGTGCTCAGTGGTTCGGTGACGTGCTCCTGCCCCACCACCTCGGCGAAGGATGCGGGTCGGTACTTCCGATACAGGGCCACGTCGAAAGACTACCGGCGGGGGCCGACACTACGAATCGGGTGGTCGGTGGCCGTCTCGCACGAGTTCCGTGACGGCAATCTCATTACGCTCATTACGAGAGGTGCACGTTGAGCGCAATGCGTAACACGTTCGCAACGCATCGGAATCACAAAGGAAACCGGCCCTCGTCATCGTGGTTTTCCGCGTCCGGTTTCGCCTGGCGTGTGAGGAGAACGGCATGCCTGCAATCGACGCCGGAGCAACCGCCTGGCTTCTGATGAGTACCGCGTTGGTACTACTGATGACCCCGGGGCTGGCCCTGTTCTACGGCGGAATGGTTCGTTCCACCGGCGTACTGAACATGATCATGATGAGTTTCGTCTCGATCGCACTCGTCACCGTCGTCTGGCTCGTGGCGGGCTACACACTCATCTTCGGGGACGACGTCGGTGGCGGACTGATCGGCGGTCTCGAGCATCTCGGGATGGCCGGCATCGATCCCACGACCGTGCACGGTCAGGTTCCCGAGATCCTGTTCGCCACCTTCCAGCTTACGTTCGCGATCATCACCGCGGCGCTGATCAGCGGCGCGATAGCCGACCGGGCGAAGTTCTCGGCGTGGATGATCTTCGTTCCCGTCTGGGCGCTCGTCGTCTACGCGCCCGTCGCGCACTGGGTGTGGAACCCGCAGGGGTGGATCGCACAGTTCGGCGCCCTCGATTACGCGGGCGGGCTGGTCGTCGAGATCGTGTCCGGTGCGTCGGGTCTGGCACTGGCGCTGGTCCTGGGTCCGCGACTCGGCTTCAAATCCGAGGCGATGCGCCCTCACAATCTTCCGCTGGTGCTGCTCGGCGTCGGTCTGTTGTGGTTCGGCTGGTTCGGTTTCAACGCCGGCTCCGCCCTCGCCGCCGACGGCACAGCGGCCGCGATCTTCCTGAACACCCTGGTCGCCGGTTGCACCGGACTGCTCGGATGGCTCCTCGTGGAGCAGAAACGCGACGGCCACCCCACCACGTTCGGTGCCGCGTCCGGTGTGGTCGCCGGGCTGGTGGCTATCACACCGTCGTGTGGAACCGTGAGCATGCTCGGCGCCGTCATCGTCGGGGCCGTGGCCGGTGTGGTCTGCTCGTTCGCGGTGGGTTGGAAGTTTCGTCTCGGCTACGACGACTCCCTCGATGTCGTCGGCGTCCACCTGATGGGCGGCATCGTCGGCACGATCCTGATCGGCCTGCTGGCCACCGAAGTCATGACAGGCGGCGTGGACGGCCTGTTCTACGGCGGCGGCCTCACGCAGCTCGGCAAGCAGGCGCTGGCCGTGGTGGTCGTCGGCCTGTATGCGTTCGGGATCACCTACATGCTCGGCAAGCTGATCGAGCGAGTCTTCGGATTCCGGATCAGTTCGGAGGACGAGTCGTCCGGCATCGACCTTGCGCTGCACGCGGAGTCGGCGTACGAACACGGCGTCCTCGGCCACGGACCGGCGGGAGGCGGCCAAGGCAACAGCCCCTTCCCGTGGATGCACGAGGGCGAGCGCAGGCGTCATCTCGACACCGAGCGCAAAGAGCAGGACGATTCCGAGTAAGCGCGGCTACTTCTTCTTCGCTGCCGCAGCCTGCTTCGCCTCGGCCTTGGCGGCCTTCTTGAACTGACGGACCTCATGCAGGCTGGTGTCGTCGACGACGTCCGCAATCGAGCGACGAGAACCGTCCTCACCGTAAGCCCCGGCCGCCTCACGCCAACCTTCCGGCTGCACGCCGATCTGTTTCCCCAGCAGTGCGAGGAAGATCCGGGCCTTCTGGTCGCCGTAGCCGGGCAGGGCCTTCAGCCGCTTCAGAACCTCTTTGCCGTCGGGTTCGCCGCTCTTCCAGAGCGCCTCGACATCACCGTCGTAATTCTCGACGAGATACGCACAGAGAGCCTGGATGCGGGCGGCCATCGAGCCGGGAAAGCGGTGTACCGCGGGTGTCTGCGAGCACACGGCGGCGAACTCGTCCGGGTCTGCCTCGGCGATCCCCTGACGTCGAGCCCCCCGAGCCGGTCTGCCAGTTTCTTCGGTCCAGCGAACGCCGTCTCCATCGGAACCTGCTGATCGAGCAACATTCCGATGAGCAGGGCCAGTGGGTCGTTCGCCAGCAGAGCGTCGGCTTCGGGATCGCCGACGAGGTTCAACGTGCGTGCCATGCATCCGATCCTGCCACCGAGGCCCCGCGGAAGAAGCTTCTTCCCCGGGACAGCAGGTTATCCCCAGAGTTGTGCACACTCCTGGATCAACCCTGTGGGACGC
>NZ_JBAQEO010000257.1:0-9845 GCF_049286785.1 Rhodococcus sp. (in: high G+C Gram-positive bacteria) | reverse complement strand
GTCGCTGATACGTCGCGGCGGGTCAAGCACGTGGTGACGAACATTCGTCTCTGGCGCACCGGAGCCGACCAAGCCGAAAGCGCATGTATCTTCACGGCGTACGAGGTTTTCGATGATTCATCGCCGGCACCATCTCCGATTGCCGTGGGCGATTACATCCATCGCTTCGAACGCCGCGGAGACGGTCGCTGGCTGATCGCGGAACGTATAGCTACGTGGTGATGGAGTAGATCGGATCCCCGCCGATAAGCGTGGTGATCACGTGCTCGGAACTCGGCATCCCGAGTGTGTCGAGCAGCGGCGCACGGAGGAGTACGAGGTCGGCAACGGCACCCACCTCGACGCGTCGTGGCGGTCCGCCCGGGTCGTCGGTGGACGCCAGATAGCCGCTCAGCGCTTCGCTTCCCGTCAGACGCTCGGCGGCGCCCACGACGGCACCGGAACGCGCGCGTCTGTGGACAGCCGCGGACATCACGGTCCACGGATCGAGTGGGCCGTAGGGCGCATCGCTCGAGAGGGCGAGCGGAACGCCGGCATCGAGCAGGGTGCGGCACCGGTACAGGTCGGGGAGGTCGCGTTCCTCGACGTGGTCGAGGTAGTGGTCCCCGCGGTCGGCGAGAAAACCGGGCTGGGTCACCACCCGCAGCCCACGACGGTGCAACCCTTCGATGCTTTCCTCGGGTATGAGGGCGCCGTGCTCGATGCGGTCTCCGTCCAGTACTCCGACGTCGTCGAGTGCCACAAGGAAGATGAGCAGGGCCTCGCGGGTGACGCAGTGCGCCGCGACCGGGCGGCCCGTGTGGTGCGCGTGCCGGATGACCTCGCCCAACTCGGTGATGTCGGGCAGTCCGGAATCCGCGAGCACGATCTTGTAGGGGCCCACGGTGAGACGGGTGGTGCCCTCCCGCGCGTCCGGCGGGTCGAGGGGCGCGCCCAGAAGGTGGACGCGCTGGGGAAGGTCGCCGGATTCCATCTCACCGATGATGGCCCGGATCGATGGTGCCGGTAGGTCGGGAGACGCGTCCGTCACCGCGGTGATGCCGAACCGTGCCAGGGTTCGGCCGATGTCGCGCAACGCCGGTGGTGCCGTTCGTGGCAGATGTCCCCGAAGCCACTCGTCCGCGCGCCACACCCGTCCCGTCGGCAGGCCGTCGGAGTCGCGTTCGATGCCCGGATGGTCGCCGGTGGCGAGTCCGGCAGCAGACGCGGCCGCCCCGTTGAGAACCCACATCGCACCACTTCGATGCTGGATCCGCACCGGCCGGGCAGCGTGCAGCCGATCGAGTGCCGCGGAATCGAGTTCTCCGGCAACAGTTTCGATGTATCCGACGCCGCGAACCCAACCGCCGACGTCGGGTGCCCCGGCCAGTGCGCGGGCGAGTTCTGCGCCGTCGTGGACGTGCGGAGGCCCGCATCGCACCGACGTCGCGTCGGCAGCCAGAGCGTGGAGGTGAAGGTGGTGATCGGTGAGCCCGGGTAGCAGCGCCCCGCCGCCGGCCTCTACCACTTCGGCTCTGCCGGAGGGCAATGCGCGTCCGATGTCGGCGATGTGCGAACCGCGGATGAGGACGTCGACGCCCGTTCGTCCGCGCACCTCACAGTTCCGGATCAGGATGTGGCTCATGGCAATGCGATACCCAGACGACCCAGTACGGCTGCGGTATCCGCGCCGCTCTCGGACACCGCACCGTGTGGCTCGCGGGGTCGCGGCGCCTCGACCCGGGCGACACCGGTGTCGCAGTCGAGCACCCAGTATCCGTCTTGTCGTCGCGGGAGAGCCGCTGCGCCTCCGTGCAGCGTGGACGCGACCACGTTCGTCATCGAGAGGTCCCACAGGTTGCCGTCGTCGGAGCCTGCCGACATGGCCAGTGCCGCAGCGGTGAGCCCGGTGAGCGGGTCGGCGATCGCGTCGCCCACGAACAGTGGTGCGTCATCGGTATCGCGTGCTACGAGTCCGCTCGATGCGGCGATGTCGTCTCCGAAACCGATGCGGTCCGAGTCCCTTCCGTTCGCGGTGATGGAAATCCAGGTGCATCCGCGGGCTACTTCGGCTTCGGCGTCGAGTCCGAACCCTGCGAGGGCGCGGGGGCGTGAGGCCTCGATGACGATGTCGGCGGCTCGCACCAAGCCGGCGAGCGCGTGCCTGCCGCCGGCGGTTTGCGGGTCCAGTACCACCGAGGAATGCCCGCCGTGGAGAAGTGCATAGAACTCGGCGTTACCACTGCGGGCGCCGTCCGGGCGGGTCGGGGTTTCCACCTTCACGACTCGTGCTCCTGCCAGCCCGAGCAGGTGCGCGCACAGTGGTCCCGCCCAGAGAGCGCTGAAATCGACGACGAGGAGGTCTTTCACCGACCGGGGCATTCCGAGGCGGGGGAGTGGCGGAGGCTCGGACGGCACCCGTACGGGCGCGGCAGCGATACCGAGCAACTCGGCGCGCTCGGCGAGTTCGGTGCCGCTGTGACCGTTGAGCCACTGCCGCACCTGCGGCCAGGGGTCGCCCGTGATGTCTTCGGATATCAACGCGCCGAGCAGAACCGGATCGTCCGGCCGGGCGCACGACACCGCGGCCCAGCCGTCGACGGTCGCCAGGAGACGGCAACTGCCACCGACAGAGGTTGCGCCATTGCGGGTGTGGCCGGTAAACGCCGCCCGTTCGGCGAGGATACGAGCACCGTCGACCACCACACCGGACGCGGCTGCGATGTGCCGGGACAGTTCCCGCGCCCGCGTTGCCGCGATCCCGGGAGGCAGGACCGGGGGGCCGTCGGCACGCCCCGTGAGCGAGACGATCCCGCTCTCTGTCCAATCCCGTACCGGGTCGATGTGTTCAGCGGTTCCTGGAACCGGAGCAGAGCTGGGAGGGGCCGCCACGCGGTCGATGCTACGCTCCGGATTCGCACAGACTCGTCGCGTCCATTCGGTAGAGAGGCCCAGCAGATGACCCCCGAAGTAGGCCGGATCACGCCCCGGCAGCTGGTGGAGGGTCACGCAGGTCGTCCGCTTCTGAGCGCGGGTGGAACTCACCTGGACGATCCGATGCTCGTCGTCGATCTCGATGACGAGCCGGACGAGGCTCTCGCGGCAGCGGCCATTGCACAGATCGCTCTCACCGACCGATTGCTCGTCGGGTTCCGGACCCGCGCGGGGATGCCGCCGGGTGCGGCACTGCTCGCCTCCGCGCTCGATACGACGGTGGGCGGGATGGACCTCGCGGCGGTGCGTTCGGTGGTACCGGCGAACGACCCGCAGGCCTCGCTGGATCAGCTCCACGCCGAGGTACTGGCCAATCCGCACGCCGCGGTGATTCTGGGGCAGGTTCTGAAAGCCTCGGAGCCGCTCTCGGTGCCCGCCGCGATCGACGTCGAATCACTTGCGTATTCGACGCTTCTGGGCGCCCCGGGCTTCCGGCACTGGCTGGAGAAGCGGGGGCCCCGGCCGCTGCCTCCGCTGTCACCGCAGGAACCGGTGCTGATGCGACGGGAGGACAACGAGCTGTTCGTCACGCTCAACCGGCCCGAGCGTCGCAACGCGTACGGCACCGAAGTGCGCGACGGGCTGGTGGCCGCGCTGCAACTCGCGGAACTCGACGACACGATCGAGCGCGTGGTGCTCGACGGATCGGGGCCGTCGTTCTGCGCCGGCGGAGATCTCGACGAGTTCGGGACCACCCCGGATCTGGCGACCGCACACCTGATCCGCACCCGGGCCGGCGCAGGACGGCTGGCGCACCGGGTGTCGGACCGATTGGAAGTACGAGTGCACGGCAGTTGCGTCGGTGCCGGGATCGAGGTCCCGGCCTTCGCCGGCCGGATCGTCGCACACCCGGACACCGTTTTCCGCCTGCCCGAGGTGGGGATGGGATTGATACCGGGTGCCGGCGGCACGGTGAGTGTTCCCAGACGCATCGGCCGGCACCGGGCGTTCGAGCTGTGCGCGACGGGCCGGGCCGTCGATGCCCGGACCGCCCTCGAGTGGGGGTTGGTCGACGACGTCACGACCGGGTCGTGACGGCCGACCGACCTCAGTCGCCGAGGAGTTCCCGCACGACGGCGTCGGTGTCGTCGCCGACGGTGGGGGCACTGTGCACCGTGAAGTGCCCGCCGTCGAACTGCCCGGGATGCCCGGCGGCCAGGTAGGTACCGATCCGTGGCTGCTCGAGCGAGGAGAACATCGGGTTGTTCTCCAGCTCCTTGGACGCCACCACTTCCTCGAAGCTGCGGTAACGCTCGAAGAGCACGGACGTGGCGGTCAATGCGCCGGCGACCTCGTCCGCGGTGTGCTCCCGAAACCACGGCGCGAACAACGCCGTCAGAACTTCGCGGTGCCGGAAACGGTCCGCCTCGAGCGTGAAATCGGCGCCGAGTGCACCGGCCAGCGCGTCCACTGCGGCACCGACTCCGGTGACCGAGACGAGGTCGCGGAAATGCCGGGGGGTGAGGGCCACGATCATGAAACGTCCACCGTCGCCGGTGACGAAGTCGATGCCGTAGGTGCCGTACACGGCGTTGCCGGTGCCCTCGCGCCCGCGGCCGTTGACCTGGACTTCGGTGAAGTAACCGAGGGTTCCGGCGGTGGCGAGTGCCACGTCCTCCAGTGGGAGGGTGATCTTCGCGCCCCGTCCGGTGAGGTCGCGACGACGGACCGCGGCCGTGACGTCCAGCGCCGCATAGAGGCCGCAGGCCACGTCCCATGCGGGCAGGACGTGGTTGGCCACACCGCTGTGTTCCACCGGGCCGGTGATCTGCGGGAACCCCAGGCCGGCATTGACGGTGTAGTCGACGGCCGGTGTGCCGTCGCGGCGGCCGAGGATTTCCAGCGTGATCACGTCGTCGCGCAGAGCCTGCAGCGTCTCGTGACTCATCCAGTCGCGGCCACCGGAATTGGTGACCAGGATGCCGCCGCCGCTGCCCGGCGCGGTGACCAACTTCTGCACGAGCTGCTGTCCCTCGGGACTGCGCATGTCCACCGCGACGGACCGCTTGCCCCTGTTCAGCCCGGTCCAGTAGATGCTCTGCCCGTCCGTGGTGACCGGCCACCGGTTGTAGTCGGAGGCGCCGCCGATCGGGTCGACGCGAATCACCTCGGCGCCGAGCTGGGAGAGCGTCAAGCCGCACAGCGGGGAGGCGACGAAACTCGACACCTCGACGATGCGAAGGCCGGCGAGAGGGGCGGACGACGTCTGCGCGTCTGGGGTCACGATGGAATCTCCTCGGGAGGGAATGTTCAGGCCATGAGGGCGCTGAAGCGCCAGTCGAGGACGGGGGTGCCGGATGCATTCGTATTGTGCGAGAACACGAGTGAACGCAGGTGCAGGACACCGCCGCCATCGGGAAGCTGTTCCACGCTCTCGACGTGCAGTTCGCTGGTGAGAGTGTCACCCTCGTGGACCGGGCCGGTGTGATCGCACGATTTCCAGCCCAGGACCGTCACGAGGTTGGGCAGTGCGCGCGTCGCCTGTCCCAGGGCGATCCCGATGGTGTGGCCGCCGTAGACGAGACGTCCGGCCTGCCCCACCCGCTCGTCGTGATGGGTTGCTGCGATGTTGAGAGTCAGGCGCGCCAGTTCCGGTGCGCTGGACACCACGTCGCCGCTGCTCCGGAAGACGGTGCCCTCGAGGTCGGGAGAGAAGTGGTTGCCGGGAACCTTGTCCCGATACACGCCGAGATCCCAGCCGACGGGAGCGGTGAACGGCTCCTCGGTCTGCGGGCCGACGGCGGACAGATCATCCGCCTTGCGCACCCGGTTCTCGTCGGCGTTGTCGCGGAGCGGCAGCATCGCGCAGCGGTAGAAGTCGAGGACGGTGTTGGCGTCCTGATCGGTGGATGTCATCCGCAAAGCTGCCAGGCCCGTCGGCCCGCGACCGGGCTTGGCCGAGTTCTCCCGGAGTCCCACCACTTCGGTGCGGGTGTAAAGGGTGTCACCCAGATGCGGAAAGCTGTGGAATCGCAGACCCCGATAGAAGAGGTTGGCCTTCACGTGATGTGTTGCCAGCGTGGATTGCCCGATGGCGATGTCGCAGACCAGCCCCGGGTTCGCGACGGCGGCCCCGCCGCCGGTCACCGCCTGGGAAAGGTGCGCGTCGAGGGGTAAACGCATCCGGTCACCGAGTATGGCCTGATGGGTGGCGGTGAGCCCGCTGGTGAGTGTGACCGCGGGGGCGGTATCGAAGACCTGGCCTACTTCGAGCTCGTCGAAGTACGGTCCGCCGACGTACGTTTCGGTCGCGATCATCATGCACCCACCTGCGCGAGAACGCGGCGAGCCGCCACCGCTACGGCCTCGTCGAGCATCTGTCCGTCGAGCTGGGCGGCGCCGTTGCCCAGCGCCTCCGCCGTCGCGAGCGCATCCAGAACGCGTCGGGCCTCCGCCACGGCGGTGCCGGTGGGAGTGAAAGCGGCTGTCGCGGAACCGATCTGTGAGGGGTGGATGACCCATTTGCCGTCGAAGCCGAGGGTGCTCGTCCAGTGGGCGGCGTGGCGGAAGGCGTCGTCGTCGGAGATGCCTAGGAAGGGGCCGTCGACGGCCTGGATGCCTGCGGCCCGGGCGGCGATCAGCACTGTGTCCTGGACCGTGAGCCAGTGCTCGGGCAGTGCGGCGCGGGAACGTCCCAGTGCCGCACCGAGATCCGCGTATCCGATGATGACCGCGTCGAGTCGATCCGTGGATCGGGTGATCTCGCCGATGTTCTGCACACCGAGCGGGGTCTCGACGAGAGCCTGCAGTCCGATGGACGTCCCGGTGAGGGCGCGGTCGGCGTCGATCAGGTCCTGTGCAGTTTCCGTCTTGGGAACGATGACGCTCGTCAATGCTCCGCCCACCTGTGCGCAGGCGGCGAGATCGTCCTGAGCCCACGGGGTGGTCAGCGCGTTGATGCGGACCGAGATTGGACGGCTGCCGTCCGATTCGCTCAGGATGCGGCACACGAGTTCGCGGGCCACATCCTTGTTGGCGGCGGTGACCGCGTCCTCGAGGTCGAGAACCACCTCGTCGGCGGACGAACGGAGTGCCTTGACGGCCTTGCGTTCGTCGGATCCGGGTGCCACCAGGACGGCGCGTCTGCGTGTGGAGGTCTGCACTGTTGTCTGTTCCTTAGTCCATCGGGCTGTATTTGTACGGCCAGCCGGCTACCTGCGGTCGTCCACGCAAGAGCCGTTCTCCCACTGGCTGTGCCGCTGATCGTGGCAGTCGGGCGTCGCGCTGTCAAACACAAAGGGTTGACATTCACCGCACATTACCCAAATATGGCCGTACAAAGTTTCGCGACTCGAAGGTGGAGTGATGGGCAAGTTGAACGACGAAGAGGCGTACCTCGTCCAGACGGTGCGGGAGTTCGTCGATCGGGATGTGAAGCCGACTGTCCAGGAGGTGGAACACGCCAACGAGTACCCCGAAAAGTGGATCGCCCAGATGAAGCAGATCGGCATCTACGGCCTGGCCGTGCCCGAGGAGTTCGGCGGATCGCCGGTGTCCATGCCCTGCTACGCCCAGGTGACCGAGGAACTGGCCCGCGGCTGGATGAGCCTGGCCGGGGCGATGGGTGGCCACACCGTGGTCGCCAAGCTGCTCACCCTGTTCGGCACCGAGGAACAGAAGCAGAAGTACCTGCCCAGGATGGCCACCGGCGAGCTGCGGGCCACGATGGCGCTCACCGAGCCGGGCGGCGGATCCGATCTGCAGGCCATGACCACCAACGCCAAGAGCGAGGGTGACGACCTGGTCATCAACGGTGCCAAGACCTGGATCAGCAACGCCCGCCGCTCCGGGCTCATCGCGCTACTGTGCAAGACCGATCCCAAGGCCAGTCCCCGTCACGCGGGTATCTCGATCGTTCTCGCCGAGCACGGCCCGGGCCTCAATGTGTCCCGCGACCTGCCCAAGCTCGGCTACAAGGGCGTCGAGAGCTGTGAGATCTCGTTCGACAACTACCGTGTCCCGGGAAGTGCCATCCTCGGTGCGACGCCGGGCAAGGGCTTCGGACAGATGATGAAGGGGCTCGAGACCGGCCGTATCCAGGTCGCCAGCCGCGCCCTCGGTGTCGCCGCGGCCGCGCTCGAAGACTCCCTCGAGTACGCGCAGCAGCGCGAGAGCTTCGGCAAGCCCATCTGGAAGCACCAGTCCATCGGCAACTACCTCGCCGACATGGCCACCAAGCTCACCGCCGCCCGCCAGCTCACGTGGCACGCCGCCGAACAGTACGACAGCGGCGAACGCTGCGACATGGAGGCCGGCATGGCCAAGCTGTTTGCATCCGAGGTGGCCATGGAGATCGCGCTCAACGCGGTCCGCATCCACGGCGGCTACGGATACTCCACCGAGTACGACGTGGAGCGCTATTTCCGGGACGCCCCCCTGATGATCGTCGGCGAGGGCACGAACGAGATCCAGCGCAACGTCATCGCCGCACAACTGGTGGCGCGAGGCGGTCTGTAGACCGGATATCGGCAAGTAGGATCGGTGCGCGATGAACGGTAGGGAACGAGAGACGGAGCCGGCATACCAGCTTGTGTCGAGGGAGCTGCGCGAGCAGATCGCCGCGGGCAAGTTCAGTGGCGGCGTTCGTCTCCCCACCGAGTCGGAGCTGTCCGACCAGCACGGTGTCAGCCGTCAGACCGTGCGTCGCGCATTTCATGACCTGGTGGCGGAGGGCATCGTGTACCGGATTCCCGGGCGCGGCACCTTCGCCACCGAATCGGACGGCCGGTACCTGCGGCAGCTCGGTTCCATCGAGGATCTGATGAACCTGTCGACCGATACCACTATGGAGGTGGTGTCGCCGTTGCGGCGCCGCGTCGACATCGAGGCCGCCAGTCGGCTGCGCCTCGACACCGACCTGGTCTACACCCTTGTGTTCCGGCGACTGCACGACGGCGTGCCGTTCGTCCACACCACCGTGTATCTGCCGGAGGAGATCGCGCGCCACGTGATCGCCGACCCGGAGATGGCAGAGGGGGCAGTGAGTTCCCACACCATCATCGGGCTGCTGGAACCCCATCTTGCCAGCCCCATCACCGAAGCGGCCCAGTCGATCACGGTCGCCCCCGCCACCGAGGACGTCGCGCGGGCGCTCGACTGCGACACGGGTCATCCGATGCTGCGGGTCGACCGTTTGTACTCGAATGCTCAGAATCAGGCAAACGAGCTGGCCGTCAGTTACTTTCTGCCAGAGCACTACACCTATCGCGTGACGCTCCGCCGCGGCGGACGCTGACCGCGCCTTCACACACCGAACAGGGAGACAACCATGCGCGTTTTTCAGGGAATCGACGAGATCGAGTCGGCAGTAGGCGAGCACCTCGGGTACAGCGACTGGTTCGAGATCACCCAGGACCGCGTCAATCTGTTCGCCGACGCCACCGGGGACCATCAGTGGATACACGTCGATCCCGAGCGGGCGAAGGACGGCCCCTTCGGCGCACCCATCGCTCACGGGTACCTCACACTGTCGTTGCTGCCGAAACTCGGTGCCGAACTGATGAGTGTCGAGGGCGTCAAGCTCGCGATCAACTACGGACTGAACAAGGTCCGCTTCCCCGAGCCGGTCAAGGTCGGAGCGAAGGTGCGGGTCGGCGGTGAGATCTCTTCCTTCGAGCGCACCCCCAAGGGCGCGCAGGTGGTCGTCAAGTACACCGTCGAGATCGAGGGCGCAAGCAAACCTGCCTGTGTCGCGGAAACCGTGCGCGTGCTGGTCGCCTGAGCACCCTCGGCGATCCGGTGAACCGGCACTTCGGCGAGCGCGCGCATGGCGTCGTTGAGGTGCGTGCATCCCTCCGTTTTCGAGAACTTCTCGAGGACGACGGAGCGAAGTTCCGGAAGTGGGGTGCCGAGGATCTTCCCGACGTTCAGGG
>NZ_JBAQEO010000256.1:0-12633 GCF_049286785.1 Rhodococcus sp. (in: high G+C Gram-positive bacteria) | reverse complement strand
ATTTCGGTCTGTACTCGGAGGAGTTCCTCTCGGTCCGTCCGCTTCTCGAGGCCATCCTCTCTCCCGAGGCGGTTGTGCTGCTCGTCGACGAGGTGGACCGTACCGAGGAGTCGATGGAGGCGCTGCTCCTCGAGGTTCTCGCCGAGAAGCAGGTGACGATTCCGGAGGTGGGAACGTTCACTGCGCGCTCGGCACCGTGGGTGATCCTGACGTCCAACGACACTCGTGAGCTCTCACCCGCGCTCAAGCGCCGGTGCCTGCACTACCACCTCGATTATCCGACGCCGCAGCGTGAGCGGGACATCGTCACGGCCAGGGCTCCCGAGGTGAAGGTGTCGGTCGCGGAGGAGGTGGTGGAGCTCGCCCGCACCCTGCGCGAGCTGCCGTTGCGCAAGAGCCCGTCCATTGCGGAGGTGATCGATGCTGCCCGGGCTGCCACGGTCCTCGAAGCGACGGGAGTTGCCGCGGGTTCGGGCGCCCGGGAGATCCTGCTGACCGCGCTGCTCAAATACACCAGCGACCACGATGTGGTTCGGACCGGGCTCGGCGGTACCGAACCCGCGGAGCCGAAGTCGGCAGATGCGCCGGGCCGATCCACAGAAAGGGTGACTGTGGCCTCCCGCCCAGCCAACACCACGACGGCTGTGTTCCGCGGGCGCGGCGGTCAGGACCGCGGCGGTATCGGCGCGGGCCGGCGAGCAGGACGCTGACGATGTCTGCTTCCGGTCTTCTCGACGTCCTGGCCGCTTCGTTCGGAAACCTGTTGCGCCGCTGTGGCGTCGCGGTGTCTCCCGCCGAGGTGATCGAGGTGCGCAGGGTCCTGGCCTTGATGGGGGCGCGAGATCTGCCGGCGTTGCGCGCGGGGTTGCGTGCAGTGTGCGCCAAGTACTCCTATGAACACGCTGGTTTCGACGACGCGTTCGACGTGTTCTTCGCAGCGGTGGCCACTGCGGCGCCGGGCGACCGTTCGCCTTCGCGGGTCGAACCCGCGGTGGGCCTACCCACCACGCTCGAGGTGGGGGACGGGGCGGAGACCGCGCGATACGCCGAGTACAACGAGCGGGCGGCCGAGGTCGGCGATCGTTTCGACACCCCCGAGGCAGAGAAGGGATTCAACCCGCACAAAGACGACGACGATGTGAGCATGACGTCGAGCGACGCGGACCTGTCGGTCGATTCTGCCGCCGAATCCGGGCGCCGCGGTGTCACGTACACCGTCGAGGTCCAGCGGGCGGCGAGTACTGCTGTCGGGGACCTGGCGTCGTCGGCGAGCGGTGCGGTGGCCGGCACGTTGTCGTGGAACGATCCGGAGTCGATACTTGCGTGGCTGGACGCGTACGACCCGAGCAGAATCTATGCCGATTCCGGCGAAGACGAGCTCCTCACCGCCGCCCAGCTGAACCGTCTGGCGGAGGCGGTGGAGGCGTTCGTCACGGCATTGGCCGACGCACGGGACCGGACAGCTTCGCCCCGGCCGCACGCGACGACGGGCACCGGTGGCCGAGTCTCGGCGACCTCACGGGCGGAGGTGAATCAGGCGTGCTACGAGGTGCTTCGGCGGATGCGCGGACCTGTCCGTCCGCGGCCGCGAGAACTGAGCGCGGGCAGGCTCGACATGAGGCGCACCGCTCGCGCGGGACTGCGCACCGACGGCATCCCCTTTCACCTCATGGTGCGGTCGCCGCGCCCGGACCGTGCACGGGTACTGATCCTCGCGGACGTCTCCCTGTCCGTGCGGCCCGTCACCGCTTTCACTCTCCGGCTGGCGCAGGCCATGCACCGTCGGGCGCACCGCTGCCGGGTGCTGGCCTTCGTGGATCGACCCGTCGATGTCACCGACACCCTGCTCGCGGGTGGGGGCGACGACGTGCTGGCTTCCGTCCTCGCCGATCCGCGCATCGATCTCGAGGCGAGCAGCGACTACGGCCGGATGTTCTCGGGCGTTCTCGGCGAGTTCGCCGCCGACGTGAACTCTCGCACGTCACTGCTGGTGGTCGGGGACGGACGATGCAACGGTCTGCCACCTGGGGTCGATGAGCTCGCCGCGCTGCGCCGCAAGGTTCACCGGCTGGCGTGGATCACTCCCGAGCCCGAGCGGTACTGGAATCAGGCGTCGTGTGCGATGCCGGACTATGCGGAGTTGTGCGATTCCGTGGTTGTCGCGCGCGACGCGACTCAGCTGATGGCCCGTGCCGCCGAGCTGGGTCATGCGCTGCGCTGACCAGGGTGCTGTACCTACCCGATCGGGTAGGTAAAGGACCTGTCCTTCGGCCGGTGCGGTCGTCTGTCCCTGCCCGTAGTGTCGGGGTGGAGAGCTTGTAACCTGGGTCACACCATGCAGAGCGCCTCTGCCTAGCCGACGGGAGGAAAGTCGACGTGTCTGTCTCGCCCCCTGGCCCACGCGCCACCGACTCTGGCAGGCTCGTGAAGTTTCATGCGCCCGAGATCGTCTTCGGGGTCGGCTCGATGGTCGAGGCCGCCCACGCGGTGCTGCGGCTCGGGGGTTCGCGACCGATGCTCGTCACCGACCCCGGCCTGATCGAGGCGGGGTGGGCGTCGGAGCTCCGCGATCAGCTTCTCGAGCAAGGCCTCGCCCCTGTCGTGTGGAGTGCGCTCACACCCAATCCCAAGGATCACGAGGTGACGGCCGGCCACGAGGCATATCGCGAGGGCGAATGCGACGTTCTCGTCGCTCTCGGCGGCGGTTCGGTGATCGACGCGACCAAAGGCATCGCGGTGCTCGCGGCGAACGGTGGCAACATCCTCGACTACGAGGGCGTCGATCAGGCGACCAGTCCCATCCCGCCACTGGTGATGGTGCCGTCGACGTCGGGCACGGGTGCCGACGTGTCGCAGTTCTGCATCGTCACGGACACCATGCGCGGGACCAAGATCACGATCATCGGGCGGGCCCTCGTGCCCGACGTGACGGTGATCGACCCGCGCCTGCTCACCACCATGCCGGAGTGGCTCAACGCGGCCACCGGCCTCGATGCGCTGACACACGGTATCGAGGCCTTCGTTTCGCTTGCCCACAACCCGCTCACCGATCATCACGCACTGCGGGCGGTCGGCCTGGTCACCGACACTCTGGTACGGACCATCGAGGATCCGATGGAGATGGAGGCGCGTGCCCTCATGGCGCAGGCGAGCCTCGAGGCCGGGCTTGCATTCACCAATGCCATTCTTGGTGCAGCGCATGCGATGAGTCATCAGGTCGGGGGCCTGCTGGACCTGCCACACGGAGTCATCAACGGCATCCTGCTACCACACGTCATCCGATTCAACAGCATGAGCGACGCCACCCCGTTCGTGGCGATCGCGGCCGCCCTCGGTCTCGAGGAACACCGCGGGTCGTCGCGGGAGGCGGCGCTGGCGGTCGCGGATCGGGTGCAGCGGCTGGCGGCCGAGGTGGGTGTGCCGAAGGGACTGGGAGAGTTGGGTGTTCGCGAAGAGGACCTGTCCCGTCTCGCCGAGTTCGCTCTGCGTGATGCGTGTATGTCCACCAACCCACGTACGGCGACGCAGGAGCAGATGGTGGCGTTGTTCCGGTCTGCGCTGTGACACGTGAACGTGGTGACGCGGTGACTGCCCCGGACTTGTCGACGCTCACGGGACTCCGGTCGGGCAAGCCGACCTTCTACCCGCAGTATCGCGGCGCCGCGGAGCGTCTCGAGCGGGTAGTGCACGCGCTCGAACTCATTTCGCGGGCGTTGGTTCGCACGGTGGAGGGCCCCGAAACTCTGGTCTGTGCCGTGGCCGAGGCGGCTCGGGCGCATCTGGACGCACGGTGGGTGGCGTTCGCGCTCGCCGACGGCATGCTGCCCGATGCCGGTCCGCGCCGGCTGGTGCTCGGCCCGGATGCCACACCCTTTCTGGTCGATGACGTCGAGGGACCGCCGTTGCCGCAGGAGGTGGTGGAGTGTCTGGCGGACATCAGGTCTGCCCGCACCGGAGGCGCACCCGTGATCGATCCACACCACGCCTTCGTTCCGATCGTTCTCGAGGGTGGGATGGTCGGAGCCTTCGCGGCGTGGACCGCGGACCGGCGAACCCTCGACGCGACCGACGGCGCAGTACTCAGCATCCTGGCGAGTCAGACCGCGGTGGCCCTGCAGAACTCGGCGCTGTACCAGCGTGGGCAGCTGCTCCTCGAACGTGCAGAGCAGGCCTACGCGGAGGCACGGCGGAACGCCTCCGATCTCGCAGTGCGCAATGCCGAGCTCGAGGCCACCCAGCGTCAGCTCGGGGCAGCGCACCGGCACCAGGTCCTCGACGAGGAACGGCACCGCATCGCCCGCGAACTGCACGACAGTGTGACGCAGGCGGTGTTGTCGGCCGGAATGCAGATCGAGGTCTGCCGGAGCGGAGTCCCGGACGTCGAGCGCAGCGAAAGACTGGATCTGGCCAAGGAATTGACGCGACGGGCCGTGGAGCAGCTGCGCTCGGCGATCTATGCGCTCAATCACTCGGGTAGCTCCGACCGGACGTCGCTACCCGAAATGCTCGAACAGCTCGGTGTCGTGCACATGCCCGATGAACTCGAGGTGAGGGTCCGGGTCGGTGGCTCCCCGGCCGAACTCTCGGGCGATACGGAGCATGCGTTGTTGCGTATCGCGGGCGAAGCCCTGTTCAACGCGGCGGTGCATGCCAACGCGACGCGCGCGGTCGTGCAGTTGACGTACTCGGCGGACTCGGTGCTGCTCTCGGTCGCCGACGACGGAGACGGCGATCCGAAGCGGATGCGGCTGATGCTCCGGATGGCGGCGGACAGCGACCTCGACGGCCGTCACCGGGGGCTGGCGAACATGCAGGCGCGGACGCACGAACTCGGCGGCACACTCGAGGTGGCACGGGCCAGGATCGGCGGGGTGCGGGTGGCTGCCCGGATCCCGCTCCGTCACGACAGCGAGGTGAACCGATGACCATTCGAACCGTGGAGCGTGGGCAGTCCGGGGGAGTGCGACCCACGTCCGTCGTGCGGATCGTCCTCGTAGACGACCATGCGATCCTCCGTCAGGGACTCCGCTCGGTACTCGAGCGCGAACCCGACCTCGAGGTGGTGGGAGAGGCGTCGTCGAGTCGGGAAGCCCTGGCCGTGGTGGAACAGGCCGCCCCGGACGTCGTGCTCGTGGACTTGAAGCTGTCGGCGGCATCCGACTACGAGGGCCTCGCGTTGTGTGCGCAATTGTCCTCTGCCGATGGTGAACTGGGGCTGCTCGTGCTCACGACCTTTCTCGACGAGCAGCTGGTGGTGCGCGCCGTCCAGGCCGGGGCGAGGGGCTATGTGGTCAAGGATGTGGACACCACCGAGCTGGTACGCGCCATTCGCGCTGTCTCGCGCGGCGAGAGCGCCTTCGACTCGCGCAGCGCCTCCGCGGTGATCCGCTCGCTCAACGGGCAGACGACGCCGCGGGAAGGTCTGACCGAACGCGAACTCGACGTCCTCCGGTTGCTGGCCACGGGGCTGTCGAACGCGAAGATCGGTGAGAGGCTGTTCATCTCGGCGACCACTGTGAAATTCCACGTCAGCAATATCATGCGCAAGCTGAGCGTCAGCAGACGCGCCGAGGCAGTGTACGAGGCCGGCAAGCTCGGATTGATCTAGCTTTTCCGCTTCGCCCGCCATTCCTCGAGAAGGCGGGGGAGTTCTTCGGCGATGTACTGAAAGAAGTCGCGGATCTCGGCGACGCGCTGTCCTGCTTCGGAGTCGGCTCCGAGGATCTCGATACCTCCCTCGATGATGTCGGAGAACTCCGTGAGTGCGGACTGCCGGGCGATGAAGGCGTCCGCCCACATGTCGGCGGTCACCTGATAATGCTGCCGACGTGATCCGGGTACCCCGACCACCCGGGAGGTCAGTCCCATCTGGACGAGATAACGCAGCGCACCGGAAACCGCGGCGGGGCTCACTTCGAGGTGTGCGCTGATCTCGCCGGGGGTCACCGTATCGGCCTCGTGCGAGATCATGAACGCCCAGACGCGGGCGGGCATGGGCGGGAAGCCCATTTTCACGAGTGACAGGGCGAGTTGCTCGACGAAGTGCCGCACCTCCGGCGCATCGCGCGGGGCTGCAGTCTTCGTCATTGCACCCTCCTTGCACGATTGTATGGGTCTTCACACATTTGTGAAATCAGAGTACGGTACCAGGCATGGGCGCTGCAATCACGGTGAAGAACCTGGTCAAGACCTTCGGACCCACTCGCGCGCTGGACGGCCTCGATCTCGAGGTGGGGGCGGGGACGGTCCATGGATTCCTCGGCCCGAACGGCTCCGGCAAGTCGACGACGATCAGGGTCCTCCTCGGGTTGCTCCGCGCAGATTCGGGCACGACGCGGCTCCTCGGTGGCGATCCCTGGCGGGAGTCGGTGTCGTTGCACCGACGACTGGCCTATGTGCCCGGTGAGGTCAACCTGTGGCCGAATCTCACCGGTGGAGAGGCGATCGACCTCCTTGCGGGGCTTCGGGGAGGGCTCGACGAGTCACGCCGGAGCATGTTGCTCGAACGCTTCGAGCTCGACCCGACCAAGAAGGCTCGCACCTACTCGAAGGGCAACCGGCAGAAGGTGGCACTCGTCGCCGCGTTCGCGTCCGACGTCGAGCTCTACATACTCGACGAGCCGACGTCGGGACTGGATCCGTTGATGGAGTCGGTCTTTCAGGACTGCATTCGGGAAGTGTCCGATGCCGGCAGGACCGTTCTCCTGTCGAGTCACATACTCGCCGAAGTCGAGGCGTTGTGCGACAGGGTGAGCATCATCCGTGAGGGGCGGACCGTGGAGTCGGGCTCACTCGCCGAGCTGCGACACCTCACGAGAACGTCGGTGACTGCCGAGACCGCGAAGCCGGTCACCGGGCTCGAGGCGCTGGGCGGTATCCACGACGTACGCGTCGACGGTTTGCACACCCGCTGCGAAGTGGACACCGGTGAGCTCGACGGCGTCCTGCGCCATCTCCTGGAGTTCGGGCTCACGTCGCTGACCTCGACACCGCCGACTCTCGAGGAGCTCTTCCTCCGCCATTACGGGGACGAACTCGCCCGGGAGGGTGAGAATCACCGACGCGCAGAGTCCGGGGTGTCGGCATGACCGTCACACGAGAGGCTCCCACAGTGGGCCGGGCCGATCCGGTTCGCGGCGGACCGTTCACCGGAACGGCGCGGCTGGTACGGCTGGTCCTGAGGCGCGATCGAGTTCAGCTCCCCATCTGGCTCCTCGCACTCACGTTGACCCAGGCATTTTCGGCGTCCACCGTCCTGGGGCTGTACCCGACCGAGGCAGATCTGTACTCCTTCGCCGTGGCCACCGCGGCTTCGCCGGTGGCGTTGGCCACCAACGGTCTTATCTCCGGATACAGCTCGGGCGCGATACTCGCGAGCCAGATCGTCATGCCTCTTTCCTTGGCGGCCGGACTGATGAGCACTCTGCTGGTGGTCCGTCACACCCGGCAGAACGAGGAGACGGGCCGGGCGGAACTTGTCGAGGCTGCTGTGGTGGGACGAAAGGCCTTGCTCACCGCGGCCATGATCGTGGCCGTGGCCGCGAACGTTGTTCTCGCGCTTCTCAACGTCGCAGTGCTCATGGCTCAGGGACTTCCGCTCGAAGGATCGGTGGCTCTCGGCGCCGCTGTGGCGGGTTGCGGAATCGCTTTCGCCGGCATCGCAGCGGTCACGTCGCAGGTGACCGATGGAGCGCGTAGTGCCAACGGGCTGGCCGGCGCCGCCCTCGGCGCGGCGTTTCTGTTGCGCGCCGTCGGCGACATGTCCGGATCGGTGACGGAGAACGGAACTCGCGTCATCAGCGGGTGGGCCGCATGGTTGTCGCCGATCGGATGGGCGGAGCAGGTTCGCGCTTTCGACGACAACGCGTGGTGGGCTCTGATTCTGCCGGTGGCATTTTCGATCGCGATGATCAGTGCCGCGTTCGTGCTCATCGAACGCAGAGACATCGGTTCAGGCCTCGTTCCGACGCGACGCGGCCCCGATCGCGCTCCGCGCTTTCTCCCCACGGCATTCGGATCGGCGTGGCGGATACAGCGGATGATCCTGTTCTGGTGGGTGGTCGGCATCGGGATCCTGGGTCTGGCCTACGGCTCGATCGGACAAGAGATCGACGACTTTCTCGGCGAGGGCGACGAGGTTGCCGACATGATGGAGAAACTCGGAGGCGGTACGCAGGACATGGTCGACGCGTACTTCGCCGCCATCTTCGCCATGATGGGTGTCGCGGTGGCGGGCTACGCCGTTCAGGCGCTGCTGCGAATGCGTGGCGAGGAGATCGCCGGACGGCTCGAGCCCGTTCTCGCCACCGCGATCTCTCGTCCGCGGTGGATGCTGGCACACGTGTCGTTGGTGGCGGCCGGTGTGGTGGCATTGCAGATACTCACCGGCGCGGCAACGGGATTCGCGTACGGTCTCGTCACCGAGGATGTGCCGGGCAAGGTCTGGAGCCTGACCGGGGCGGCGCTGGTCTACTTGCCTGCGATCTTCGTGGTCGCCGCGGTAGTGGTACTGCTGTTCGGCGGCTTCCCGGTCTGGTCCACGGGGCTGTCCTGGGGTGCGCTGGCCGCCGGCCTGATCTTCGGAATGCTCGGCCCCTTGTTCGGATTGCCCGACTTGGTGCGCGATCTGTCACCGTTCACCCACACTCCGGCGGTGCCAGCGGTCGATGTTGCTGCTACCCCACTGTTGTGGTTGACGGGGATCGCGGTGGTCCTCGTAGGGACGGGAATCGTGCTGTTCCGTCGCCGTGACCTGGTGATGTGAGGGCTCAGGCGTCGAGAACGAGCCATCCACCGTGGTGCTCGAACACCTCGAAGGGGCGACCCGTCGATTCGCCGAGGCGCTGCAGTGCCGGAATGTCGAAGGTGCGGATGTGGCCGTGGCAGGCCGTAGCCTCGTCCTCGAAGGGCACGGCGATCACCACTCTCTCGCGGGCGATGCGTAGCGCTTCCGAGACTACGGCGGCACCGATGCTGCGATCGACGTGTTCGAGGAGATGCACTGCGGTGACGGTGTCTGCGCTGTCGTCGGGAACCGGTACGTGGGCGGCGTCGCACACGAGCGTCCCGATGCCGAGTCCCAGTCGCGGCGCCACGGCCTCCAGCAGTGTGACGGTTCCGGGGTGGATGTCCGTGGCGGTGACCACCCGGCCGGACCGGGCGAGGCGGAGCGGCAGAAACCCGAAGCACGACCCGAGGTCGAGGACCGAACCGCGGACCAGCTCTTCGGCCTTGTCGTGAATCGGCGCAAATTCGGCGGTGCCGTCGAGTAATTCGTTCAACGAATTGCGGTAATAGACGGTCCATGCCTCGAGGGGATCGTCGACCGTGCTGCGGACCAGTCCGACCATGACCGTCTCGAACTCGTCCTGCCCGAAGTCGGCGTCCTCGATCGAGGACGTGACTCCGGCAACGAGTCGTTCGCTGAGATCGTCCGGCGTAAGAGCGTGCGTGACCCGCAGCCGCTCTCCGTCACGGTCGAGTGTGATGGGGCCGCGTCGCACCCGCTCGACGGTGACGTGGCGATGGGTCCACAGTCCCGGAGCGCAGGGCGCGAGTGAGTCGAAGGCTGGAACGTCGAGCGTATCGGTCATCGGTATTCAACCTTGGTGAGAGAGGGAACTCAGGCCATCGTAGAGGGTCCGCATTCCGTCGGAGAGTAGTCGGGGTAGCGCGAGTGAGCTGTCGTCCAGCCACTGTTCGTACGCCGACATGGCAACGCCGAGTAGCAGATAACCGACTGTGCGAGGGAGGTGATCGGTCGGCGCGACCCCGAGCCGTCCGGCGACATACTCCGCGATGACCCTGCGCCAGCCCTCGTACATCACCACCGAATAGGCCTGCAACGCGGGCACCCGAAGGATCAGGTCCATGCGTTTGCGGTGGTTCGCCTCCTCACTGTCGGGAATGGCGTTGAACTGCAGTAGAGCGGAGGTGAGGCCGTCCGCGATCGGGATGTCGGGGGGCAGTGCCTCGAGTTGGGCGCGCATCTCGTGGAGGTGGGCGTCGAAGTCTCCCCAGGGAATGGCGTTCTTGGACGGGAAGTAGCGGAACAGGGTGCGACGGGCGATGCCGCAGGCCTCCGCCACCTCGTCCACGCTCGTGGTGTCGAACCCCTGCCGGGTGAAGAGTTCGATCCCGACGCTACTGATCCGGTCCTGGGTGGTGGACGGGCGTCTGCCTATCCGACTGGACGGTTTTCGACGACTTTTCAACTTTGCTCCCTCCCGGTCTGTCATTGTGCACTCAATGCCATTACAGTGGTGAGGCGAGTCACAGGGTAACCCCACCGTGGAGTGGAGGATCCGGTGACTCGTCGCCCCATCACCGGACAGTAGGAGGAAATCATGTCGGATCGCGACAACAACGTGCTGGACAACGACCTGATCGAGGAGTCGCTCGTCGAAGAGGTCTCGATCGACGGTATGTGCGGCGTGTACTGATCATGTCCACTCCCGCTTCGTCGACAAACGCTTCAGGTATCGATCTCGACGTGGCGTGGAAGCTTCATCCGCAGGTGGCGCTGCGCCCCGAGCCGTTCGGGGCGCTGCTCTACCACTTCGGGACCCGCAAGCTGTCGTTCCTGAAGAACCGCACGATCGTTGCGGTGGTCGAAGCTCTTCCTGCGCACGCCGACGCCCGGTCCGCCTTGCGGGCGCAGGGCATCGGGGACAGCGCTGCGCCGCAGTACGCGCGGGCGCTCGGCACACTTGCCGAGTCGCACATGATCGTCCCCGCCTGATCCGCCCTTACCCCGTACCAGAGGACAGCCCATGACCTCCATGCTCGAAAGGCCTTCCGCAGTGACACCCCCCGTCGCTTCGCTCGCCCCGGTGGGCCGACTCGTCGACCAGTTCGAACTCGGTCTCGACGCCCCCATCTGCCTGACCTGGGAATTGACCTATGCGTGCAACCTGTCGTGCGTGCATTGTCTGTCCTCGTCGGGACGGCGCGACCCCCGTGAGTTGAGCACCGAGCAATGCAAGTCGATCATCGACGAACTGCAGCGCATGCAGGTGTTCTACGTGAACATCGGTGGCGGTGAACCGACGGTGCGCTCGGACTTCTGGGAGCTCGTCGACTATGCCACGGCCCATCAGGTCGGTGTGAAGTTCTCCACCAACGGCGTGAAGATCGACAAGAAGGTGGCCGAGCGCCTTGCGGCCAGCGACTACGTCGACGTGCAGATCTCCATCGACGGCGCCACCGCCGACGTCAATGACGCTGTGCGAGGTCCGGGTTCGTTCGCGATGGCCGTGCGCGCGCTGGCGAATCTGAAGGAAGCCGGTTTCAAGGACGCCAAGATCTCGGTGGTCGTCACACGCCACAACGTCAGCCAGCTCGACGAGTTCAAGGCTCTCGCGGACAAGTACGACGCGACCTTGCGCATCACGCGTCTGCGTCCGTCCGGCCGCGGCGCGGACGTGTGGGATGACCTGCATCCGCGCCCCGAGCAGCAGCGTGAGCTCTACAACTGGCTCGTAGCCAACGGTGAGGGCGTCCTGACGGGTGACTCGTTCTTCCACCTCTCCGCTTTCGGTGATGCACTGCCCGGTCTGAACCTGTGCGGCGCCGGCCGCGTGGTGTGCCTGATCGATCCGATCGGCGACGTCTACGCTTGCCCGTTCGCGATTCACGAGCAGTTCCTTGCCGGAAACATTTTGGCGGACGGCGGTTTCCAGCACGTATGGCAGCACTCGGATCTGTTCCAGGAACTGAGGTCCCCGCAGACCGGTGGAGCGTGCAGCAAGTGCAATCATTACGACTCGTGCCGAGGTGGGTGCATGGCCGCGAAGTTTTTCACCGGACTGCCCATGGACGGACCCGACCCCGAATGCGTCCAGGGCTACGGCGAGACAGCGCTCGCGGGCGCGCGTGGTGAGGTCCCCAAGTCCAGCGTCGACCACTCCCGGACCGGCGAGCGGCGGACTCCGCGGGCGCCGGTTCCGTTGACGCTGATGGTGCGTCCACCGGCCAAAATTTGTGACGAGAACCCCCTCGCGGGAATGGAATAGAGGTTTGTGATGGCTAAGAGTGGATGGTTCGAGACCGTTGCCGAGGCGCAGCGACGGGCCAAGAAGCGGCTCCCGAAATCGGTATATGCCGCACTGGTCGCGGGTTCCGAGCGTGGAATCACCGTCGACGACAACATGGCGGCGTTCGGTGAGCTGGGTTTCGCTCCCCATGTGGTGGGCCTGTCGGACAAGCGTGAGCTGGCGACCTCCGTCATGGGGCAGCAGATTTCCATGCCGGTGGTGATCTCGCCGACCGGCGTGCAGGCAGTGCATCCCGACGGTGAGGTCGCGGTGGCCAGGGCCGCGGCGGCCCGCGGAACGGCGATCGGGTTGAGCTCCTTCGCGAGCAAGTCCGTCGAGGAGGTCACCGCGGCCAACCCGCAGACCTTCTTCCAGATGTACTGGGTCGGCACCCGTGAGGTACTGGCCCAGCGGATGGAGCGGGCCCGCGCCGCCGGTGCCACCGGCCTGATCGTCACCACCGACTGGTCCTTCTCCTACGGACGCGACTGGGGCAGCCCGGCCATCCCGGAGAAGATGGACCTCAAGGCCATGGTCCAGTTCGCCCCGGAGGGCATCACCCGTCCGCGGTGGCTCTACGAGTTCGCGAAGACCCGCA
>NZ_JBAQEO010000255.1:0-3203 GCF_049286785.1 Rhodococcus sp. (in: high G+C Gram-positive bacteria) | reverse complement strand
GCACTCCGCCCCTGATGCCCGGCGGTGAAACCCTCCAAGGGAAGAGTCGACCACGCCGGCACCCGGGCAGAGGAGAGCGCGAGGCGAACCGACCCATCACTGACCCGCCCCCTGACGTGTGCGCTTCTGACAGGGTGGCGGGTACATGCATCCAGTATGTGACCGATAATGGAGCCATGAAACGTAGTCAGCAGGCGACGGGCGGTGCCGAGGCCATCGCCGTGCGCGCAGAGGCGACACGCAACGCGCTTGTGGCCGCAGCCCGACGTCTGTTCGTTGAGAAGGGTTACCACGCCACGAGTACAGAGGAGATCGTGATAGCGGCCGAAGTCGGCACTCGTGGCGCGCTCTATCATCATTTCGAGGGCAAGCAGGCGCTCTTCCGCGCCGTTTTCGAACTGGTTGAGGAGGACCTCCTGTCGGCGGCGCCTCGGCCCGCCGAGTCCACCGATGCGCTCACCCTCCTCCGCGAGGGTCTGATCGGATTCCTGCATGCCTCGGTCACTCCCGAGGTTCAGCGAATCATCCTCATCGACGGGCCTGCCGTTCTCGGGTGGCAGGAGTGGCGCGCGCTGGAGGAGAGATACGGGCTGGGAACTATCCGTTCGCTGCTCGAGCTCGCAATGTCGGCGGGCAGTCTGCGAAAGCAGCCCATCGACGCCCTAGCGCACATCCTGCTAGCCGCGATCGATGAAGCGGCGTTGTTCGTCGCCAATGCATCGAACCCGGACACCGCGAAGGAAGAGGCAGTCGCGGTCGTTGACCAACTACTGAGCGGACTTACTTCGCCAACCTGATAGCAGGTGGCCTGCAACAGCGCTACGTGTTCACTACGCGGATCGCGAGACCATCCGGGTGATCCGACGGGTGTAGAGGGCGGATCAGTAGCGAACGTAACGCACCAGTGAATCTTCGCCCGCCGAGCAGGACCGAGTCGGTCCGCTGCGAGGACATTTCGATCACTCGCTATGCGTCAACGACGTCTGCCAGAATCGGGCCCCGGGCGGAGCAGATTCTGTTTACTCAGTTCTTGGGTAACCCGGCCGATGGTGCGGGTACCGCGGGCTCAGTGCGACGTCGCCGAAAAGTACTCGAGCGCAACCGAGGTGAAGGCTGCTGCTGCGGGTGTCAGATGCTGGCGGTGGACGACACCCATCGGCCACTCCCGGCGGGGGGCGAGCGGCCGGACCGTCACCATGTCGTCGATGTTGACGGGCAGCCCGCCCCTGGTGCTGAGATAGGCGCCGACGCCGCCCCGAACGAGCTCGATGCTCGTCTCGTGGTGCTCGCTCTCTGCGGCGACATCGAACGGTATTCCCTTGTCGGCGAACAACTTCTCGACCGCCGTGCGCACGAGGCTCCCCCGCGGACCGACGATCAGCCTCACCTTGGCGAGTTCGTCGAGCGTGACCGGATCCGTCGTCGCACCGAGGACGCTGTCCTTGGGGACGAGTGCGACGCTCTCCTCGACCGTGATCGGATGAATCTGCAGACCTTCGCCGAGTAGTTCGATGTCGCGGGCGAACCCGATGTCGGCCTCACCGGAACTGACGGCAGCGAAGACTCCGTCGTCGTTCTGTGGTGCCAGTACTCGCAGCGTGACGGTCGGAAACTTCTCGGCGAACACCGACATCGCGGCCGCGGCCTGGGTCGTGAACGCCTTGAAGCAGACCACCGTCAGGGTGCCGGTGGTCAGACCGTGGATCGCATCGACCGCGGCCTGTGTGTGGTCGACCGATTCGAGTACCTTGCGGGCCGGACCGAGCAGCGTTTCCCCCGCCGACGTGAGCACGACCCCGCGGGAGGTGCGCTGGAACAGTTCGGTGCCGAACTCCGCCTCGAGCTTGCTCACGGACAGCGACAGCGTCGGTTGCGACAGCACGAGAGCCTGCGCCGCACGGGTGAACGATCCGTGGTCGGCGACGGTGACGAAGCACCGCAACTGCTGCAGTTCCACGGTGGCCCCCTTCGTGTTACCCGTTCCGGTCCGCCGAGCCGACCCAGTCTACCGGGCGGACTAGGTGACGGCGCCGGCGATCTTGAGTTCGATGAGTTTCTCGTCGTCGAGGCCGATCTCGCGCAGGATCTCGTCGGTGTGCTCGGCGAACTGCGGGGCGCGCTTCATCTGCACGGGGGCATCGTCGAACTTGACGGGGTTCACGACGAGCTTTTGCGGCTTGCCGTCCGCGTCGATGACCTCGGCGATCCGGCCGTTGGCGATCAGCGCCTCGTCGTGGCCGATCTCCCAACCGTTCTGTACCGGCGCCCACGGTCCACTGAGCGAACCGAGAATCTCGGTCCATTCGGCATACGGACGCTTGGCAATTGCCTCCGCGAACATCTCGAAGATCTGCTCGTTGTGTTCGAAGATCGCTTCCATTGTCGCAAACCGCGGGTCGTCGACCAACTCCTCGAGACCGATCAACGTCACGAATTCGTTCCAGAACCGAGTGGGCTGGAGCATCGAGAACTGCAACCATCGGCTGTCCGATGTCCGATACGACCCCGTCAATGGATTACCCGGTGCGGCAGAGACCTTGTTGTCCCGCACGGGGGCCTGTCCGGTGAACAACGCCAGGTTGACCGAGAACTGCGTGGCCCATGCCCCCACACCGAGCAACGACACATCCACTACCGACGGCTCACCTGTACGTTCGCGCCCCGCGATCGCCGCGGCGATACCACCTGCGATTGTCATGCCACCGATGTTGTCGCCGTACGCGCCTGCGGGCATGAACGTCATCCGGTCCGCATTCGGACCCATCACCCCCTCTGCGCTGCCACCACGGGCCCAGAACCCGGTCGCGTCGTATGCGCCCTTGTCCGAATCCGGTCCCTGACTACCGAAGCCGCTGCCGGTGACGTAGATGATGTCCGGGTTGATCGCCCTGACATCTTCGAGCGTGATCCCGAGCTTCGCACGAGGACTGGGCAGATAGTTGGTGAGGAACACATCGCTGCGTCGGATCAACTCCTCGAGCACGGGACGCGCCTCGGGTTTCGCAAGATCGATTCCGATGCTGCGCTTGCTGCGGTTCGGGCCCTCCATGATCGGGGCGAACGACGAACCGGTCTTGCTCGCATCGAGGCCGAGGACACGGACCAGACCGCGCTGCGCGTCACCGGTCTCGGCGTGCTCGACCTTGACGATGTCGGCTCCCCAGTCGGCGAGCACGGCGCCGGCCGCCGGGACATAGGTGAAC
>NZ_JBAQEO010000254.1:0-3973 GCF_049286785.1 Rhodococcus sp. (in: high G+C Gram-positive bacteria) | reverse complement strand
GGCTTCACCCATCCACTACGCGGCACCTCGACACGATACCGCAATCACCCTTAACTGAACCGTATTGGGGCTAGTTCACGTAATGCGGTCAGGTTGCCCTGCCGGAAGTAATTGCCCAGCTCCGCGTCCACCTTGTCGGGGGCGTAGATGTTCCCGTGGGATAATCTGCGCCGCAACGCTTCCGGGGTGATGTCCACCAACTCGACCTGCGCCGCCGCGCGCACGACCTCATCGGGGACGGTCTCGCGCGGGGTCACGCCGGTGATCTGCCGGACCACGTCGCCCAGGCTGTCGAGGTGCTGGACGTTGAGTGTGGTCAGGACATCGATTCCTGCGGCGAGGAGTTGCTCCACGTCCTGCCAGCGCTTGGCGTTGATGCTGCCCGGGGTGTTGGTGTGCGCAAGTTCGTCCACCAGCGCCAGGGCGGGGCGCCGAGCCAGCACCACCGCCACGTCGAGCTCGGCGCCGCGCGTCCCGCGGTAGTCGATGATCCTCGGTGGAATCACCTCGAGGTCGGCGAGCTGGGCTGTGGTGTGCTCGCGGCCGTAGGTCTGCACCACGGCCACGACCACGTCGCAGCCTCGTCCGCGGCGGCGGTGCGCCTCACCGAGCATCGCGTACGTCTTGCCGACACCCGGGGCTGCGCCGAGATAGATGCGGAGTTCTCCGCGTCGGCTCTCTACGGTCCTGCGCTGACCGCCTCGGTTGTCGCTGCTCACCTGGTCATCATCCACCAGTTGGTGAAGTCTTCAGCCACGCCGCGTTGGGCACGGCCGTGCGGGGGGCGATATTCTCATCGAACCACCGAGGTGGGTTGTTCGCGAGACCTGACGTGGTGACCACCGTGCCGGAGCCGGACGCCGCTGGCACCCCAAGTCAGTTCCCGTCGGAATTGTCGGGCTCGTACAAAGATGCCCACACCCAGAACGATGACAGGATGTCCGCAATTCGCCGGCCGCGGTCGGTCAAACAATACGTGGTGGCGTGCCTTACACGGGTATCCCAACTGCCGATGTGATCGCTGACCACCAGCCCATGTGTGGCAAGCGTCCGCAGGGGCACCATGAGTCTGCGCGGACTCAACTCGAGGTTCGCACCGAGGGACGCAACCGTCTGTGATCCCTGTGAGAGGGCATCGAGCACTTCCACCGTGAACTGGTGGTTGATTATCTCGCGCAGATCTGATCGGGAGTACCGACCACTGCATTCGGCGGAACCTGCGTAGGCGTCCGGATCACGCATACCCCGGACGATACGACCGCGCCCGCGGGGCCGGCGAGCGGTCTTGACGGTTTCCGCACACGGTGGGCCCGCTTCTTTACGGGATTTCTACGCGGTGACACCGCCAACCGTGTCCGCACGAATCTAATCTGAATCGTTGTGGCATCAACAGCATCGTTACTCAAGCGGATCGTTCTGGGGCGCCCGCAGCGCAGTGACCGGCTCGGGCACACCCTGTTGCCGAAACGGATTGCGCTACCCGTCTTCGCGAGCGATCCCCTGTCCTCGGTGGCGTACGCAACCCAGGAAATCCTGTTGATCCTGACCCTCGGCGGATTGACCTACCTCTACATGGCGCCGTGGATCGCCGGTGCCGTCGTCGTGCTCCTCGCCGTGGTGGTGCTGTCCTACCGTCAGGTGGTGCGCGCCTATCCCAGCGGCGGCGGATCCTACGAGGTCGTCTCGGAGAACCTGGGGCCGATCGCGGGACTGGTCGTCGCGGCCGCCCTGCTGGTCGACTACGTGATGACCGTCGCGGTGTCCGTCGCGGCGGGCGTGGACAACATCATCTCCGCGATCCCCGACCTGAATGTGCACCGGGTGGCCCTCTGCATCGGGTTCATCGTGCTGCTCACGGCGATGAATCTGCGCGGCATCCGCGAATCCGGCCGGGCGTTCGCCACCCCGACCTACGCGTTCGTCGCCGGGGTGCTGGTGATGATCGCTATCGGACTCATGCGCGCGCTGCTCGGTGATCCGCCGCAGGCCGAAAGCGCGCACTACCAGATCCACGCCGAACAGGTCGGCCTCAACACTGTTGCCGTGGCCTTCCTGGTGCTCCGCGCGTTCTCCTCCGGGTGTACCGCACTGACCGGGGTCGAAGCCATCTCCAATGGGGTGCCCGCATTTCAAAAACCCAAGGCCCTCAACGCCGCCCGCACGATGGCCGCCATGGGCGCCATCTCGATCACCATGTTCACCGGGGTCACCGCGCTCGCACTGATCGCGCACACGCGTGTCGCCGAGAACACCTGCGATCTCATCGGATTCACCGGCGACTGCGCCACGGACCCGCAGCGCACCGTCATCGCCCAGATCGCCGCCGCGGTCTTCGGCAACGACAGCCTCGGGTTCTTCTACATGCAGGCCACCACCGCGCTGATCCTGATCCTGGCCGCGAACACCGCCTACAACGGCTTTCCACTACTGAGCTCGATCCTGGCCCAACACCGATACCTGCCCCGCCAGCTACACACCCGCGGGGACCGGCTGGCTTACTCGAACGGCATCATCCTGCTCGCGGTGGTCGCGAGCACCCTGATCTACGCGTTCGACGGCTCGGCGACCCGCCTGATCCAGCTCTACATCGTGGGAGTGTTCACCTCGTTCACCCTGTGCCAGGCCGGAATGGTGCGGCACTGGAACCGCGAACTCGCGGGCGCCGTCATACCCGCGGAGCGTCACCGCATCCACCGCGCCCGTGGCATCAACGCGTTCGGGGCCTGTTTCACCGGGATCGTCCTCGTCGTCGTCATGATCACCAAGTTCACCCACGGCGCCTACCTGGTCGTCATCGCCATTCCTGTGCTGTGCCTGCTCATGCACGGGATTCATCGCCACTACGCGGCCGTCCGCGCCGAACTCGAGGCCGATGAGGACACCGAGGACACCCTGCCGAGCCGGGTCCACGCGATCGTGCTGGTCTCCGGGTGGCACAAGGCCACTAATCGGGCGATCAAGTTCGCACGCGCCACGAGGCCGGACACGATCGTCGCCCTGACCGTGAACGTCGACGACTCCGATACCCGTCTCCTGCACAAGGAGTGGGACGATCACAACGTGAGCATCCCGCTCACTGTGATCGAGTCCCCCTACCGCGAAATCACCCGGCCCGTCGTCGACTACGTCAAACGTATCCGCCGCACCAGCCCCCGCGACGTGGTCGCCGTCTACATCCCCGAGTACGTCGTCGGCAGGTGGTGGGAAAACCTGCTGCACAACCAGAGCTCGCTGCGCCTGAAGGGGCGACTTCTGTTCGAGCCGGGGGTGATGGTCATCAGCGTGCCCTGGCAACTGCACTCGACCGGACATCGCGACCTCACCCGTCCCGAACACAGCCCCGGAGAGATCCGCAGGGGCATTACCGGCACGGACACCAGATGATGCCGCACCCATCCCGGCCGTCTCGTTCGTCGTCGCGGTGGGCACGCCGGTGAGGAATCCCGCGCACCTCATCCCGACCCGCCACCAGGGTCCCGGCGTGGGTATCGCGGCGCGGCGCCGTTGCCGAACCCTCCTGCAGGCGTGGGATGTTCCGCACAGCCTCGACCACTTCGAGACGACGCTCGGGGCGACCATGGTCCTGTCCGCCGGCAAGGCCACGGGACGGTCTCCAGTTGTGGTACTGCCCGGGGCCGGGCTCAGCGCGTCACCGCAACCGTGCGGTGATCAGTGACGCGATCTCGCGGGAATGATCATCGAGATAGAAGTGGCCGCCACGAAATTCGCGCGACTCGAAGGACCCGGTCGTGTAGCTGCCCCATTGCCTGACCTCGGGTTCGGACACCGACGGGTCGGCGTCACCGCGCAGTGCAACGATCGGGCACGAGACATCCGGCCCGGGCCGGTACCGGTAGGTCTCGACGGCCTTGTAGTCGTTGCGCAGACTCGGCAGCACCAACTCCGCGAGTTCGGGGTGCTGGACCACCATCTGCACCGCAGGCGAATCCGCACCGCCGAGCCGGCGCATCTC
>NZ_JBAQEO010000253.1:0-3809 GCF_049286785.1 Rhodococcus sp. (in: high G+C Gram-positive bacteria) | reverse complement strand
GCCTCGACTGTGGTCGGTCTTGCCTGCGGACAGCGGCGGGGGCATAGCGTGTCCCCGGCAGAGCGTGTCCCCGGCAGAGCGCGTCTCCCGCATAGCGCGTCGTTCAGCGAACTTCCGAACGGCGATACAGACCCGCGATGTCTTCGGCGAAGCGCTCGGTGACCACCGGTCGTTTGACCTTCAGGGTTGCGGTCAGTTCGCCGGACGCCTCGGTGAGTTCCCGATCGAGAATCACGAACCGCTTGATCGACTGGGCATCTGACACGGTGGCGTTCGCGGCCTCGATGGCGGTCTGCAGTTCGGTACGCAGTTCCTCGTCGTTGCGGAAATCAGCTACCGACATCTCCGGAGTTCTTCCGTGCGCCGACTTCCACTTGCCGAACTCGTGAACATCGAGTGTGAGCAGCGCACCGAGGAACGGGCGGCCGTCTCCGACCACCACCGCCTGCGAAATCAGAGGATTCGAGCGCAAACGATCCTCGAGAGGGCCGGGCGACACATTCTTGCCGCCTGCGGTGACCAGCAGGTCCTTCTTCCGCCCGGTGATGGTGAGGAAACCGTCCTCGTCGAGTTCGCCGAGGTCGCCGGTGCGCAACCAGCCCCCGTCGAAGGCGTCCCGCGTGGCGTGTTCGTTCCGCCAGTAGCCGCCGAACACGGTGTCCCCGGCGAGTTCGATCTCGCCGTCCTCGGCAATGCGCACACCGCCTCCACCGAGAGGCACGCCCACCGTGCCGATCTTCTGCGCGCCGGGGCCGTTCAGGGTATGCGCGGCCGTCGACTCGGTGAGCCCGTACCCCTCATACACCGGAACGCCGATTCCACGGAAGAAATGTCCGATGCGCGGCGTCAGCGCGTCACCACCCGAAATGGCCCACCGGCAGTCGCTACCCAACGCCGCCCGCAACGTGGAGTAGACCAGCCTGTCGGCAAGCATCCGCTTGACCGTCAGCACCGGCGACGGACCCCTCCTGTCCAGCGCGTCGCTGTACTCGACCGCGGTCTTCTCCGCGAACTCGAAGATCCGCTTCTGCAGGGGCCCACCGGCGGCCGCCTTGCGGACCGCACCCTCACGCATCTTCTCGAACAACCGCGGAGCACCGAGAACGGTGTGGGGCCGGAAGCGCTCGAACTCGCCCATCACGGTGTCGAGATCCGACCAGTGCGACTGCGTCGCCCCGGCCTCGAACATTGCGAGCGACACCGCCCGGGCCAGAACATTTGCCAGCGGCAGGACGGTCAGCACCCGGTTTCCCGGACGTGCCACGTCCCCGATCGGTGCCGCGAGGAGCGCGCGTACCTCGGTGAGGAAGTTGCGGTGGGTGAGAATGCATCCCTTGGGACGTCCGGTAGTCCCGGAGGTGTACACCAGGGACGCAAGATCGCCGGCCGTGAGTGCCACAACCCGCTTGAACACCTCGGAGTCGTCGAGGGAACGGCCATCCTTGATGAGGGTGCCCACCGCGTCCTCGTCGATGGTGAGGATGCGCCGGAGGGTGTACGGAATGCCCTCACCTTCGAAGCTCGAGGCGTGCGCGGCGGTTTCCACCACGGCGGCCACGGCTCCCGAATCCTCGATGAGCCACCGGATCTGATCATGCGACGACGAATCATAGATCGGAACGGATGCGGCGCCCGCAGCCCAGATCGCGTAGTCGAGGAGTGCCCACTCGAACCTTGTCGAGCAGAGAAGCGCAACGCGATCCCCCGGCCGGACGCCGTTCGCGATCAGACCCTTGGCGACGCCCGTCACGAGAGCACCGAAGTCCTCGGCTGTGACATCGACCCAACCCTGCGCTTCGGGGCGGGCGTACACCACGAGATCAGGTGTGGTGTCGGCATGAGCGAAAACCGTCAGCACGGCGTTCTCATGGTCCAGGACCGTGGAGGAGGCGGGGCTCGTGTACTCACGCACGGTGCTCGACTCCGGTGCGGTACCGATCGTGTCCCCGGCCGGGGTGCACATCACCCCGGTCACGGAACCTACGGAGGTGGAGTGCGAATTCTTCGATCTCACTGTCCGACCACGACGACACCCGATCCCGTACCCCTTCGACGCAGCGCGCGTCGGCGCCGGCAAGGATCGCGGCCCCCCGGGCCGTCAGACTCAGGGGGTGGCCGCTACGGAGCGGACCGGGCTCGGCGTGAACCCATTCTTCGTCGATGCACCTTCGCAGTTGGCGCGACACGGTGGAGCGGTTCACCCCGAACGCGTCGGAGATCTGGATGGCCCGGCACCCCGGATTGCGCGCAATGAACGACAGCAGCGAATGCTGAGCGAACGTCAGGTCATCGGTTGGTGGATGGTCCTCGGCCACGAGTTGGCGGACGAGGCTGACCAGTTCGTCGTGAACCGCGACCACACCGCGTGCCGGCGCGTGCGATTCGTCCACATTCTGTTCCGTACCGCAATACTGCCGAATCGACCTACCGTCGACCACCCGCATCCACTCCCATCCACTGACCCGCCCCGGCGTCGCGACGCACGACTCTCCGCACACCACCTTCCGGGTCGCGTTCTGCTCATCCTTCTACGCCCAAAGCCCAATTCATGTACGCATCGCGAACGAACACGGTCACGATTGGAGAACAGGACGGTGGGCCCGTCGACGTCGACGGACGCACCCTCCTCCCGGTGTGTCGGACAACTCGCATACGGTGACTGACGTGACGTCTCCTTGGTCCGAGGGACAAGTCGCATCGGTCGCCCCTGATGCCGGCTCGCTCGCCGCCGCGCGCAGACTGGTGACGTCGTGGTCGCAGACGGGCAGAAACGACCGCGCCCTGTGGGGATTGTGCCGTGGCAGCGGCGCGGCGCCATATCGGTCGGTGATCGACCTGTCCGATCCGGCATTCACGTGTTCCTGTCCGAGCCGCACATCCCCGTGCAAGCATTCCCTCGGTCTTCTGCTGGCGTGGACGCGGGGAACGATCCCGGAGGAATCCGAGCCGCCCGCCTTCGCCGCCGAGTGGTTGCGGCGCCGCGCGAACACTTCCGTCCAAGCCGATTCCGCCGCCGCATCCTCCAGGCCGCCGGTGTCCGCGGCTCTCGAGCGTCGCGCCGAGCGCGTAGGAGCGGGACTCGAGGAACTCGATCTCTGGCTCACCGATCAGATCCGTCACGGACTCGGATCGGCCGACACGTCCGCCGATGCTTTCGCCGCCGTCGCCGCCCGGATGGTCGACGCGCAGGCTCCCGGAGTCGCGTCCACCCTGCGGCGCCTGCCCCTCACCGTGGCCACCCGGGCCGACTGGCCCGCGCGACTTCTCCGCGAGTACGCGAAGCTGCATCTTCTCGTGACGGCGCATCGTCACCTCGCCGAACTTCCCGGGCCCTTACAGGCGTCCGTGCGCGCACACGTCGGGTACCCCGTGTCCACGGACAGTGTGCGCGGCGAACCCGGGGTCCGCGATCGATGGATGGTGCTGGGACTACGGATCATCGAGGAGAAGCGCCTGTTCACCCGCAAGGTGTGGATGCTCGGCCGGGACCATGGCCGGTGGGCGGTTCTGCTGGACTTCGCCCACGGCAGTCCCCATTTCACGAACACCGTCCCGCCGCTCGGTTCGCTCGTCGACGCCGACCTGCACTACTACCCCGGCGCGGCGCCGCTGCGAGTCCAGTTCGGTGACCGCCACGGCGAGCCGGAACCCTTCACCACTCTTGCCGCCCGCGACCTCGATCTCACGCTCGACACCTTCGCGGAGGCTGTCGGCGCCGATCCCTGGGTTCGGTCGTGGCCCGCCCTCCTCTCCGCGGTCACGCCCATGGTGACGGAGGGTGAGTGGTTTCTCGTCGACCGGGATGGGCG
>NZ_JBAQEO010000252.1:0-4583 GCF_049286785.1 Rhodococcus sp. (in: high G+C Gram-positive bacteria) | reverse complement strand
ACCGCACGGCGGCGCAGCTCGGTGACCTCGAACTGATTCCGCCCACGCTGATCGCCTACCGAGGCACGCTCGGCCGAGAACTCGACGTCGAGGCGGTGCTGGCCCGCAGGCCGGCACTGGTCCTCGTCGACGAGCTCGCGCACACGAACACGCCGGGCAGCGTCCACGAGAAACGCTGGCAGGACGTGGAGATACTCCTCGCCGCGGGGATCGACGTCCTCTCGACGCTCAACATCCAGCACCTCGAAAGCCTCAACGACGTGGTCCAGCAAATCACCGGCGTGGTGCAGCAGGAAACGGTTCCCGACGAGGTGGTGCGAGCCGCCACCCAGGTCGAATTGGTCGACATCACTCCGGAGGCTCTGCGCCGCAGGCTGTCCCACGGCAACATCTATGCCGCAGACAAAGTCGACGCGGCGCTGAGCAACTACTTCCGGAAGGGAAACCTCACCGCACTCCGCGAGCTCGCCCTGCTGTGGGTGGCCGACCAGGTGGATGCCGCACTCGCGAAATATCGTGCGGAGAACAAGATCACCGACACGTGGGAGGCCCGGGAACGGGTGGTGGTCGCGGTGACGGGCGGGCCGGAATCGGAGACGCTGGTTCGGCGCGCCGGCCGGATCGCGTCGAGATCCAGTGCCGAGCTGATCGTCGTGCACGTGGTGCGCGGCGACGGCCTCGCGGGTGTCGCGGCGCCGGAGATGGGCAAAGTGCGGACGCTCGCCGCGAATATCGGCGCGAGCCTGCACAGCGTCGTCGGCGACGACGTGCCGACCACGCTGCTCGACTTCGCCCGGACCGCAAATGCCACGCAGTTGGTGCTCGGGACGTCGCGAAGATCGAGATGGGCGCGCATCCTCGACGAGGGCATCGGCGCGAGCGTGGTGCAACAGTCCGGGTCGATCGACGTGCACATGGTGACGCACGGCGAATCCCACCGTCCGAGGCGCTTGTCGCCGGTGGGATCCCGTTCCCGCACGGCGATCGCCTGGATCGCCGCCGTCCTCGTCCCGTCGGTGGCCACGCTGGTGATGAGTGCCGTCGACCGGCGGCTCGGATCGGGCGACGAGGGGGCCCTGTTCTTCATCGTGGTGCTGCTCGTCTCGCTGCTCGGTGGTGTCGCCCCCGCAGCCTTCGCCGCGCTGATCTCGGGTCTGTTCCTCAACTACTTCTTCACGCCGCCGGTGCGGAGCTTCACCATCGCCGAGCCGGACAACTTCATCACCACGGTCGTGCTGCTCGTGGTGGCCGTCGCCGTCGCGGTCCTGGTCGACGCTGCTGCCAAGCGTTCACGGGAAGCCCGCCTGGCGTCGCAGGAAGCCGAGTTGCTCGCCCTGTTCGCCGGATCGGTGCTGCGCGGGGCCGATCTCGACACCCTGCTCGAGAAGGTGCGCAAGACCTACGGCCAGGATTCGGTCAGCGTGCTCCACCGGGACCGCGGTCCGGTGGGGTCCGTCGGGCCGCACCCACCGGTGAGCGTCGACGACGCCGACACCGTCTGCGAGGTGGGCGAGGGGGAATACGCGCTCGCCCTGCGCGGCAGCGAACTGCACGCCCGGGACCGTCGCGTGTTGCTCGCCGTCGCCAACCAGGCGGTGGGCATGATCCGCCAGACCGAGCTCGCGCAGGAGGCGGGGCAGGCGCAGGCGCTGGCCGAGGCCGACCGGTTGCGGCGGTCGCTGCTGTCCGCCGTCAGCCACGACCTCCGGACCCCGCTGGCCGCGGTCAAGGCCGCCGCGTCCAGCCTGCGCAGCGACGACGTGGACTTCTCCCCGGAGGACACCGCCGAACTGCTCGCGACCATCGAGGAATCGGCCGACGTCCTGACCTCTCTCGTCGGCAACCTGCTCGACTCCTCCCGGCTCGCGGCGGGAGTGGTGACCCCGACGCTGGGGCCGGTGTACCTCGACGAGGTGGTGCACCGGGCGCTGGTGGCTCTGGGAATCGGCGGCCGGACCGGGACCCGGGCCCGGGAAAGGGTGGAGGTCGACGTCGGAACGGTCACGGCGATGGCGGATTCGGGCCTGCTCGAGCGGGTGCTCGCGAATCTGATCGACAACGCACTCCGCTACGGTGAGGACTCCGTGATCCGGGTCGGCGCCGCGGCGGTGGGAGACCGCGCCGTCGTCACCGTCGCCGACACGGGGCCGGGAATTCCGCGTGGGCGGGCAGACGAGATGTTCGCCCCGTTCCAGCGGCTGGGGGACCGCGACACGACCATGGGAGTCGGGCTCGGGCTCTCCGTCGTCCGCGGATTCGTCGACGCGATGGGCGGCACCATCAGCGCCACCGACACCCCCGGCGGCGGTCTGACGATGGTGGTGGAACTGGCCGGGGCGGGAGGGGAGCATCCATGACGAGAGTTCTCGTCGTCGACGACGAACCGCAGATTCTCCGCGCCCTGCGGATCAATCTGAGTGTGCGCGGATACGACGTGGTGACGGCCGCGTCCGGTGCCGCCGCCCTGCGCGCCGCGGCCGAGCGACCGCCGGACGTGATCGTGCTCGACCTCGGGTTACCCGACATGGACGGGACCGAGGTGCTCGCCGGCCTCCGCGGGTGGTGCCCCGCACCGGTGATCGTGCTGTCTGCGAGGACCGACTCCGCGGACAAGGTGGAAGCCCTCGACGCAGGCGCCGACGACTACGTCACCAAGCCGTTCGGGATGGACGAGTTCATGGCCCGGGTGCGTGCGGCCGCCCGCCGTGCGGCGACGGCCGCCGACACGAGTGAACCTGTGGTAGAGACGGACTCGTTCACGGTCGATCTGGCGGCGAAGACGGTGCGGCGGGACGGGGCCGAGGTGCACCTGACGCCGACCGAATGGGGGATGCTCGAGATGCTCGTGCGCAACAAGGGCAAGCTGGTGGGGCAGAAGGAACTGCTGCGGGAGGTGTGGGGTCCGGCGTACGCCACCGAGACCCATTACCTGCGGGTGTATCTGGCGCAGTTGCGACGCAAACTCGAAGACGACCCGTCCCATCCTCGGCATCTCATCACCGAGGCAGGGATGGGGTACCGGTTCCAGGTGTGACCGGCGAAGGGATTCGGCTCACTACCAATGATTGCGGTGCCGGGGTCGAGGTGATGGTGCACCTCGAGCAACGTCTCAGCTGACACCGGCGGCGTCCGGGTTTGATCCCACCGGACCGGGGTATGGACCACTCGGGCGCGCACTGCGCTTCCGGACGGGTTCCGAGGTGCGTCGTGCCGATGTGGTCGCGGTTGTCGGGGTGGCTCCCCGCTGTGGGGGTCGTGGTGCTCGTCGCCGCGTGCGGAGCAAGCGACGACGGCAACTCGAGCCAAGATTTTTCCGCCACGGTCGACATCGACGGGGGCCGGAACATCTATCTCGAGTGTGCGGGCACAGGCACACCGACCGTCGTGTTCGTGTCCGGCCTCCGGTTCGGCGCCGATCAGTGGACCACGACGGCCGATCCGGCGAGCACCTCGGCCTTCGACGGAGTCGCCGAGTTCACGCGGGTCTGCTCGTACGACCGGCCGGGAGTCGTGCTGGGCGGGGACGCATTGAGCCGTAGCGACCCGGTTCCGCAGCCGATCACCACCACGGACGCGGTCGCCGATCTCCAGTCGCTGCTGGGCGCCACGGATGAGGCCGGGCCCGGTCCCTACGTGCTGGCCGCCCACTCCTACGGCGGTCAGATCGCGAGACTCTTCGCCGGTACCCATCCCGACGAGGTGGCGGGCCTGGTGCTGATCGACGCGCAATCGGAGGAGTTGCAGACACTCCTGCCCCCGGAACAGTTCCAGGAGTTCCTGCGACTCAACACCCCGCAGCAGGACAGTCTCGACGAATACCCGGACCTCGAGCGCGTCGACTTCGTCCGCAGCTTCGACGAGATCCGCGCCGCCGAGCCGATCCGGCCCCAGCCGCTCGTCGTCCTCTCGGCCGACCGCTCGGTGGCGCCGCAGATCGCGGAGGGCATCGCGAACGGAAGCCTTCCGGCCGACATCGATCCCGGCTACGGCCCGGCTCTCGACGCCGTGCAGCCGAAGGCACAGGAGGATCTGGCTCAACTCGTGCCGGGTGCCACGCATGTCACGAACACGAACAGCGGCCACAACATCAACATCGAGCAGCCGCAACTCGTCATCGACGGGGTCCGCGACGTCGTCGACGCCGTGCGCGACGGGCGCACCGAGCCCTGACCGTCGCATGCGGCTCGGCCTGCGGAATGTGGTCGCCTCGACGTGGGAGACTGGACCGGTGAGGTTGTATCGAGACAATGCGGTGGTCCTGCGCCAGCACAAGCTGGGCGAGGCCGACCGTATCGTCACACTCCTCACCCGGCAGCACGGTCTGGTTCGGGCGGTCGCCAAGGGGGTGCGCCGCACCCGGTCGAAGTTCGGTGCCCGGCTCGAACCGTTCGCGCACATCGACGTGCAGCTCTATCCGGGACGCAACCTCGACATCGTCACTCAGGTCCAGACGGTCGACGCGTTCGCAACCGACATCGTCGACGACTACACCCGCTACACCACGGCGTGCGCGATCCTCGAGACCGCCGAGCGGCTCGCCGGTGAGGAACGGGCCCCGGCGGCCCGGCTGCATGGTCTCACGG
>NZ_JBAQEO010000251.1:0-1548 GCF_049286785.1 Rhodococcus sp. (in: high G+C Gram-positive bacteria) | reverse complement strand
CCCTCGGTGGCAAGGACATCAAGAAGGACGGCGTGTACGCGCTGCAGTACCAGGATGCGGAGCTGCAGGTGCAGAAGTGCGGTGGATTCGCGCAGGCTCGGTCGTACTCGGTCGTGGAGATCGTGGGTAACGACTACTCGAAGACCGTTCTGTACGGTGCCCCGTTCAGCATCGGCTGATTTCGGTCCTTTTGCAGTTCTTCACACCCACCTTCTCGCGTGTGCGAGTTATCTACCCTTAGAGGGGAACAATGATCATCAATCGTAAGAACGGTCTGCGGCTGGCCGGTGTCGGCCTTGCTACGGCCGTTGCCATGGGTTTCTTCTCCGCTGGTGTGGCCAGTGCGGACACGTTCGTTCCGCTGCCTGGTGGTTCGATCACGCAGACACTCGCTGACGGCACCGTGGTGACGGTGAATCTGACCGACGAGAGTGCGAACATCTCGCCGTCGCTGGGTTCGACTCCGTTGCACCGCAACGTGTGGGTCAGTGGCAAGGCCGCGGTCAGCCTCGACGGCGCCGGCGCGGAGGGTGCGGATATCACCCCCGGCTACGTCCTGGCCTGCCAGGTCGACTTCGGTGCGGAAGCCGGCGCTGGCGTCGACTCCGAGATCGCCGCAAGCGATCTCGCAGCGGGAGTGCTACCTGTGCCCAACGTCGGCGGTAGCGGCGCCGTCACCCTTGGGCCCGGCCAGGCCGTGAGCGTCGACGTCCTCGATCTCGAGTCCGCCGATCCTTACGGCGGCGAGTCGCACTCCGGTGCGAACTCGTTCGAGGGCAGTAGTGGTTCGGTCACCTGGGCCGATTCCATGCTCGGTGTCAGCGGTTGCGCCGGCTACGCCCAGGCGCGCGCCTACGTCACCGTCGATGTCGAGACCGAGAATGTGAGTAGCACAGTCACCCTGTGGGGGCAGCCCTTCAGCATCGGCTGATCTCCGAGAAAGTACTTCGGGCCCGTGCGACTTCTGTTGCGCGGGCCCGGGGTCTGTGAAGAACGCTACTGGGGTTCCTTGTAGAGGGTGGCATCCTCGTCGGACGTCTTCATGTGTGCACCGGTTTCGGACGGCCCGGCGCCGTTACCGGAGAGACTCGTCTCGAGGATGTCGCGAATCTGGATGAGGAGATCGGCCTCGCTGGCCTTCTTGTCGGCAGGTTCGGTGGCGAACCGATTCTTCGCGGCGTTGGCGGGCAGGATGAGCACGAAGTAGACCACCGCGGCGATGATGACGAAGTTGATGATGGCCGTGATCACGGCGCCGATGTTGATGAACGTGGCCGGGTTGTCGGAAATCAGCTGGTAGCCCCAGCCCATGTCGTTGTCACCGCCGACGGCCGCAATCAGCGGGTTGATGATGTTTGCGGTGAACGCCGTGACGATGGCGGTGAACGCGGCACCGACCACGACGGCGACTGCGAGGTCGAGCACGTTTCCGCGGAGCAGGAAGTCCTTGAACCCTTTGAGCATGTCGATTCTCCTCTGGTGAGCGGATGGGAAATCAGCATTGCCTCGAAGGAAAGCGTAGATCAGGACCGCCCGCGGGGAAGGGTC
>NZ_JBAQEO010000250.1:0-1531 GCF_049286785.1 Rhodococcus sp. (in: high G+C Gram-positive bacteria) | reverse complement strand
GGGCTGGTGCATCCGGTGGATGGTTGTCACCGGTCACCGCTGCGCGGGCCGTCACGACCGCGTTCTCACTCGCCCACCGGTCCCATTGGGCACCGGTGATCGGTGCCAGCACGGAGAACGCGGCCTTGTTTTCGGCGTAGAACCGTTCGTCGAGCAGCGGTTCGGCCCGTTCGGCGCCGGCGGCTTGGCTGGGATCTGTCGCTGGCCTGTAGCTGAACAGGGCTTGCGCGGCGGCGACCATCACCGCTTCCGGATCGTTCTGGTCGACTCCGGCGAAACTGTCAGGCAGCGGCGGCGGCGGCGGTGTGGTCAGCGCGGCCGTCGGACCACCGGAATCCATCGGTTCTCCGGCAGGGTCGTGGCCGTCATCGGAGCTACCGCACCCGGCCGCCAACAGGGTCACTGTCACTATCGCGGCGGCGATGCTGCCGCGGATCGTCCTGGTGTGACGCCGATTCATCTGGTCACCGCCCCAGGTTGGTGATCAGGAGCGTGCCGAAGAACGCTGCGACGAGAGTGGCCATGCACACCCCGAGCGCGACGACGGCCAGAAAGGTTGCATCACGGCTGTATCGCGGGCGGGCACGGCGCACGATCGTGACCACCGTGACGACCAGTGCGGGGACCAGCAAGATTCCGGCGAGGGTGGGACCGGCCTGCGCGAGCCAGGCGACCGAGTTCGCCGCGGTCTGCCGACGCTCCGGCCCCAGCCAGAGCGTCAAATCCATCTGAAGAAGATCGCGGGCGGTCTCTCGAACTGCCCACCATGTGTAGCCAATGGCGCCAGCGGTGAGCACCAGAAGCATTCCCAGCGACACCATCTCCCAGGCCCTGACCGGGGCCGGCTCACCCGAAGCCCTCCGCAGTTCGGCGGCCGTGATCTTGTGAATCGTGCGTGCGTACAACGGGGAGGGCTGACCACGCCCCCGCAGCGGCCGCTGGAGAACCTCGGCATCAAGCGCTTCCAGCGCCGACAGGTACGCGATGTCGCGTTGACGTTCGGTGATCTGCCACCTGTTCGCCTCGAGGATCTCGGTCTGGTAGCGCAGCACCCGCCCCGCCCAGTCCTTCGGGGCGACTTCTTCCTGGCCGCGAGCATTGATTGCCACACTCTTCGGCGCGGGGTTCTCGATCACGTTCTCCGTCATGTGCCCTGTCCCTTCTCTCTTTGTAGTGGTCATCGCTGAAGTTCCTGGTCGGTGGTGGTGCCCCCGCCGAAGCGGCGGACGTACATCTCTTCGCCGGCCCAGTTCGACAGCGGTTGAATGGAGACGACGTCACCGGACTGCGGGGCGCTCAGGAGCATGTCCTGGCCGTTCTGCCGGCCGTGGTAGATCCCGACGTGGTGGGTGATGCCGCCAGACCCGAAATAGATCAGGTCGCCCGGCTGGCGCCGGTCGAATGGAATCTCCTGCCCGCGAGCGTCGTTGAGCTGGCCCGGGTTGGAGTTGTCACCCGTGAAGTGCGGCAGCGTGATCGCACCCCCGGACGCCTGGAACACGGCGTAGAGGGTCAGGCCGGAGCAGTCGAA
>NZ_JBAQEO010000249.1:0-4473 GCF_049286785.1 Rhodococcus sp. (in: high G+C Gram-positive bacteria) | reverse complement strand
ATTCGGCGGTGATCAACACCGCCTGCGAGTGCGGATAGGGGTGGATCCAGTAGCGCGGGGCGGTCCGGTACTCGGTCGCCACACCGGTGTCGAGCGACCTGGTCAGGGGGTGGAAGGGGTCGGCTTGCCCGGTGAGATCGTCGATGGCAACCTGCACGTCCAGGTAGGACCGGCACTCCGAGATGTCCGCCGGGTCGGTCAGGGCCCGGGTCTCGCGCCCGGGCCAGTTCGGCGGCAGCGCCGTTGGCGGTGAACAGCATCCGCATCTCGAGGCCGGTCGGGTACACCCTGATTACGGTCAGGTGCAGCGTCATGCCCGGAAGAGGAGTCAGAACTCGGGGCCGTGAACCTGCACGCTCCCGGTCGTCAGGGCCGACACCGCCGGCCACCGCAGCCGCCACATACCCCGATGATCCACAGGTTGCGGGTCCACGGCCACCACATCAGATTCCCCGGCCCCGGAACCTCAGTCCACCACATATTCCGACGGCTTCGGGATTTGTCGATAGCGCTGCCGATCGTCGGTCTCGGCCACTAGCGTCGATCAGTGGTGCGCCACCTGATGTGGGATGTGCGGTGACCGCGGGAGAGCCTGCGGTCACCGAGACCGGTGTGCTGACCGCCGCCGATTCTGAATGGGAGTGCGCGTGTGCGCGGTTCGCGGTGATCGCCCCGTTGGCCCTGATGGATGCGATCGGGCACGCGGCGGCCGATGAGGCGGCGGCGCGGCTGGGTGTGTCGCGGCGGCAGGTGTACGCACTGGTGCATCGGCTGCGAACCGGTTCGGGCACGGTCACCGATCTGCTCCCTGGCCGCTCATCCGGGGGCCGCGGTGCGCGGCGTCTGCCCGAGGAGGTGGACGAGGTGATCGCCGACCACCTGACGAGGATGTACCTCAAACGCCAAAAGCCTGCCGTGGCAGTGGTATATCGGGCCATCGTGGGCGTCTGCGTGCACCGGCAGCTGCCGGTGCCGGCCCGCAACACGGTGGCGGCGCGGATTGCCGCCCTGCACCCCGGGGCGGTCGCCCGGAAGCGGGAAGGCACCGACTCCCCCGCCGCGCGCAGCCGGCGGTCCGCTGGCGGCACCGCCCCGGGCATCGGTGAGCCGCTCGAGCAGGTGCAGATCGATCACACCGTGGTCGATGTGATGGTGGTCGACGAACGCGACCGGCAACCCATCGGACGTCCCTACCTGACGGTCGCGATCGACGTGTTCAGCCGTTGTGTGCTGGGTTTCGTCCTCACCCTCGAGCCGCCATCCGCGGTATCGGTGGGACTGTGCCTCGGGCAGGTGTGTTGCGACAAACGCCCCTGGCTCGACAACATCGGCGTCGGCGAGCAGATGACATGGCCGATGAGCGGAAAACCGCGCCACTTGTACGTCGACAACGCGGCCGAGTTCCACAGCGAAGCGCTGCACCGTGGCTGCCAGCAGCACGGCATCGACCCCAACTACCGGCCACTCGGCCGACCGCACTACGGCGGCATCGTCGAACGCCTCATCGGCACCGCCATGACCCGCGTTCACGAGCTTCCCGGCACCACCTTCTCCAATCCCACTGCCCGCGGCAGCTACGACCCCGAACAGACCGCGGTCCTGACCCTGTCAGAGCTGGAACGCTGGCTGGCGCTCGCTGTCGGGTCGTATCACGGCACCGTTCACTCCGGGCTGCGGCAGACCCCCGCCGGGCGGTGGGCGGACGGCATCTCCGCCCTGCCCACTCCCCCACCGATAGCGGCGAATCGGGCCGTGTTCCTGATCGACTTCCTGCCGGTGCTCCGGCGCCGACTGACCCGCACCGGATTCGTCGTCGACCACATCCACTACTTTTCGACCGCCCTCAAACCGTGGATCGCGCGCCGCGAGCAGCTGGGCAAGTTCGTCCTGCGGCGCGATCCCCGCGATCTCAGCCGCATCTGGGTGCTCGACCCGGGCGGCACCACCTATCTGGAGGTGCCCTACCGCACCCTGTCCCGCCCTCCGATCACCCTGTGGGAACAACGTGCCGCGCTCACCCGCCTGCGCGAGCGGGGCCGCACCGAAGTCGACGAGGCGGCGCTGTTCCAGATGCTCGACACGATGCGCGAGATCACCAGCACCGCACGCAAAGCCACCCGCACAGCTCGCCGCAACACCGAACGCCGCCGCCACCTGCGCCCACCCGAACCCGCCAACCGGGTGCAGCCGCCACCGGACCCGGCGCTCACCGCGGGAGACGACGCTCCGGTGGCAGTGTTCGACGACATCGAGGAATGGTGAAAATGGTCGACACCCCGGCGCCGGAAGATCTCGACCACCTGCATGCGCCGATCCGTCCGATCGCCGCCTTGCCCGATCACGAGCGGATCCGGCACATTCGCGCCGAGCGGTGGATCGGCTATCCCCGCGCCCGCGCGGCCGTGAAGCAACTCGACACCCTGCTGAACTGGCCCGCCCGGCAACGGATGCCGAACCTGCTCATCATCGGGCCGACCAACAACGGCAAGTCGATGATCGTCGAGAAGTTCCGCCGCCGGTATCCGCCGGTCAGCGGCGACGACGCCGAACAGATCCCCGTTCTGTGTGTGCAGATGCCCTCGGACCCCTCGATCAGCCGTTTCTACCTCGCGGTGCTCGCCGCTCTCGGTGCCCCGCTGCGCCCGCACCGGCGGATCGCCGAACTCGAACAGCTCACCCTTACGTTGCTGCGCCGTACCGGGGTGCGGCTGCTGGTAATCGACGAGATCCACAACATCCTCGCCGGCCGCGACAACGTCCGCCGCGAATTCCTGAACCTGCTGCGCTACCTCGGCAATGAACTGAAAATCCCCCTCGTTGGCGTCGGCACCCGGGACGCCTATTTGGCGATCCGCACCGACGACCAACTCGAGAACCGATTCCTGCCGATCTCCCTGCCGCTGTGGGGCGACGACTCGGACACGCGGTCCCTGCTGGCCAGTTTCGCCGCCAGCTATCCGCTGCGCGCCCGCTCGCATCTGAGCGGCGACGAGATGACCGGATACCTGCTGGCCCGCTGCGAGGGCACCATCGGTGAGCTTGCCATGTTGCTGACCGCGGCCGCCGTCGCCGCCGTGGAAACCGGGGAGGAAGCGATCAACCGGCGCGCGCTGACCGTCGCCGCCTACATCGGTCCGAGCGAACGCCGCCGCCAGTTCGAACGCGAACTGCTGTGACCCGCACGGGGAAATGGCCCCTGCACCCACCACCCCGGGCCGGGGAAGCGCTCTCGTCCTGGTTGTACCGGATTGCGCATCTGTATGCGCTGAGCATCGGCGAACTCCTCGAACACGACCTCAGCCACCGGACCGTGACCGCGCGAGAACTCGACGACGACCCTCCACCGGCCTTGCTCGACACCATTGCCGCCCGCAGCGGCGTCCCCATGGATCGGCTGCGCCCGATGAGCCTGGCCGGATGGGCGCCGTGGCTGCTCGACAACCCCGACCCGGGCCGCTGTTCGTTTCCCACCTACGTCCATCAACTCTCGATCCTGCTCCCCACCGATCGGCGCGATCCGGCCGTCCGCGCCCCCGCCTCTGCGCGGTGGCGGCCTTGGGTGAGCGCGAACCGGATTACCCGCGCCTGCCCGGACTGCGTCGCGCCGTCCGGGCCGTGTTCGATCCCCCTGATCGGGCAGCTGCCGCTGACCCTCGGGTGTCCCGCCCACCGCCGACGACTCGAATCCTGCGCCGCGCTCCCGCACCTACTGGTGCGCTGGGAGGCCGACGAACCAGACCTCCGGACGACCACCGGCCCCGAGGCCGCCCTGGACGCGCTCACCGCCCAGGCGCTGGACGTCGGCACCGTCCCCCTGCCGCGGCGGGCGGTGCATGCCGGGGTCTGGTTCCGCATGCTGCGCACTCTGCTCGACGAGCTGTGCACCCCGTTCCGTGCCGCCGGGCCCGGCGCCGATGACCTGCGCCGCATCTGGACCATCGTCGGCCGCAGGCCCCCACGGGCGTTGACCACCACCTTCGAAGATCTGGACTGGCCGGCGCAGGCGGACCTGCTCGCCGCGGCCGCCGTCGCGATCGACCTGCTCGGCGCCGGAACGATCACCGCGCGAGGTACCCACGGGCCCCTGCTGTGCCCATGGCCGGCGACGACCGTCTTCGGTGGCCGGCTCACCCGCCGCCCGTCACCGCCCCGCTCGGTGCACCCGGTGTCCGGCGACGAGACCGCAACGCTGTGGGCGCGCGTGCACTCGAGCATGGAAGCGGCGATCGCGGCGGCCCGGCAGGACCCTGCGGCCGCCGAGACGCTGTTCGCGCTCGCCCGCAACGGATGTCGCACCGAGGCTGCGGTGCTGCGGTTGCGTACGGCGTTCGCCCAGCACGGCATTGCACTCCCTGTTCCCGACACCACCCCGGCCCAGCCGGAAAACGCGCAGTCGCCGGGTTAGATTGGCGCCATGAGATCCGCGTCCGCGCACGTCCGCCGCAGTCCCTGCCGCACCGCACACGACGTGCA
>NZ_JBAQEO010000248.1:0-1812 GCF_049286785.1 Rhodococcus sp. (in: high G+C Gram-positive bacteria) | reverse complement strand
CGAAATCGACGAAACCGAGTACCGCAACCGGTTGGCGACACTGCGCGGGCAGACACCACCATGACGCACCCACGGAGCAGCGGTTTCGTGTGACCTGATAACCGGGTGTCGAACCAGCCCACGATCGCGATGACGACGGAGTCCCGTCACACGCGCGGCTTGGCATGAGTATCGGGGCCGCCCCGACCGTCGTCGGGGCGGCTTTCCACTGCGCGTCGGTTCATTGGCCACTCCTTTGGGGGCGTCGGGACGCGCGATACCAGAACCCCAGGTGTCACAGCGAGGACAGGATGCTCTGCATCGTGGTGATCTCCTGCTGCTGGGTGTTGGCGATGGTGCGTGCCATCGCGACTGCGTCGGGATATTGACCGGAGTCGATTTCGGTCTGTGCCATGGCGATCGCCCCCTGGTGATGGGTGATCATCTGCGTGAAAAAGAGCCGGTCGGCATCGACGCCCTGGGCGTTCTGCAGTGCGGTCATGTCCTCGGCAGACATCATTCCGCTCATCCCCATCCCACCGGCACCGGGCGCCGGGGGCTGCGAGGACTGCATCGGCATGGCCTGGCCCGGCACTTCCATCCCGGGTGTGGACATCGGCATCTTCTCACCGGTTGGGTTCATTCCCGGCACGGACATGGGCATGCTCTGGCCCGGGGTCATCATCCCGGACGTGTACCTCGGCATGCCGGACTGTCCCCACTCGGTCAGCCAGCCCTGCAGCTGCTCGATCTCCGGGCCTTGGGCTGCCTTGATCTGGTTCGCCAAATCGGTCACCCGAGGGTCGATACCGTCCTTCGCCAGCATGACATCGCTCATCTCGATTGCCTGCGTGTGATGTGGAATCATCTGCTGCGCGAACGTCACGTCCGCCTGGTTGTGGGTATCGGTAGCGGCGGTGGTGGCGGTGACGCTCGCCGAGGTACTGCTCTGCGCTGACTGATCGTTGTTGGAGTTACTACAGGCGGTCAACGCGACCAGGGCGGCGACCGCGGCGGCGCCGGCGGCAAGGTATGTGGTCTTCATGGCAGGGGAATTCCTTTCTCACTGTGGACACAAGTGCTGATCACCCCGGACACGGGGAGGTTGGTCAGCGCTTTTCTTCGCGGGAAGTCGTAGGAACCGCATGAGCAGGACGGATGGGTCCGTGCGCACCGGTGACAGCTCGGGACCACTCCTTCCCTGCGCGTCTGCTCGACGCGGAACTCGTACCGCAGAGCCGATGCGACGAGCCCTCAGCGTCGCAGGCTCGATGGATGCGGCCGGTGCACCGGTAGAGCGCCGTCGGAGGTCGGTACCGGTCGGGCGTCAGGACCGGACGAGACGGGCGATGGCGTTGGAGACTTCCGCGATCTTGGCCTCGGCCTGGTCGCGGTCGCCGGTCGCGGCGGCATCGACCACACAGTGGCTGATGTGATCTTCGAGCAGCCCCAGCGCCACCGCCTGCAGCGCCTTGGTCATCGCCGAGACCTGAGTGAGGATGTCGATGCAGTACTTCTCTTCCTCGACCATCCGTTGAAGCCCGCGGGCTTGGCCTTCGATGCGGCGCAGGCGCATGAGGTAGGCGTCCTTGGACTGGATGTAGCCGTGGCCGGCCTCGGGGGTCTCGGTGCTCATTGCCGACTCCTCTCATCGGGCCGCTTCCACCCCCAACATACCCACGATGGGTATCAGCGGGTGGAGACGGCGGGAGATGCCCGATCCCAGGCACCGAAGGTGTGGTCGACAAGGCGTTCCGTAGGGTTTTTCGACGCAGATTCGGGTGTGGGGGCCGCCCGACCGCGTCGGCCGCGGACGGGTCCGCGGCCCTCACC
>NZ_JBAQEO010000247.1:0-2592 GCF_049286785.1 Rhodococcus sp. (in: high G+C Gram-positive bacteria) | reverse complement strand
TACGCCTCGGACTGGGATCGATTCGTCACGTGGTGTTTCTCCCACGGGCACACCCCGATGCCGGCGCACCCGATGGTGGTGGCCGCCTACCTGATCGACGCCGCCGACACCTACAACCAGGACGGCGACCGCGCTTACGCCCCCGCTACCCTGTCGCGGTGGGTCGCCGCCATCGGGCACCACCACCGCCTCGCCGGACACCCCGCCCCGATCGGCAACGAGATCGTCGCGGCCACCCTGTCCGGGATCCGCCGCGACTACGCCGCCACCGGGGACCGGCCGCGCCGCCAGGCCGCACCGCTGCTGGTCGACGACATCGTCACGATCGTCGCCGCGGCCCGCCAGGCTGTTACCGGGTGGGCGTCGGAGGTGCTCGAGCGCCGCGACACCGCGCTGCTGCTGATGGGGTTCGCCGGCGCCTTCCGCCGCGGCGACCTCGCCGACCTCGTCTGCGGGGATGCGAGCATGCACCGGCTCGACGGTTTGCACATCCGGTTGCGGCGCAGCAAGACCGACCAGGAGGGTGCAGGAACGACGAGGGCGTTGCCGATCACCACTTCGCACACCAGTTGCCCACCCTGCGCCTATCTGCGGTGGGTGCAGGTGCTCGCTGCCCATGACTCCTACGGCCGACCGGGCGTGATCCGGCTGCTGCGCAACGCCCCGGCGTTCGGCGGGCACGTCTGCAAGGGCGCGGTGCCGCGTACCGGGTCACGGTCACCGCTGTTCCGGTCGATCCAGAAGAACGGCAACCTCTCCGAAACCGCCTTGTCGGGAGCTGCGATTCACAAGGCGGTCCGCCGGCGCGCCGCCCAGGCCGGGTACGACTCTGCTGTCGTTGCACAGCTCGGCGGGCATTCGCTGCGCGCCGGATTCGTGACCCAGGCGGTCCGCAACGGCCGAAGCGCCCAGGCGATCATGCGCCAAACCGGGCACACCACACCCGCGATGATCGAGGTCTATACCCGTGAGAACGCGCCGCTGATTGCCAACGCGGTCACCGACATCGGCCTCTGACATTCGAACTGGGGCGTAGTTGCATCCGATGACGCAAGTTGTCGCCGGTACGCGTGGTCCATGATTACCCGCACTATTCGTGTCGGATACCACCCCTACCCTCCCGGTAACAGCACCGCGGCCGCGGAGGAGAGCAGCGTGGTAGTCGTGGACGACGTTCTTCCACTCCTCGGAATGCCCGCGCACCCGCCGGAACCGGTGGTGCAGCTCGCGTTGCTCGGTCAGCCGCGGCCGATCCGGGTCCCCGAACGGTTGTGGCGGTCCTGGCTCGACGATCCCTCGGTGGTCGCGCGGTTCGACGCCAAACGCTATCGGCGAGAAGCAGACCGGTGCACGGCGTGGCTGGGCAGTGTCTCCTCCACCGGGCACGGCTCCTTCCGGGCCGCCAGCCTGCCCGGGCCCTCCCGACGCGGCACTGTCCCCGCCCATTTGTTCGCCTATCAACTCGAATACGGCGTCATCTCCCGGCTGGGGTGGTCCGGCACCGACGACGCGGTGCTGTGTCATCAGTGCGACTTCGCCGGATGTACCAACCCGCACCACATGCGCTTGGGCACCAACGCCGTCAACCGCACCGAATACCACCTGCGCCGCCGCAACCTCGCCAGCCCGCTTGCCGACGTCCGCGGTCCCGCCGGTCGCACCCGCACCGTCGCCGACGCGATCCGGATCGGCCTGGCCAATCACGAACCGCCACACGCGATCGAAGCACGAATCGCGGAGGCGGAAGCCGCCGGAATGCCCTTCACCCTGTGGTAACAGCAGGTCGCCCAGTCAGAGGGAGGGCCGTGTCGATGTGGAGCGCGCCCTGTGGGCGGAAGGTGGGCCCGGCAGTGGATCATTCCTGCCGGACGGGTGAGAGTGCCACGGGAGCTTACCTCTCGATCGGCAAGTGGTGTCGCGCCCACTGCCTAGAATTGCTGCTCATGCTGACAGCTTGGGGTGACGAGAGCGGATCTCAACCCGACCGCGACCCCAACACCTACCTCCTCGCCGCGGCCTTGTGTGAGGAAGACGATGTCCCGGCCGTACGGAAGGCGATGGAATCGCTCCGCCTGGGGCACGAGAAGAAGGTCCACTGGCACGGCAGCAGTTCCGATCGTCGTCACGATTTGGTGGCGGCCGTGAGTGAACTCCCACTGGCCGGTCTGGTGGTGGTCCATACCCAGGCGGGTGCGTCCGATCGCCGCCACCGCCGCAAATGCCTCGAGTACCTGCTGCCGAATCTCGCGGAGATGCCCTGTTCTCGCATCACCCTCGAATCCCGAAGCCACCTCGACGCCAGCGACGTCGACATTCTTCAGAAGTTCCGCGCCCAGAAGGTCATTACGTCCTCGCTGCGGGTCCACCATGCCACCGGTCGCCTCGAACCGGCCCTCTGGGTCGCCGACATCGTGTGCGGGGCCGTCGTGCAATCCCGAGTGGGGAACCCCGAATATCTGCGCAGGCTGACGGGAGCCATCGACCTCGAGCAGATCTAGGGCGGAAACGACGCGAGCCACAGGCCTCGTCGTCCGGCGAGTAATCCTGCGGCTCACTTCCAATCCCACCGCGATGGGATGGCTACACCGAAAC
>NZ_JBAQEO010000246.1:0-1753 GCF_049286785.1 Rhodococcus sp. (in: high G+C Gram-positive bacteria) | reverse complement strand
ATGGTGGTGCGGTCGTCCGCGTTTTTCCCGGTCGCCGGGTCCTTCTTCTTGCCCCACTTCATCTTCGACACCCGCCACGTCTCGCGGTCACCCGAGTCCGCTCCAGGCTTGAGCTGCACGTCGACTTCGTACGGTGCGACAGTCTCGTAGTTCACGTGCAGGTCGGCAAGGCTGCGGCCGGCGGTGGCGAGCTGCTCGAACCGCTCTCGCGTCTCGGGAGTTGAGATGTGGGGCAGCATTTTCTTTAGGTCAGCCGCGTACGTTTCGCGGTACGCGGGATCGTGGAGCAGGCCGTAGATGTAGTAAAAGATGTCGTCCTTGGTGACCTGGTCGCCTATCGCGCCACTGTAGAGCGCGAGTACGCCGTCGGTGATGTTGTCGACACGGCGGTAGCCGTACTCGTCGACCTCGGCATCGTCGGTGGATGCGAAATTGAGTTCTCCGTCGACGGATTCAGCCTTGACGTAAGTCCAGCGGGGGAAGAACTGGCCGGTGTCGAGCAGGTGCAGGTTCGGTAGCAGGTCCGTTATAAACGGTGTGAATTCGAAGTGCGAGGCTGGCGCAGTTAGCACAATCCCCAAGTTCGAATGGTGTGCGGTCGGAAAGATAGACGGAAGCTGTGATCGCTCGTGGTTCAGGTGGCCGTCGAAGTAGGTGTGCTGCTTGCTGAACGGCCGGTAGAGGCCCACAACATGTCCATCAGAGCGGTGTGCGATCTGTGTTTTACGGGCAAGATGCGTGCGGAGGCTCCGAGACCATTTGATGAAGTCCGCTTGTGCAGCATGTGGGTTCGTTGTGAGGTACCCAGTGACGGTGGCTTCGTTCGGGCGGGTAGCACCGGCAGCGCGGCAGTAGGCGGCGAAGGGTGCGTGCTGGGTGTTGTAGTTGTCGATCAGTTGGCGCACGTTCGCGGTGAGCTTGGCACGCGAAGAATTGGACACCCAGGTGTCGCGGTTTGTTTGCAGCCCCGCCGAAAAGGTGGAGAAGACCGTAACCTGGTCCTTGCTGGCGTTCTTGTCGCCGATCGCTGGCCAGGTTTCGAAATCGTCGTTGCGTTGGCTGGTCCAGTCCCCGTGCGTGTTCGGAGTAATGGTTTGCCAGTCGATGGTGTCGAGGGCGCCGTCATCGATGATGCGGAGTTTGTCCTCTCGGGTGAGGTAGTCGCCGATGTCGCGGTAGAAGATCTCGCAGGCGTCGGTGTGGGCGGGATTCTTGACACCGATGAGGATCGCGATCGTTGCCCGGCTGCCGGACCCAAATGTCTGGCCGCCTTCCTTGCGGGCTTGTTCCCCCGATGTCCGCGTGTTGCCGCGGAGGTTGTAGACGTAGATGCGGGAGTATTCGTCCGCGAGTGAGAGGCGGATGCCGTCGCAGCTGTTCGCTTCGATCCAGCCGCCGTTGGAGACGAACGCGACCACACCGGCGTTGCCGATGCGGTCGGTGGCCCACCGGAACGCTCGAACGTAGGAGTCGTACAGGTTGCGCTTCAGTCCCGCTGTCGAGCGCCTGGCAAAGGTCTTCTCGATACGTCTGTCCAAGGTCGGGTAGGCGATGTTGGCGTTGAGGTCGTTCGCGCTGGTCTGCCCGACCGAGTAAGGGGGATTGCCGACGACGACGTTGATGGGGGTGGCGAGCTGACGGACGATGCGATCGTTGTTCTGGGGGAACATGACCGCGTCGAGGCTGTCGCCGTCCTCGGTGATCTGGAACGTGTCGGCGAGCACGATCCCCTCGAACGGGGTGTACGTCGCCG
>NZ_JBAQEO010000245.1:0-22235 GCF_049286785.1 Rhodococcus sp. (in: high G+C Gram-positive bacteria) | reverse complement strand
GGACCGTGTCGATTACCAGACCGCGTCGATGTCGACGGCTTCACGTGCAGGCGGCGTGGGTACGGCGGCAGGGGTACGTGAGAAGCGGGGAGCCGGGGCGTGCTGGGTGACGCCGTCGAGATCGATCAGCGACCCGCGGGCCGCGATGTGCTCGTTGGACGGAGCCTCGGCGAACGTCAGCACGGGGGAGACGCAGGCGTCGGTGCCGAGGAAGATCGCGGCCCACTCGTCGCGGGTCTTGGAGAGGAACTTCTCGGTGAAGAGCTTCTTCATCTGCGGCCAGGCGGAGATGTCCATCTGGTTCGGCAGGTCTGCGGGGTCGAGTTCGAGCCCCTTCAGCAGCAGTGCGTAGAACTGCGGCTCGATCGACCCCACGGCCATGTACTTGCCGTCCGACGTCTCGTACACCTCGTAGAACGGCGCGCCCGTGTCGAGGAGGTTGACGCCCCGCTCGTCGGACCACACGCCACGTCCCCGGAACGCCCACATCATGTGCGAGAGCGCCAGCGCGCCATCGACCATCGCGGCATCCACGACCTGCCCCTTGCCGGAGCTCTGGCGCTCGACGAGTGCCGAGAGGATGCCGAAGATGAGGAACATCGAGCCGCCGCCGAAATCGCCGACCATGTTCATTGGGGGCACCGGGCGCTCACCCTTGCGACCGATGGCGTGCAGGACGCCGGTCAGCGAAATGTAGTTGATGTCGTGGCCGGCAGCGTTGGCGAGCGGGCCCTCCTGCCCCCACCCCGTCATCCGGCCGTACACCACGCGCGGGTTGCGTTCGAGGCAGACGTCGGGTCCGAGGCCCATGCGTTCGGTGACGCCGGGACGGAAGCCCTCGATCACCACGTCGGTGCGCTCGATCAGTCCGAGGACCTTCTCGACATGCTCCGGATCCTTCAAATTGGCCTCGACCACGCGGCGACCACGCTGAATCTGATCGAAGGGTCCGTCCTGCGGGATCAGCCCCGGACGCTGGACGCACACGACGTCGGCGCCGAGGTCGGCGAGCAACGTCGCGGCGTGCGGTCCGGGCCCGAGACCTGCGAATTCGACGACGCGAATTCCCGCAAGGGGGCCTTTCTTCTCTGGGGTGGGAGCAGACACGTGAGTTCCTCATTCCGATGCGAGACAGACTGTCGAATTGACGTTAACTTGCCGGGTGTGGAGCCTGTGCTCCGGGTCATGCGACGCCGGGGTGGACCTCTTGCCGGGCGGCCCGCCACGGGGGCACAGTTGACACATGGGTCTTCAGGGTGAGCTGGTGAGTTTCGTACCGAGTACGGACCTGGACGTCTCGTCGATGTTCTATGTCGACACGCTGGGATTGAGACTGCTCTCACGTGACGAGTTCGCGCTCGCCCTCGACGGCGGCGACGGGTCGATGCTCCGGGTGACGCTGGTGCAGTCGCGGGCCGACACCGGATACACGGTGCTGGGGTGGAAGGTCGAGGATCTGAACGGCACCGTCGACTCGCTGCGGACGAAGGGGATCGAATTCACCGAATACCCCGGTATGGATCAGGACGAGCACGCGGCATGGCGGGCGCCCGACGGGGTCAGGGTCGCGTGGTTCCAGGATCCGCACGGAAACGTCCTGTCACTCTTCGAGGAGCCACGCTGACCCCGGACCCGGTCTACCGACGGTGTCGGTACCCCTGCCAGGCGCGGCGACGGTCACCCATCGGATCGTTCTCGACGCGGCTGGTCTCGTCGATGATGAGCGTCTCGCGATTCTCCAGCGAGTACTGCGGCCAGCCCGGCGCGGGTGTTCCGTGGCGGGCGAAGTGCAGCCAGTGCGTCTGGACGGTGTCGGTGACCTTGCATAATCCCCGACGTCCACCGAGCGCGGTCAGTGCCCACAACCACGGTCCGTGCAAGCCGAAGACGGGATACAACTCCGTGGCGTGCGTGGCGCCCAGTCCGGCGATCCGCAGCAGGCGCGGCGCGAAGTCGTATCGGTAGCTGTAGGTGGGCGCGACGACGGTGTGGCCCTGGGCGCAGAGGATCGACGGTTCCCAGAACGTGACGTCGCCGCCCAGATCCGCGGCTGCGCGCCGGCCCGGGTAGCCGGGATACGCGGCGATGGCCCGTTCCTTGACCGACTGCTCCACATGGGAGAACATCTTGTCGATCCGGGTGGGGTCGGTGGGCAGGATGTTGAGAAACCGCGGAAAAACCCTACCCTCATACTGATTCGTGCCGATGATCAGCGGAACAGGGTGCCCGGAACCGGACGAGAACGCATCCAGCGGGTGCGCGGGAAGGAAGAATCCGTCGACGACGGGTGCGAACGCCCGCGTCCCCGGTTCCTCGTCCGCGCCGCGCCTGACCAACTTCGCACCGGCTTCGACCAATGTGCGGACGTCCGCGCTGGGGAGCCAGGCCGCTGCTTCGGATGTGGCGACACCGGCGATGTCGAGGAACTCGCGTGACCACCGTGCTGCCCGTTCCTGGCTGTACGCCGATGCTGCGGGCGGACTTTCGGCGATGGCGCGGGCGAACACACCCTTCGCGGCCGGCGTCGCCATCAGGGTGGTGACGGCGTTGGCGCCGGCGGATTCACCGAACACCGTCACGTTGTCGGGGTCGCCGCCGAACGCGGCGATGTTACGCCGCACCCATTCGAGGGCCGCCACCTGATCACGCAGACCGAGGTTGGAGTCGAAAGGTTGTTCAGGGGTGGAGAACTGAGTGAAATCGAGATATCCGAGCGCGCCGAGCCGGTAATTGATCGACACGTAGACGACGTCGCCGCGACGCACCAGTGAGTGCCCGCCGTACAGCGACGGGGACGACGACCCGCCCGAATAGGCACCGCCGTGGATGAACACCATCACCGGCCGGGGAGCGCTGGGCGCGGTGGCCGGCGCGACCACATTGAGAGTCAGGCAGTTCTCGTCCTCGTTCTTCCTCCCTTGCGGTGCAGGCGATCCGAACTTCGCGGCACTGCGGACCCCGGTCCACGGGTCGACAGGCTGCGGGGCTCGGAGCCTCAGGGTGCCCACCGGGGGAGCCGCGTAGGGAATGCCCCGCCACGTCACCACGTCGCCGATGCGCTGGCCGGCGAGCCTTCCGGACGCGGTCTCTCTGGCGAGCGAGCTCACAGGCCCTGCCCGAGATAGCCGGCGTATCCTTCCCATGCCAGTCGCCGGTCCCGGCGCGGGTCGTCCTGAACCGTGGTGACGGCATCGAACACGAGCGTTGCGCGCCTGTCCGTGTCGTACGGCGGCCACGAGGCGAGTGGCTTTCCCTCGGCGGCGAAGTGCAGCCAGTGTCGCTGCACGGTGTCCGTTACCTTCTTCATTCCGCGACGTCCGCCGAACAGTGTGAGCGCGCGCCCGAACAGACTGTCGGCGATGTCGAAAACGGCGAACAGCTCGAAACCGTGGGTGGCGTGGAGTCCGAGCCATCGCATCAGCCGTGGAGAGAAGTCGAACCGGTAGCTGTAGGTGGGTGCGTACCGGCAGTGCCCCTCGGCGACCTCGACGGACGGCTTCCAGAACGTCAGATCGCCGCCCAGGTCGATGGCGGCCTCGGGTGCGGGGTAACCCGGATATGCGGCGGTGACGCGGGCCTCGGCTTCCGGATCGGTGAGTGCGAACATTCGTCGGATCCGATCGGGATTCGTCGGCAACGCGTCCATGACCTTGGGGAACAGGGTTCCCTCGCGGTCGTTGGTACCGATGATCAGCGGGACCGGATGGGCGGACCCGTCGGCGAACGCTTTCAAGGGCGGTTCGGGCAGGAAGTCGCCGTCGATGACGGGTCCGAACGCGTGCAGACCCGGCGTTTCCGACATCACCTTGCGGGAAAGTCGGTGTCCCGCACGTCCCAGGTCACCGACCGATGCAGAGCTCAGAGCCTCGGCGGCGCTCGCGGCGTCGGCACCCAGGAGGGTCACGAAGTCCGTCGCCCACTGGGCCGCACGGTCGGCGGTGGACACCAGACCGGGGGCGGAGCTCTCCGAGATCGCCTTGGCGAAAAGGCCTTTCGCTGCCGGGGTGGTCATGAGCGTGGTGACGGCATCGGCGCCCGCGGATTCGCCGAACAACGTCACGTTGTCGGGGTCGCCGCCGAAAGCGGCGATGTTGCGTTGCACCCATTCGAGGGCCGCCACCTGATCACGCAGACCCAGGTTGGAGTCGAAAGGTCGCTCCGGGGTGGAGAACTGGGTGAAGTCGAGGTATCCGAGGGAGCCGAGCCGGTAATTGATCGACACGTAGACGATGTCGCCGCGGCGCACGAGCGACGCCCCACCGTACAGCGGCGTGGCCGACATGCCGAGCGTGTAGGCACCGCCGTGGACGAACACCATCACCGGTCGCGGCCTTCCCGACCTACCCGGGGTGGCCAGGACGTTGAGCGTCAGGCAGTCCTCGCTGCTGGGGTGGTACTTGCCCGGCCGCAGGATCGTGAACTTCTTGTGCTGAGCGGCGGCATGTCCGAACTGGGTGGCATCGAGCTCGTCCGACCAGGGTTGGACGGGTTGGGGTGCGCGCAGTCGCAGCGGCCCGACCGGAGGCGCGGCGTAGGGAATGCCCCGCCACGTGACGAGGTCCCCGAGTCGTCGCCCGCGGACGACGCCTTCGGCCGTCTTCACCACTGTGTCGGTCGGAAGAGTGTCAGACGCCATGTCGGCGACTATACGGAGAAGGGCCGACGGCGCGCAGAAATGCAGGTCCGGGTTCAGCGTCGTCCCTCCAGCAAACGCAGCCACACCTCGCTGACGGTCGGGTACGACGGGACCGCGTGCCACAGCACCTCGAGCGGAACCTTCCCCACCACCGCGACGGTGGCGGCGTGTATCAGCTCGGCCACCTCTGTGCCCGCGAAAGTGGCGCCCACCAGGACGTCGGCAGCGCGGTCGACCACGAGCTCGGCGTGACCGGCGAAGTCGTCCCGCGACAGCGAAGAGCCGGCGACGGCGATGTCGACCTTCAGGATCTCGACGTCGATGCCGCGGTCCCGGGCTTCCCTCTCCGTCAGCCCCACAGCCGCGACCTGGGGATCGGTGAACACCACCTGCGGAACTTGGCCGTGGTCCGCCGAAGCGCGGAAGCGGGAACCGTCGAGAGGCCTGCCCTCGGCGCGGGCAGCGATCACGTCGCCACAGACCCGGCCCTGGTATTTGCCCATGTGGGTGAGGAGCGCCCGGCCGTTCACGTCACCGACGGCGTACAGCCACTCTTCCGCCGTCGTCAGGTGGTCGTCGGCGGGGAGGTAACCGTGAGAGTTCAGCAGGCGGTCGTCGAGTCCCAGCGCCGCCGTCGCCGGGGTCCGTCCGGTCGCGACCACGATCTCGTCCACCACGAGCGGACCACCGTCGGCGAGGTCGAGCGTGGCCGGCTCGCCGTGGATCCGCCCCGTCCCGGTGTCGCGCGCACCGGGGCGTTCGACACCGCGAAGGTTCGCGCCGCACAGAATGCGGGCGCCCTTCTTTTCCAGGGCGCGGGCCACCAGCAGACCCGCGAACGGCTCGTTTTTCGGCAGAAGCGCTTTGCCGCGTACCACCATCGTGAGTTCCTCGACCCCGAGGTCCAGGAGCCACGTCGCGCTCTCGCACGCCACGACGCCGCCGCCGATCACCGCGACCCGACGCGGAATCTCCTCGAGATTGGTGGCGTCGCGTGAGATCCACGGCAGGGCGGTCCGCAGGCCGGGGGTGTCGGGTATCGCGGCGGTGGTGCCGGTAGCGATCACCACGGCGTGACGGGCGCGGAGCCGGCGTGAACCGTCGACCGTCACCGCCTTCTCGCCCGTGACACGCCCGGCCCCGCGGATCACCTCGATGCCCTGGGCGTCCGCCCACATCACCTGTGTCGAGTCGTCGTGGTTGCTGGTGAACGAGTCGCGGCGTGCGAGAACGGCGTTCACGTCGAGCGTGTCCGGGGCCGACACGCCGGGCATGTTGCGCGCAGCACCGAGAACTTCCCCGGGACGCAGCAACGCCTTGCTGGGCATGCAGGCCCAGTACGAGCATTCGCCGCCGACCAGTTCGTGTTCGATCAATGCGGCGGTCCGGTCGCTGCCGGCGATGGCGTAGCTCGCCGCGTTCTCACCGGCAGGCCCACCGCCGATGACGATGACATCGAACTCCTCGGGGTCGTGCGCAGCGTCCGTCATGGTCCCACGGTATTCCGGTCGCTGCCGCGGTGCGAGTAGCTACTGTGACGGAATGACCCGTCGAAGAATTCTGATCACCGGTGCCAGCTCCGGACTGGGTGAAGAGATGGCGCGCCGCTTCGCCGCCATGGGACGCGACCTGGCCCTGTGCGCGCGGCGCGTCGGCCGCCTCGAGGATCTGCGCGACGAGTTGCAGGCCGCGAATCCGGGCATCACGGTGGCCGTCCGGGCGCTCGACGTCAACGACCACGACGCGGTGGTCCGGGTCTTCGGCGAATTGCGGAACGAACTCGGTGGTCTCGACAGGGTGATCGTCAACGCCGGTCTCGGCAAGGGCGCCAAGATCGGAACGGGCCGGGCCGATGCCAACCTCGCCACGGCCCGCACCAACTTCATCGGCGCACTCTCGCAGTGCGAGGCCACGCTGGGGATCTTCCGCGAACAGAACTCCGGCCACCTGGTTCTGGTGTCGTCGATCAGTGCCGACCGCGGGCTGCCCGGATCGAAGGCCGCCTACTCGGCGAGCAAAGCGGGGGTGTCGGCGCTCGGTGAGGCTCTCGCCACGGAATTGGCCTCCACACCCATCGCCGTGACCACCCTGTTGCCGGGATACATCGCCACCGACATGGCCGGAAAGGCAGGCGACAGCGCGAAGATGACCGCAAGCATCGACGAGGGGGTGAGCGCGATGGTGAGTGCCATCGAGAAGGAGTCGCGGCGCTCCGCCCTGCCGGGAATCAGGTGGCAGGGCATCGACCTCGTTCTGCGGTATCTTCCCCATGTGGTGACATCGCGTTTCGTGCAGTAGTACCGAGCCGGCAAGGTGGCCACGATGACGAGTGCGGCACGTCCCCGAGTAGTGATCGTCGGCGGCGGATTCGGCGGTGTGTACGCGGCCCGCAGGCTCCGCGACGTCGATGCGGACATCACGCTGCTCGACCGGGGTACCAGTCATGTCTTCCAGCCACTGCTCTACCAATGTGCGACAGGGCTTCTGTCCCAGGGTGAGATCACCACACCGCTGCGGCATCTGCTGCGCAAACAGGCCAACACGCACGTCGTGCTCGGCGAGGCACGGTCGCTCGACGCCGACCGGAGAGTGCTGACCGCGAGCCGGTTCGACGGGTCCGCGTTCGATCTCCCCTACGACTACCTGGTCGTGGCCGCGGGCATGCGTCAGGCCTATCACGGTCACGACGAGTACATCGAGTGGGCGCCGGGGATGAAGACGCTCGACGACGCACTCGCCATCCGGCGAAAGTTGATCTCGGCCTTCGAGATCGCCGAATCGTTGCCGACTCCGGAGGAACGCAGTCCGTGGCTCACGTTCGCGGTGGCGGGTGGCGGCCCGACCGGAGTCGAACTCGCCGGGCAGATCCGGGAATTGGCGGTCCGGGCGCTCGCGCACGAATTCCAGTCCATCGATCCCCGCGAAGCGCGGGTCCTGCTGTTCCACGGAGCTGATCGTGTCCTGCCCGCGTTCGCCCCGAAGCTCTCGGCTGCCGCGCAGCGAACACTCGACAAGGTCGGGGTCGAGACACACCTCGGAGTGCACGTCACCGATGTGTGCGAGACCGGCATCGAGACCACGGCAAAGGACGAGGCCCGGACGAAGACCCGCTACGAAGCCAGGACCGTACTGTGGACGGCCGGGGTCGAGGCGGTGCCCTTCGCTGCCGAGCTCGCAAAAGCCTTGGCGACAGAACAATCCGAGGGTGGCCGCATCGCGGTCGAACCGGATCTCACCGTGCCCGGATTCCCCAATGTCTGGGTGGTCGGCGACCTGATGTCACTCGACGGGTTGCCGGGAGTGGCCGAGGTGGCGATGCAGGGTGGACGGCACGCCGGTGCACGGATCGCCGCCACCATCGAAGGCGGTGCGCCCGACCGGACTCCGTTCCGGTACCGCGATCTGGGGAGCGCCGCCTACATTGCGCGCCGCCATGCGATCGTCCAGGCCGGACCGCTCCGGATGTCCGGCACTCTCGGCTGGGTGGCGTGGGGTGTCATCCACATCGCGTTCCTGGCCACCAATCGCAATCGGGTCGGCACCATGCTGAACTGGGCCGCCACCCTTGCGTCGGGATCGCGGGGCGAGCGGGCCATCGTTTACGGTGACCCGGAATCGGCGCGCCAGCCGTACTGACCGGGCGGACGGCGAGGTTCGGTCACCAGTACCGTGCGGTGAGACCGTGGCGGCCGAGTACATCCACGGCCCGTTCGCGGAGCGTGGCGTGGTCCGGGTCGTCCAGCGATTCGAGCGCAAGGGTGTAGCGGTCGTCGAACCGGCTGAGATACGCGGACAATCGGGTCCGGCTGGACACCACTCCCGGGTGCACTGCGCGGGTGGCGATTCCGGTCGCACGGTGGCCGCTGAAGGACCCGAGGCTCTCGGGCAGCGGTCCGATGTTGGAACACAGGGCGTCTCGCTCGCCGGGATTGCCGGTGAGCGCGTACGCAACCCGGTCCGGAACCAGTTGCAGCATCTCCTCCGGAAAGCCGGCTGGACTGGTCATCGCGGTCCCGGAGAACGCCGCCCGGCTCGCGGCCCGCACATCCGCAACGGAGTCGTGCGGGCGGACCTCCACCTCGACCATGGCGACGGAATTGGCGGCGCCGGCCGAGTTCTCGCGGTCGCGTACGTCCATCGGAACGCTGAGTGTCAGGGAACCGGATTCGTCCTCGCGCCTGGCCAACCCGGCGACGACCGTCAGGAACAGGCTGTTCGCGGTTCCCCCGGACTCCTCGGCCACGGTGTCCCATTGTTCGGCGCCCACGTCCAGTACCGCCGATACCGGGGCGCGGCGCAGCACCTCCCGAGAGACTGTCCCGCGCGCCCGCATGAACTGGCGGAGCTCGTTCCGCCGGGCGCCGCGGAACAGGAGGCCGGCCACTGCCCGGGCCGTTCCCACGGCCACGCGCAGGGCGAGGAGGGCGGCGTCGCGCACGTCGGACGTGTCCGCTTCGCTGTCGGGCGTAGCGCCCGAACCGGGATATCCCTCCAGAGCCTGGGCGATGGCTGCCGCGAGCCCCCGCGCATCGGCGAGCACATGCGAGCACACCAGCGACAGCACCGTGCCGCCGTCCTCCAGCCACGCTGTCGACAACCGCCAGCCCGCTCCGCGTTCGGGGTCGACCGGTAACGCCGCCTGCGCGTCCGCCCACTCGAGCACCGAATCGGACTGGACGTGCATATATTCCACTGGGAAAGTACCGCCGTCGGATACAAACCGTGGCCTCGCTCCCGGAGTCCGCGGACGGACCACCCGCCGTCCCAGCGGGCCACGGGCGAGGATCCCGCACAGCACATCGACAGCGGCGGCGTCCACCGTGTCCGCGGTACGCCACAAACCCTGCATGACGACCGGAATTCCCAGCCCACGGTGGGTCCGGAGAAACATCTCGTCGACGACGCCGAGACGGACGGTCACGAGGAGCTGCCCCCTACGATGCGTTGTCGGCGGCGCCTCTGGACAGTTGGCGCATACTGGAATTGCAGCACAGTTCGGACCGTACACGGAGTACGCCATGGTCAGTGTCGAAAAGTGGAGGGTGTGGGGATCCGTCGTGGAGGTCGACGTCACCGAGGGTGCCGCGCTTCCCGAGGCCACGTCGTTGATCGTGGGCGTGATCGACGAGGCCGAATCCGTATGCGACCTCCAACGCGGTGACGCGGAGATACACGCCGTCAACCTGTCGCAGGGCGCACCCGTGAAGGTGAGCCGGAGGATGTCGGCGCTGCTGCGCTCGGCGCTGTGGGCGGCCCGCATGACCGACGGCGCGGTGAATCCGCTCGTATCCGAGAGGCCCGGCGAGAACGTCATCCCGACCGTGCATCCGGAACCCAGCTATCTCGACGTCCAGATCGACGACGACGTGGTGTTCGCACCCTGGGGCGCCTCGCTCGACATCACCGACATCGCCAAAGCGGACACGGTCGGTCGGGCGGCGGACCTCGTCGCCCGGGAACTCGAGTGCGGAGCTCTCGTCCGCATCGGCGACGTGATCGCGACCTCCGGACACTGCCCTGCCGGGGGATGGCAGGTTCCGGTACCCGGCGACGACACGGTCGAGCTGGTGAACGGGACCGCCATGTCCACCACGTTCGGCCCGCCGGCAGCCGAACCGCCCACGGACACCGAGCCACCCTTCACCGAACCACTCTCCACCGAATGGGCGACGGTGACGGTGATCGCCGACGATGCGCTGTGGGCGTACGCGGCCAGTGTCGCGGCCATGTCCCGGGGCATCGGCGCCATCAGGTGGATCGAGCAACAAGAACTGCGCGCCCGGCTCGAGGACCGTGCCGGCCGGGTGTACACCACAGAGAACTGGTGACTCAGGCCCGGCCGCGTTCGCGCCGGTACCAGCGGATCAGACTGTCGGTGGACGTATCACTCTGCGGTGCGGGTGCTTCGGCGGCAGTGAGAACGGGCTGCAGTTCCACGGCCTGCGTCTTTCCCAGCTCAACACCCCACTGATCGAACGGGTCGATGCCCCACACGACGCCCTCCACGAACACCTGATGCTCGTACAGTGCGATCAGTTGCCCGATCACGGAGGGGGTCAGCCTGGGAGCAAGGATCGTGGTGGAAGGCCGGTTCCCGGGCATCACCTTGTGCGGCACCAGCCGTTCGGGAGTTCCCTCCTCGGCGATCTCCTCGGCAGTCTTGCCGAACGCCAGCACCTTGGTCTGCGCGAAGAAGTTGCTCATCAGCAGATCGTGCATACTGCCCGTGCCGTCCGCGGTGGGCAGGTCGTCGACGGGCTCTCCGAAACCGATGAAATCGGCTGGAATCAGACGGGTTCCCTGATGCAGGAGCTGATAGAACGCGTGCTGTCCGTTGGTTCCCGGTTCGCCCCAGAATATTTCACCCGTCGACGTCGGAACCGGCGAGCCGTCTGCGCGCACCGACTTGCCGTTGGACTCCATCGTGAGCTGCTGCAGGTAGGCGGCGAACCGTCCAAGGTCGTTGGAATAGGGGAGTACCGCCCGGGACTCGGCGCCGAAGAAGTTCGAGTACCAGAGGCCGATGAGACCCAGGACGATCGGCGCATTCTCCTCGAGCGGTGCCGTCCGGAAGTGCTCGTCCACCGCATGGAATCCGGCGAGGAACTCCGAGAACCGTTCCTTGCCGATCGCGCACATCACCGACAGGCCGATCGCGGAATCGACCGAGTACCTGCCACCCACCCAATCCCAGAACTCGAACATGTTGGCCCTGTCGATACCGAACTCCGTCACCCGATCCGCATGAGTGGAGACGGCAACGAAATGCTTTGCCACCGCCTCGGTTCCGAGTCCGAGTCCGTCGAGCAGCCAGCGCCGGGCGGCGGTGGCGTTGGTGAGCGTCTCGAGCGTGGAGAACGTCTTGGACGCCACGATGAACAATGTGGTCGCCGGATCGAGATCGTGCAGGCTCCGCACCAGGTCGGCCGGATCGACATTGGAGACGAATCGCACGGTGATTCCGGCGTCGACGTAGTGCCGGAGCGCACGGTACACCATCACCGGACCCAGATCGGAACCGCCGATACCGATGTTGACCACCGTGGTGATCTTCTCTCCGGTGGCTCCGCGCCACTGCCCGGACCGAAGCCGATCGGTGAAGTCGCCCATGCGGCCGAGGACTTCGTGGACATCGGCCACCACGTCCTGACCGTCGACGGTGAGCGAGCTGCCGGCCGGCAATCTCAGCGCGGTGTGGAGAACAGCGCGATCCTCCGACGTGTTGATGTGCTCGCCCGCGAACATGGCATCGCGTTGTTCCTCCACCCCTGCAGTGCGGGCCAGTTCCGTCAGCAATCCGAGGGTGTCGCGGTCGACGCGGTGCTTGCTGTAATCGATATACAGGTCGCCGACGGACAGGGTGAACTCGTGACCGCGCGCGGGATCCTTCGCAAAAAGCTCTCGAAGATGAACGGACTGGATCTCAGCGTGATGATCGAGCAATTTCTTCCAGGCAGCGGTGTCGGTGATGTCTGAGCTCACAGGTTTCGACCTTAGTGCCCGGACGGAAAAAGTTCTGCGCGAATCCGGCGGCGGAGCATGATGGACCGCATGGATGCCGAGCAACTCATTCGAACCGTTCCCACGAAGCTCTTCCTCGGCGGCGAGTGGTGCGACGCCGAGAACAGTGTCACTTTCGCGGTCTTCGACCCGGCGAGCGGTGAAGAGCTGACCCGCGTCGCCGACGCAGGCCCGGCCGATGCCGTGAAAGCGCTCGACGCCGCGGTCGCCGCGCAACGCGATTGGGCAGCGACCCCGGCCCGCGAGCGAGGGGAGTTGCTGCGGTCGGTATTCGAGAAGATCACCGAACGCGCCGACGATTTCGCCCTTCTCATGACGCTGGAGATGGGAAAGGCGCTGCCGGAGAGCCGGGCGGAGGTCAGGTACGGCGCCGAGTTCTTCCGGTGGTTCAGCGAGGAGGCCGTGCGGATCGCGGGCCGCTACACCCCCGCACCGGCGGGCAACGGACGCATCCTCGTGACCAAGCAGCCCGTGGGTCCGTGTCTGGCCATCACCCCCTGGAACTTTCCGCTCGCAATGGGCACCCGCAAGATCGGTCCGGCGCTCGCGGCCGGATGCACCATGATCGTCAAACCCGCCTCCGAGACACCGCTGACCATGCTGCTGCTCGCCGCGGTCATCGCCGAGGCGGGGCTGCCGAGCGGAGTGCTGTCGGTGTTGCCGACGTCGAGGTCCGGTGAGGTCACGGAACCGTTGCTCGACGACGACCGCCTGCGCAAACTCACTTTCACCGGCTCCACCGGTGTGGGACGGATGCTCGTCGAGAAGTCGGCGAAAAGACTGCTGCGGACGTCGATGGAGCTCGGTGGCAACGCGCCCTTCGTGGTCTTCGACGACGCCGACGTGGACGCCGCGGTCGACGGAGCCGTTCTCGCGAAGATGCGCAACGGCGGTGAGGCCTGCACGGCCGCCAACCGTTTCCACGTCGCGAACCCTGTCCGGGAGGAATTCACCGCGAAACTCGTCGAGAAATTGTCGTCGTTCACGCTCGGAGCGGGAACGGAGTCCGGCACCACCCTCGGACCGCTGATCAATGCCGACCAGCTCGAGACCGTCGGCGAACTCGTGCAGGACGCCGTGGGCGCCGGTGCCCGGGTACGCCTCGGTGGCGTCACCCCCGACCGGCCCGGCTACTTCTACCCGGCGACCGTGCTCGACGACGTGCCCGCGCGGGCACGGATCCTGAAGGAAGAAGTGTTCGGCCCGGTGGCCGCCGTCACCGGCTTCGACACCGAGCAGGAGGGGATCGACGCGGCCAACGACACCGAATTCGGGCTGGCCGCGTACATCTACACCCGAGACCTGCGTCGTGCGGTGCGCGTGTCCGATGCCCTCGAAGCGGGCATGGTGGGCGTCAATCGGGGAGTCATCTCGGACACCGCTGCCCCCTTCGGCGGCATCAAAGCATCAGGCTTCGGACGGGAAGGGGGCAGCGAAGGAATCGACGAGTATCTGGAGACCAAGTACGTGGCACTCGAGCTGTAGCCGTGGCCCCTGCCACCCGCCTCGCCCGATGTCACACGGGTGCAGCCTGACGGAACCGATGCCGCATTCGGACGGCGCCGGACTCAGTGCCCGAGGCGGCCACGGCCGAGGCGCAGCAGGAGCATGGCGAGGGTGTGCCCTTCCTGGCCGAGCTCGTCGAACCGCTCGAGTACCTTCATCTCGCGGCTGTGAACGAGGCGGGGGCCGCCGGAGGCCATCCGGGTGCGGCCGATCAGCTGAGAGATGTCGGATCGACGCTTGATCGCTGCGAGGATCTCGGCGTCGAGACGATCGATCTCCTTGCGGAGTGCATCGATCTCGGCCTCGCTGGTAGGAATGGCGGGCTCGTTGGTGGATGCTGCTGCGACGGTCTGAGCGCTCATGGTTCGTCTCCCTCTTGTCGGAACTTGGATCGTGGTATCGGCCCCAGTCGTTACCGATCCAGGCTCGCTGACGAAAAAGCCCCGGATCCGGTGCGGACCTCGGGGCTCGTGAGCTGTTCAGTTCACGGGCACCGTAGGCCGGCACCCGCAGAAAATCGCCACAGGGGGCGTATCGACGGACTGAACATGTGTATCAGTTTGCCACGGGGAGGCTTCGCAGGCCAAGCGCCTGTGACGCTGTCGGTGCACGCCGGTAGGTTTGACGGCGATGAACACTATTTCCGGCACCGCTTCCCCCTCCGCGCGGGCGGCCTCCGACACCCTCCTGGAGGGCCTCAATCCGCAGCAACGCGAGGCAGTGGTGCATGCGGGTTCACCTCTGCTGATCGTGGCGGGGGCAGGTTCCGGCAAGACCGCCGTCCTTACCCGTCGTATCGCATATCTGCTGGCCGAGCGTGGTGTGATGCCGGGCCAGATCCTGGCCATCACCTTCACCAACAAGGCCGCCGCCGAGATGCGTGAACGCGTGGCGCAACTGGTCGGGCCACGCGCCCACAACATGTGGGTGTCCACGTTCCACTCGAGCTGCGTGCGCATACTTCGGGCGCAGGCGGCTCTGTTGCCGGGCCTCAACTCGAATTTTTCGATCTATGACGCGGACGATTCGCGACGACTGCTGACGATGATCTCCAAGGATCTGAACCTCGACACCAAGCGCTACTCCGCGCGGTTGCTCGCCACCCACATCTCGAATCTCAAGAACGAGCTGATCGACCCGGACCGGGCAAGTGCCGACGCAGAGAAGGAGCCCACCGAGCTGCCCCGGCTCATCGCCCGGGTCTATGGCCACTACCAGCAGCGGCTTCGCTCCGCCAACGCGCTCGATTTCGACGATCTGATCGGTGAGACGGTCGGCATGTTGCAGGCCTTCCCCCAGGTCGCCGAGTACTACCGCCGTCGATTCCGGCACGTCCTGGTCGACGAATACCAGGACACCAACCATGCGCAGTACATGCTGGTGCGCGAGTTGGTGGGCGTGACGAGCGACACGGTCACGGAAGAAGTGCCACCCGCCCGGGAGGTGCCGCCCGCCGAACTGTGCGTGGTGGGCGACGCGGACCAGTCGATCTACGCATTCCGGGGAGCGACGATCCGCAACATCGAGGAATTCGAGCGCGACTACCCGGATACCCGCACCATTCTGCTGGAGCAAAATTATCGCTCCACCCAGAACATCCTGTCCGCGGCCAACTCCGTGATCTCGAAGAACACCGGACGGCGTGAGAAGCGGCTGTGGACGGATTCGGGCGAAGGCGAGCTCATCATCGGATACGTCGCGGACAACGAGCACGACGAGGCGTCGTTCGTGGCCTCCGAGATCGACAAGCTGGTAGATGCGGGCGATGCCAAGTTCGCCGATATCGCCGTCTTCTACCGCACCAACAACTCCTCCCGCGCTCTCGAAGAGATCTTCATCAGGCTCGGGGTGCCGTACAAGGTGGTCGGCGGCGTGCGGTTCTACGAGCGCAAGGAAGTGCGCGACATCGTGGGGTACCTGCGTGTCCTCGCGAACGAAGATGACACCGTCAGCTTGCGCCGCATCCTCAATACCCCACGCCGCGGCATCGGGGACCGTGCGGAAGCCTGCGTGGCCGTGCACGCGGAGCAGCGGGGCGTCAGCTTCGCGCGGGCGCTCCGCGACGCCGCCGAGGGCAGGGTGGCGTTGCTCAATACCCGCTCGCAGAAGGCCATCGCCGCGTTTCTCGAGTTGATGGACGGGTTGCGGTCGCTGCTTCCCCCCGAGTTCGTGGCCGAGAACACCGACGCCTCAGCCGACGTCGGCGACATCGTCGAGGCCGTCCTCGAGAACACGGGATACCGCGCGGAGCTCGCCGCGAGCAGTGATCCGCAGGACGGAGCACGGCTCGACAACCTCAACGAGCTCGTGAGCGTCGCCCGGGAGTTCAGCTCCGATGCCCGCAACGCCGCAGGACTGGACGAGCCGCCGGAAGAGGGCGACGTCGACGCGCGAGAGGGCGAGCCCGACCCCGGTTCCCTCGCTGCCTTCCTCGAGCGGGTCTCCCTCGTCGCGGATTCCGATCAGCTCCCCGACTCCGACGAGGGTGTCGTCACGCTGATGACGTTGCACACCGCGAAGGGTCTCGAGTTTCCCGTCGTCTTCGTGACGGGCTGGGAGGACGGCCAGTTCCCGCACATGCGGGCACTCGGTGATCCCATGGAACTGTCGGAGGAACGTCGTCTGGCCTACGTGGGGATCACCCGTGCCCGGCAACGGCTGTATCTGACTCGGGCCGTCATGCGGTCCGCGTGGGGTCAGCCCATCCAGAATCCCGAGTCACGGTTTCTGCAGGAGATTCCCTCGGATCTGGTGCACTGGCGCCGCGAAGACCCGGGAACCGGGATCGGTTCGGGTGGGGCGATCGGTGGTGGCCGCGCGCGCGGTGGTTCGGGTTACGGTGGTTCGGGTTACGGCGCCGGCTCGGCCGGTAGCACCCCGAGCTTCGGTGCCGCGCGATCCCGCAACAACAATCTTGTACTTTCGGTCGGTGACCGTGTCAGCCACGACAAGTACGGTCTCGGTACGGTGCTCGAGACGAAGGGTGCAGGACCGACGGCGACGGTCACGATCGACTTCGGCAGCGCCGGCAAGGTTCGGCTGATGCTGATCGGTGGAGTCCCGATGGTCAAGCTGTGAAGAAGACCGAAGCTGGAGGTGTCAGTCCCGCTCGACGCCGAGGCTGATGCCACGCGAGGCGAGCCAGGGGAGGGGATCGATCTTTTCGGTGCCATTGAGGTGGACCTCGAAGTGCAGGTGCGGTCCCGTGGAGAATCCGCGGTTGCCCACGGTGGCGATCTGGTCGCCTGCCATGACCTTCTGGCCGACCGTGACGGTGGCGGTGTTGATGTGGCCGTAGACGGTCACGGTGCCGTCGGAGTGCTTCAGACGCACCCACATACCGAAACCGGCTGCCGGTCCGGAGTCGATGACCTCACCGTCGGCCACGGCCACGATCGGGGTGCCGATCGGTGCGGCGATGTCGACGCCGGCATGGAGAGTGCCCCAGCGGGAGCCGAAGTTGGAGGTGAAGGTTCCCACTGCGGGGAGCACGAACAGGGGGCGCCGGGCGGCGGCTTCACGTGCGGCGCGTTCTTCGCTGAATCGCTGACCCTTGGCGAGGAGGTTGCTGAACTGCGACAGGTCGGTGGGATTGGCGATGTTCAGGACCTGCGGTGCATCCGACTGGGACGCGGTGCTCTCGGCAACAGGGGAGAACTGTGCGGCCTGGGGTTCCGCGGTGGACCCGATCACGCTGGTTTCATCGCCTGCGAGGGCTACTTCGGAGTGGTCGGAACTGGAGGAGCCGGTTGTTGCGGCCTGTCCTGCGGCGACGACGGCGCCGGCGGCTACGGCGAGAACTGCTGCGCGGCCTTTGAGAGCTGAGGGAGGAGTCGGAATTCGGTGCGCCCCGCGGCGGGAATGGGGGGGAGCGCCCTGGGGAGTGAAGCCGGGAATCTCGGTCTCGCTGAGATTCCTGTCGGAACCGTCGGTATCTTCAGGACTGTCGAATGTCGAGTGTTTCGAATGTGAATCACGAAATAACATGTTGGAGATCTCAGAACTATCGGTCTCGGTGTGATACTCGACCGACCTCGTTGGATATGCGGGCGTGGGAACCGAGAACGAGGCCTCGAGTTCGTCGTCAGCGTGATTCACAAATCGGCTGGCCGTGAACTGGCTGCGGTGGTGCATACGCCCGTCCGACCTCCTGCTCGTGACCTGCCTGTGACTTTGACTCTGGCGACGGTAACGAAACGGTTGCGATGCGCGCAAGCCGTAGGGAGAAGGATCCGTTACATGTGACACGCATCACATTCTGAGCTGGGGAAATGCGGCCTGCCCGGGCATGCGGTGTCCGGCCCATCCCGGTCTCAGGACCATTGCGCCCCGCCCCCGGCGTGTCACACCGAGGGTGAGCGGCCGGCCACGGGTTAGCGTCGTTTCCGTGGCGTCATCAACTCGATCTCGAGACGGGAGTCGGGCCGAGCCCGAGCGCATACCCGCGTCCGGTGGCACGGCTGCGGTGGATGTGGGCGAACCGGACCCCGTCAGGACGCGGCGGGCGTCGGCGCTTGCGGTTGCGCTCGCACTGGCCGGTGGTCTGGGCGTGGCGGCGGCACCGGTCTTCCAGACGGTCAGGACGGTTCAGGACGGCGACTCCGTCCCCGGTATCTCCGCGGCTGCCGTCGCCGCGGCCGTATTCGCGCTGGCGTCGCCGGCGACGGCACTCGCCGCCGTGCTCGCTCGTCGCCCTGCCGTGGCGGGTGGGGTTCTGGCCGGCGCCGGTGCGGTGTCCATCGGTTCCGCCGTGCTCGACACTCAGCTGTGGTCCGACGCGCTCGACGCCAATCGCCTCGAACTGTTCCGGCCCGACACGGCCGCAGAACTCACCGCGGGTCCCGGTGCCTACGCCGTGCTGCTCGGGCACGTACTCATGGCGGTCGCGGGCCTTCTCGGCATGGTCGCGGTCCACCGGGCGTCGCTCGCGGACGGTTACGGCGACGCCCGCAGCTCCGAACAGGTGGGTCGCGCGACCGGCGCCCGGGTCGGGTTCTGGATCTCCGCACTCGCGGTCGCGGCCGCGGTTGTGGCCGGCGGCGCCCTGTTCGCGCCCGCATTCGTTTCGCAGGACCCGGTCATTCTCGTTCCGGCCGTGGTCGAATCCGCTCCCGCGGCAGCGTTCGGCGCCGGGTTGACGGCCGCCGCCCTGTTGATCGTGGTGGCCTTCGCGTTGGCGTCCATCGCACCGCCGGTGGCGTCGGGCGCGCTCGTCGGCGCGGGGTTGGCGACCCTCGGTCTCTCCGGGACGCGTCTGCTGGCCGGCCTCGCCGCCGGTGAACGAATCGGCCCGGGCCCCGGCGCGGTGTGGGGAACCGTGGGAGCGGCCCTTCTCGTGGTCCTCGGAATCTGCGTGCCGGCAGTCGATCGTGCGCGGGACGCGAGAATGCTCCGCGCGCTCGCGGCACCGGTATCGGCGCCCGACGAACCCGCGGCCAGGAAGGGGGCGGTGCCGGCGTCCGGCAAGGGTGTGGCGAAGGCGGCGCTGCGCGCGGAGGCCGAGGCTGCTCGGGCCCGTATCGCCCGCTGGCATGTGACCACCGGCATCCTCGGAGTTCTCACGGGTGTGGTCGCCGGGGTCGGGTCGTTGCTTCCCGTCCTGGACACACCTGCCGACCTGACGGCTCCGCAGGTCTATGCGACACGTGTGGTTCTCGTCGCCGCGATCGTCCTCGTCGTCGCGTCGATCTGGCTGTTCTTCTCCGAGTTCGCGACCGCGGTGCGGCCGGCCGTCGGTGTGCTGTGGGTCACCATCCCCTATTCGGTCGCGCTGGTGACGCAGTCGGTGGTGCTCGCCACGGACGTGCCCGGTATCGGTGTCGGGTTGGGGTCGGTCCTGCTCTGGTGTGCCGCCCTCGCGGCCGGTGCGACGGGTGTGTCGGCATGGTTCGCGGGCTCGGCGGAACGCGAGGAGATCGACACCTCGCAGGAGTCGACCATCGACAGTGTGCGGCTGGCGGTCGGCGGTCTCGGGGCGCTCATCGCCTTCGTCGGGCTGGGACTGCCGCTCTTTCACGGGGTCGATACCCGGGGCGACGACTACTCCGCCGCGTCGTTCGCCGAGTTTCCGTGGGGGCTCGACGTCTGGGGACGGGTCTTGCTGGGCTCCGCAGTGGTCATCGCTGTGATCGTCGCCGCCCGCGCACGGCCGGCGCGGGCCGTGGCACTGCTGGTCGGTTCGGCCGGTGCCGTCGGGCTGTACCTGGCGTCCTGGCCGCTCGTGCAGGCCAGGGTGGAGAACCCGGAGTCAGGCCCCGGTGTCGTCCCGACAGCGGTGGGCCTACTGTTGATCGCGGCTGCCGCGGGCCTCACTGCACGCAGCGCGAACAGGTGAGATACGTCGCTGTAAAATCAGTGAGGCCCGCCTCGGCACGTCGTATCGCGTGATGTGGACCACATAGCATCCACGTGGGCGCAGAACGGGCCAAGCAACTAGCTACAGTCCAAATCAGACCCGCTCCTACCCCTCGAGCGGGTGTCAACGCAGACGAGACGGTGAGCAGATGGATCTCTTCGAATACCAGGCGAAGGAACTCTTCGCCAAGCACGAGGTGCCGACCTCCGCTGGGCGTGTTACCGACACGGTCGCAGGCGCACGCGAGATTGCCGAAGAAATCGGCAAGCCTGTGATGGTGAAGGCGCAGGTCAAGGTCGGTGGCCGCGGAAAGGCGGGTGGCGTCAAGTACTCCGCCGACGCCGATGCCGCGCAGGCCAACGCCGAGGCGATCCTGGGCCTCGATATCAAGGGTCATATCGTAAAGAAGCTGCTGGTCGCAGAGGCGAGTGACATCGCTGAGGAGTACTACATCTCCTTCCTGCTCGACCGCACCAACCGCACCTACCTGGCCATGTGTTCGGTGGAGGGTGGCGTCGAGATCGAGGTCACCGCAGAGGAGAACCCCGACGCCCTCGCGAAGATCCCCGTCGACGCAGTCAAGGGTGTCGACCTCGCGTTCGCGCGCAGCATCGCCGAGGCAGGAAAGCTGCCCGCCGAGGTGCTCGACGCAGCGGCCGTGACGATCCAGAAGCTGTGGGACGTCTTCGTCAAGGAAGACGCTCTCCTCGTCGAGGTCAACCCCCTCGTCCGCACGCCCGACGACCAGATCCTCGCCCTCGACGGCAAGGTCACCCTGGACGAGAACGCGTCATTCCGTCAGCCCGGCCACGCGGCGTTCGAGGACAAGGACGCCACCGATCCGCTCGAGCTGAAGGCCAAGGAGAACGACCTCAACTACGTCAAGCTCGACGGCCAGGTCGGAATCATCGGTAACGGTGCCGGACTGGTCATGTCGACCCTGGACGTCGTCGCCTACGCCGGTGAGAAGCACGGTGGCGTCAAGCCGGCCAACTTCCTCGACATCGGTGGCGGCGCCTCCGCGGAGGTCATGGCGAACGGTCTCGACGTCATCCTCAACGACGCGCAGGTCAAGAGCGTGTTCGTGAACGTCTTCGGTGGCATCACCGCGTGTGATGCGGTTGCCAACGGCATCGTCGGCGCCCTGAAGACCCTCGGTGACGAGGCCAATAAGCCGCTGGTCGTCCGCCTGGACGGCAACAACGTCGAAGAGGGTCGTCGCATCCTCGCCGAGGCCGCGCACCCGCTGGTCACGGTTGTCGGAACCATGGACGAGGCTGCCGACAAGGCTGCCGAGCTGGCCTTCGCCGCAAAGTAAGGGACACATACAAATGGCAATCTTCCTGACCAAGGACTCCAAGGTCATCGTCCAGGGCATCACCGGCGGCGAGGGCACCAAGCACACGGCCCTGATGCTCAAGGCCGGCACCCAGATCGTCGGCGGTGTCAATGCCCGCAAGGCCGGCACCACCGTCACCCACGACGGCGGCGTGGAGCTGCCCGTCTTCGGCACCGTGGCCGAGGCCATCGAGAAGACCGGCGCGGACGTCTCCATCGCGTTCGTTCCCCCGGCCTTCGCCAAGGACGCCATCGTCGAGGCCATCGACGCGGAGATCCCGCTCCTCGTGGTCATCACCGAGGGCATCCCCGTGCAGGACTCGGCGTATGCCTGGGCGTACAACGTCTCCAAGGGCAACAAGACCCGCATCATCGGCCCCAACTGCCCCGGCATCATCACCCCGGGCGAGTCGCTGGTCGGCATCACCCCGGCCAACATCGCGGGCAGCGGCCCCATCGGCCTCGTCTCGAAGTCGGGCACGCTGACCTACCAGATGATGTTCGAGCTCCGTGACTTCGGTTTCTCCACCGCCATCGGCATCGGCGGCGACCCGGTCATCGGCACCACCCACATCGACGCCATCGAGGCGTTCGAGAAGGATCCCGAGACCAAGGTCATCGTGATGATCGGTGAGATCGGTGGCGACGCGGAGGAGCGTGCCGCCGACTACATCAAGGCCAACGTGACCAAGCCGGTCGTCGGCTACGTCGCGGGCTTCACCGCTCCCGAGGGCAAGACCATGGGCCATGCCGGCGCCATCGTCTCCGGCTCCTCGGGAACCGCGCAGGCCAAGAAGGACGCCCTCGAGGCGGCCGGTGTGAAGGTCGGCAAGACGCCGTCCGAGACGGCTTCCCTCGCTCGCGAGATCCTGCAGACCC
>NZ_JBAQEO010000244.1:0-41994 GCF_049286785.1 Rhodococcus sp. (in: high G+C Gram-positive bacteria) | reverse complement strand
GCGTTGCGCATCCCGCAACGCCTCACCGAGCGCCAGAAGAGAGTCGATCTCGTGGGGTAGTTGCCGAGCGAGGAGGTTGACGAGCCAGCCGACCGTGGTGGGTTTGCGCAGCTTCCCGATCGCGGTGGCGAGGTCGCGATCCCCGTCCTGCTTTGCCGCCGCCACCCGAGCCTTGCGTGCCTCGACGAACTCGCCGGGGTCGAGACCGTACAACTCGTCGGCAACGTCGTCGAGGGTCACGGCGCGACCCGCCTCTCAACTCAACCGCTGGGCCGCGGCGTCGATCCGTTCATCGGTCGCGGTGAGCGCGATCCGCACATGCGCGGAGCCGCGGGGACCGTAGAACTCCCCCGGCGCCACGAGGATTCCGCGGTCGGCGAACCACTCGACGGTATCGCGGCAGGCCTCGCCGCGGGTGGCCCACAAGTACAGCCCCGCCTCGGAGTTGTCGACGGTGAACCCCGCGCCACGAACGGCCGCGAGGAGAATGTCTCGACGCTTGCGGTAACGCTCACGCTGAAGTTTCTCGTGCTCGTCGTCGCGCAGCGCCGCGGTCATGGCGGACTGGATCGGCAACGGCACCATCATGCCCGCATGCTTGCGCAGCTCGAGAAGTTCGGACACGAGCGCCGGGTCCCCGGTCACGAAACCCGCCCGGTAGCTCGCCAGATTCGACGTCTTGGACAGCGAATGGACCGCGAGGAGCCCGGTGAGGTCACCGTCGTTCACCCGCTCGTCGAGGATCGAGAGAGCCTCGACTTCCCAGGTCAAACCCAGGTAGCACTCGTCGGACACCACGATGGCGCCGCGACGGCGTGCCCAGTCGACCACCTTCCGCAGATGCTCGAGTCCGAGCACCTTGCCGGTGGGATTGGACGGCGAATTGACGAAGATCAGCGACGCGCTCTCCGGACCGAGCCGGTTCAGCCCGTCTGCCCGGATCATCCGTGCACCGGCGAGAAGCGCACCCACCTCGTAGGTGGGATACGCCAGTTCCGGGATGACCACCAGATCCTCGGCTCCCAGGCCGAGCAACCGGGGCAGCCACGCAATGAATTCCTTGGTCCCGATCGCGGGGAGGATCGCCTGCGGATCGATGCCACCGATCCCGTACCTACGGAGCAGCGACTCGGCTGCGGCGACCCGAAGTTCTTCGGTGCCGTGAGTGGTCGGATACCCCGGAACGGCCGCAACGGCGGCCAGGGCGTCCTGGATGATCGGGGCGACCGGATCGACCGGTGTCCCCACCGACAGATTGACGATTCCGCCCGGATGAGCGGCGGCCTTCGCCTTGGCTGCCTCGAGGGAATCCCAGGGAAAGTCGGGAAGAGTCTTGGCTAGCGAGATGCGCGGCACATCTAGTCCTCGCCCATGGGCGGGAGGGCCTTGACGAACGGCGGGTCGTAGTCGACCTTGCCCAACTTCGCTGCGCCGCCGGGAGAACCGAGATCGTCGAAGAAATCGACGTTGGCGGCGATGTAACCGCTCCACTGTTCCGGGACGTCGTCTTCGTAGAAGATGGCCTCGACCGGGCAGACGGGTTCGCAGGCGCCGCAATCCACACACTCGTCCGGGTGGATGTACAGCATCCGCCCGCCCTCGTAGATGCAATCGACAGGGCATTCCTCGATACACGCCTTGTCCAGCACATCGACGCACGGTTCAGCAATCGTGTAGGGCACTGTTGCTCTCCCTGCCTTTCTGACACGAGTAAGCACGAGGTACGGACGCTGCACCCCGGGGCGGAATCATTATTCCCTGTCGGGCCCGCGACTCCGAGGTGAGGGTTACCTCACCGAACGCACCGGCACAGGCGCCGGCACCGCCGTGCGGAACGCGATCCACTCACTGCCCTGCTTCGCGGCCCGCAGCAACGCGCCGCGTTCGCCGACGTATGCGGCCACGACCCCCACCACCGGGATGTTCTCGAGCAACGAGAGCGTCCTGCCCGGTTGCGGACGCTTGTCGAGTTCGTCGGTGAGTGCGCGGACCGTGCGCGCCGTACGCCACAGCCCCCCGATCAATGCGAACGGCCGCCACGTCGAGTCGCGGCTCCCCTCTTCCCGGTGCGCACCGCCGGCGGCGAGTACCGGACCCGCGTCGGTCTCCCGCCCACAGAGAACCGACGCCAGCAGTTCTACCTGCTCGGTGCGTCCGGTCACCCCGTGTTCGCGTGCCACCGCGACGAGCACCATCGTCTGGTTCGCGAACCCCAGCAGATCCTGAATCGGCAGCCGGTTCAACAGCACACCGAACATGCCCGGAAACGCCACCGCGATCGTGTTCAGCGCGCCGATCCGGGTAACCCACCAGCGGGCACGCTGGTCGTCGGTGGCCTCCTCCCACGAGGCCGTCCCGGGGAAATGAATCGTGTCGAGCAGCCACGCGATGCCGTCCAGCAGAGCCTCCGCCGCGTTTCGTTCCTCGGCCGTCGGCGCGAAGGTGCGGCTCTTGATCCCGAAGGGGTCCGTGTATGCGAGATCGAGCACCGGGTTGATACCGCGTGCCGCTCGATCGAGGATGACGACGACCCTGTCGTCGCCCAGCCGGTCCGTGTCACTCATGCAGCAGGTGTCCTTCCCTCGCGTCGGGCATGTGTGGTGGTGCGTTCGCGTGCGGGACGGCCGATGCCCTCGGCGATGGCGCGCAGTTCCTCGACCGTCTTCTCCGAGCCGTGCTGGGACCCAGCCATCCGGGATATGGTCTCCTCCATCAACGTGCCGCCGAGATCGTTCGCACCACCCTGCAACATCGCCTGGGTACCCGTGACGCCGAGTTTCACCCAGCTCGTCTGAATGTTGGAGATCCGCCCGTGAAGCATGATCCGGGCCAGCGCATGCGCTGCGCGATTGTCCCGGTTCGTCGGACCCGGACGCGACGCCCCAGCTAGATACAACGGCGCACTCTGATGCACGAACGGCAACAGCACGAACTCGGTGAACCCGCCCGTCCTGTCCTGAATTCCCTTGAGAACGTTCAGATGCCCCACCCAGTGCCGGGGGTTGTCCACGTGCCCGTACATCATCGTCGAACTCGACCGCAGGCCCACCTCGTGGGCGGTGGTCACCACGTCGACCCACGTCGCCGTCGGCAGCTTGCCCTTCGTGAGCACCCACCGCACCTCGTCGTCGAGGATTTCCGCCGCGGTCCCGGGAATGGTGTCCAGCCCGGCCTCGCGCAGTTCGGTCAGCCAGTCGCGCACGCTCTCACCACTGCGGGCGGCGCCGTTGACGATCTCCATCGGACTGAACGCGTGCACGTGCATGGACGGCACCCGCGCCTTCACCGCCCGCACCAGGTCCGCGTATCCGGTGACCGGCAACTCGGGATCGATGCCGCCCTGCATGCACACCTCGGTGGCACCCGCGACGTGTGCCTCCCATGCCCGGTCCGCCACCTCCTGCGCCGATAGGGTGAAGGCATCCGCGTCGCCCTTGCGCTGCGCGAACGCGCAGAACCGGCAACCGGTGTAACAGATATTGGTGAAGTTGATGTTCCGGTTCACCACGTAGGTGACATCGTCGCCGACGACCTCCTTGCGGAGCGCGTCCGCGAGCGCGACAACGGCTTCGAGACCCGGCCCCTCCGCGGTGGCCAGCGCCTCGTACTCGTCGTCGGTCAGACCGGCCGGATCGCGTTCGGCGCTGCGCAGCGCGGCCACCACATCGGTATCCACCCGCGCCGGGGCACTCAGTTCCAGGACCTGCTCGCGCACGGTGTCCCAGTCGCCGAAGGCACTGCCCAGGTCGCTGCGCGTCTCGGTGTTCCGGCCCTCCGTGTCGATCTCGGTGTTCAGGTCGACGCGACCCGTCGACTCCCACGTCTCGTCCGGTTCCTGCCAGGGCAGGCCGACGGGCTTGGCGTCCGGCATGGCCAGTCCGGTCTGCGGATCCGCCAGGGCCTGCACGTGTCCGGCGATCCGCGGGTCGATCCACGGCGAGCCCGCCAGCACGTACTGTGGTTGCGCCGCGGTCCGCTCGGTGAGTTCGAAGCCCGCTTCCGCCGTGATCTCGGCCAGCGTGTCGAGGTTGGGCCACGGCCGCTCCGGATTGACGTGGTCCGGGGTCAGCGGCGAGACACCGCCCCAGTCGTCGACACCCGCGCCCAGCAACGCCAGGCATTCGGCGTTCGACACCAGGTTCGGCGGTGACTGGATCCGCATCGACGGACCGAGCAGCAGTCGCGACACGGCGATCGTCGCCAGGAACTCCTCGAGTCCCGCGTCGGGCGTGTCGCGCATCGCGGTGTCCGGCTTGGCCAGAAAGTTCTGCACGATCACTTCCTGAATGTGACCGAACGCCTTGTGCGACTTACGGATCGCCATGATCGACTCGGCACGTTCGGCCACCGTTTCCCCGATGCCGACGAGGATCCCGGTGGTGAACGGCACGCTCAACCGTCCGGCGTCGGTCAGCGTGCGCAACCGCACTGCCGGGTCCTTGTCGGGGCTGCCGTAGTGGCACTCCCCCTTGTCGGTGAACAGCCGCGTCGAGGTGGTCTCGAGCATCATGCCCATCGAGGGCGCCACCGGCTTGAGCCGGGAGATCTCCTCCCAGCCCATCACCCCGGGGTTCAGATGCGGCAGCAACCCGGTCTCCTCGAGCACCCGGATCGACATGGCCCGCAGGTAGTCCAGGGTCGAATCGTAGCCACGTTCGTCGAGCCACTGCTTGGCCTCGGGCCACCGGTCCTCGGGCCGATCACCCAGGGTGAACAGGGCTTCCTTGCAGCCCAATTCGGCGCCTTGACGAGCGATCTCGAGCACCTCGTCCGGTTCCAGGTACGCACCGCGCCCCTCGGCCCGCAACTTTCCGGGCACCGTCACGAACGTGCAGTAGTGGCACTTGTCGCGGCACAGCCTGGTGAGCGGAATGAACACCTTCCGTGAATACGTCACCGCCCTGGGCCGGCCCGCCGCGAGCAGACCTGCATCGCGCACCTTCGCCGCGGAAGAACACAGATCCGCGAGGTCGTCGCCGCGCGCCTGCAGCAGGGTCGTCGCCTCGTCCACGTTGAGCGTCGCGCCGTCCCGCGCGCGCCGCAGCACCCGCCGCATGGCAGTGGCGGAGGGCGCTACTACCTGCACCGATGTTCCCGAGGCGCTCGCCGCAGGAACACCCGGCATGGGAAGCATCGCGGGCCGGTGGGAATCTTCACCTGAATGGGTCACCCAGCGATCATGCGCCATGGACGACGAGCGCTGCCACCCAAGGTGGCGCAGACACTGGTCACCTCGTCAGCGCGGATAGTCCTCGTCGTCCGGAACCTCGAGGCTCTGTTCCACCGCGTCCGCCTCGTTCACCTCCAATGACGACGGAATGGTTCCGCCCGCCGGCACCTCGTCCGACACCTCTCCCGACTCCTCGTCGGTGACGGCAAAATCCTGTTCCAGACGGTCTGCCTCGGGAACCTCGGGGGAGCCGGCTGCATCGAATGACGTCATGTCTGCGCTCCTTTCACTTCGGCGGTCCTCCTACGATAGGTCGCTTCTCGACAGAATGCCGGTGCACCGCCAAAGTAGGGTCATGAGTGTGCCCACCACCGTCACCATGGCCGAGCCGTTGTGGCGTCCGAGCCCCAGAGCCAAGCAGTTGTGGGCGATCAACGCCACCCTGCTGTGGCTGCCGGTGTTCGCCCTCCAGGCCGTCGCCGCGTTCGTGGGCACTTGGTGGCCGACGTGGGTTCATGTCGGCGTTTTCGCGATCACGCTCGTTCTCGCACTGCTCCACATCACCGTCGTACCGCAATGGCGGTACCGCGTTCACCGGTGGGAGATCAGCGACACCGCGGTCTACACCCGAACCGGCTGGTTCACCCAGGAACGCCGCATCGCCCCCATCTCCCGCGTACAGACCGTCGACACCGAGAGGGGGCCCGTCGACCGCATGCTGGGACTCGCGACGGTCACCGTGACGACCGCGTCCTCCGCCGGAGCCGTCAAGATCACCGCTCTCGACCAGCACACCGCCGATCGCACGGTCGCGAGGCTTACCGACATCGCCGGTACCCACGTCGGTGACGCCACATGAGTGCCGGTCCCGAACCCGGTGTCGCTCCGCCACTCGCCGAGGGCGTGGACGCCGTCGCGGTCGAACAGGAGTTGCCCTGGCTGCGGCTCGATCACCGCATGCTGCTGATTCATCCCATCAACGAGATCGTCAAACTCCTTCCTGTCCTGCTCCTCACCTTCCTCGTCGGCAGCGAGAGCGGAAACCATCTGTGGGGACTGGTCGCCGTCAGTGCGTTCGTGGTTCTCGGTCTGACCCGATGGTTCACAACGAGTTATCGCATCGGTCCCGTACACGTACAGTTGCGGCAGGGGCTGTTCCGTAAACGTCTGCTGTCCGTGCCGCGCAGTCGAATCCGGTCCGTCGACGTCGAGGCGGGAGTGCTGCATCGTCTGCTCGGGTTGTCGATCGTCCGTATCGGGACCGGTCAGCAGGTGGGGTCCAAACCGGATGCCGCGAAGTTCGAACTCAATGCCCTGTCGTCCACACTGGTCCCCGCTCTGCGAACCGCGCTCCTGTCCCGTGAGTCTTCCGAGGAAACCCCCCACGCCCCGGGCCCCGGAGATGCCCGTGTCGCCGAGATCGGCCACTGGCGCGCGGCATGGGTCCGGTACGCGCCCTTCTCGGTTACCGGCCTGGTGACCGTCGGTGCAGTCGTCGGCGTCGCCTTTCAATACGGCATCGGCGGTGCGATCATCCGTTCCAACACGGTCACCGAAGGAATCGCGTCCGCCGAACACGTCGGAATCGCCATCGCTGTCGGCGTCGGTGTCGTGATCCTTCTGATCGCGGCGAGCGCACTCGCGTGCGTCCGGTACCTCCTGACGTACGGAAACATGACTCTCACCGACGACGGCCGCACCCTGCACGTCAGCCACGGGATCCTCCGAACCCGCCAGACCACGCTCGACCGGGAACGCCTGCGCGGCACGACCCTGAAGGAACCCCTGCTGCTCCGGCTCGCCGGTGGCGCCCGGCTCGACGCCATCATGACCGGTGTCAGCGCCGAGAAGCGGGAATCCTCACTGCTGCTTCCACAGGCGCCGCGGGCGGAAGCCACGCGAGTGATGGCCACTGTGATCGGTGACCGCAGTCAAGCGGCGGCCGCTCTCACCCCGCACGGCCGCGCGGCACGGCGTCGACGATTCACGCGGGCGCTGATTCCCGCCGAAGTCGCACTGGTCGCGGCCCTGCTGTTCACCGCCCTGGGCCGCGAGGTGTTCCGGCCCGTGTGGGCCGCCGTCGCCGTTCTCGCCGTGGCCGGCGCTGCACTGGGGTGGGACAGATACCGCGGATTGGGCCACGCGGTGCTGCCCGGATGGCTCATCACCCGCAGCGGCTCACTCGACCGGGCACGGCACAGCCTCGAAGCGGACGGGATCATCGGCTGGACCGTCCGGCAAACCTTCTTCCAGCGTCGGTCCGGAGTCGCCACCGTGATCGCCGCGACCCCGGCAGGTACCGGCAGATACCTGGTGACCGATCTGCCTGCCGAGCAGGCCTGGTCACTGGTGGAGGCGGTCACACCGGGTGGAGGTGACGTGTGGTCTCGCCGCTGACCGACCTCGCGAGCCTCGACGCCGAGCTGATCGAATGCCGCGCCTGCCCGCGCCTGGTGGAGTGGCGCGAAAGGGTCGCGATCGAGAAGCGCGCCGCGTTTCGGGACGAAACCTATTGGGCCCGTCCGGTTCCCGGATTCGGTCCGCCAGACGCATCACTCCTGATCGTCGGCCTGGCACCGGCGGCCCACGGCGGTAACCGCACCGGACGCATGTTCACCGGAGACCGCAGTGGCGACTTCCTCTACGCCGCACTCCATGCCGTGGGGTTGGCGAATCAGCCGACGGCCACGCACATCGGGGACGGACTCGAACTGTTCGGCACCCGGATCACCTCCCCCGTACACTGCGCGCCGCCCGCCAACAAACCCACGACCGGCGAACGGCGGAACTGTCGCCGTTGGCTCGACGCCGAACTGAAGATCCTCCGCCCGCAACTGCGCTCGGTCGTCGTCCTCGGCGGATTCGGCTGGCAGGCACTGCTTCCCGTGCTCGAGGACACCGGGTGGGAGGTACCCACCCCACGTCCCGGATTCGGGCACGGCGCACATGTCGAACTCCCCGGGCACGGCGCCCCGCTGCACCTCTTCGGCTGCTATCACGTCAGCCAGCAGAACACCTTCACCGGACGATTGACCCCTACCATGCTCGAATCGGTACTCGCCGACGCCGGCCGGGCCGCGGGTCTCCTCCCCTGACCCACACCCACAGGGCGAACGGCACATCCACCTCATCCAAGGCGCCGAAAGTGCCGTTCCCCCGAACCGGCCGGTGTGCGTAGCCGGCTCACCGCCGTTTCGGCAGCTCCTCGATCACGAATCTGGCGAGGCTGCCCAACCGCGAACGGGCCGGCTGCATGGTGGGCACTCCGAGCGCTGTGAGTGGCGAGGCGGTGACGGAACCGACGCACACTGCGGCCACCGGACCTGAGAATGCGCGGGCCAGCGCGTCGACTCGACCGACGTCCTTCGCGGTGCTCAGCAGTGAGGACACGGCGGGTGCGCTGGTGAAGGTGACCGCGTCCACCTCGCCCCGCACGATCTCGTCGAGCAACGACCGCAGGGGTTCCTGATTCTCCGGCCTGATCCATCGGTACACCGATACGGCGGTCGTCTCGGCACCTTCCCTGGCGAGCGACACACTCAGGTCGGTCATGGGTTCCCACTCGGTGATGGTGCCGTGCAACTGGACGGCGACACGTCGGCCACGGATTCCTTCGGCGACCAGATGCTCGTGCACTTCCTCGGACGACTCCGTCCCCGGCGACCACTCCTCACGCAGACCCACGCCGCGGACGGCACCCTTGGCCTTTGGACCCCGGGTGATGATGCGGGCCGACCGAAGGGCCGAGAGCAATGCATCCTCCGACCCCCATACCCGGGAAGCCTCCAGCCACCCGCGGAATCCGACGGCCGTGCTCACCACCACCACGTCCGGGGGCGAGGCGATGATCTCGGACGTCCGCGCTCTCAACTCCGAATCGTCCACCACCGGCAGGACGTGGATGGCGGGCGTGTGCGTGACGTCGGCGCCGTGCCGTTCGAGGAGCGTGATGAACTCGGCGGCACGGCGCTCGGCCGTCACGGCAACGGTCAGACCCGACAGTTCCTCATGCGACATCTCCCCAGTGTGACGCACGAGGCATGACGGAGAGGACGGCTAGGCCTTCATCTGCGCAGTTTCCCGAGCCGGAGCGGCCTGCTGCGCTTCTTTCGGGTCTCGCTCGCCCTTCTTCTGCCGCACCCCGCTCTCGATGCGGCCGCCGAGCTCGTTGTCGATATTCCGCCAGTATTCGAAGGCGCGCACGAGAATCGGTTCGGACACCCCGCCCAGGAGATGACCGACGACGTTGTCGACGAGACGGTCGCGTGCGGCATCGTCGAGCACCTCGTGGACCATCGTTCCGGCCTGACCCCAGTCGTCGTCCTCCGCATGCTGCGAATACGCTGCTCGCACCATGTCGCCGTCCGCGAACCACCGTGCCGTCTCGCCCACCTGCGAAGGATCGGCATGCGGACCGCCCTTGGAATTGGGCACATACACCGGGTCCCCCGGATTGTGGTGGCGCATGGTGCCGTCCTTCGAATACGACCGGACGGGTACGACGGGCCTGTTGACGGGCAACTCCTTGTAGTTGGCACCGATGCGATGGCGGTGAGCGTCCGGGTACGAGAACAACCGGCCGAGCAGCATCTTGTCGGGACTCGGACCGATGCCGGGCACCAGATTGCTGGGTTCGAATGCGGCTTGCTCGATCTCGCAGTGGTAGTCGGTGGGGTTGCGGTCCAGGGTCATCCTGCCGACGGTGATCAGCGGGTAGTCGCCGTGTGGCCACACCTTGGTGAGGTCGAACGGGTTGAACCGGTAGGTCTTGGCGTCCTCGAACGGCATGATCTGCATCTTCAGGGTCCAACTCGGGAAGTCACCGCCCTCGATGTGCTCCCAGAGATCACGGGTGTGGTAGTCCGTGTCCATGGCGGCCATCTGATCACCCTCGTGCTGGGTGAAGCACTCGACTCCCTGATCGGTCTTGAAGTGGTACTTCACCCAGTATCGTTCCCCGGCAGCATTGACCCACATATAGGTGTGGCTGGAGTAGCCGTTCATGTGTCGCCACGTCCGGGGAATGCCCCGGTCTCCCATCAGCCAGGTCACCTGGTGAGCGGATTCGGGTGACAGCGTCCAGAAGTCCCACTGCATGTCGTGGTCGCGCAGATTGTTGTCGGCACGGCGCTTCTGGGAGCGGATGAAGTCCTGGAACTTCATCGGATCCTTGACGAAGAAGATCGGCGTGTTGTTACCGACCATGTCGTAGTTGCCCTGGTGCGTATAGAACTTGATCGCGAATCCCCGTGGATCCCGCCATGTGTCCGGGCTCCCCCGTTCGCCTGCGACGGAAGAGAATCTGATCAGAAGATCGGTTTTCCTGCCGGGCTGGAAGAGGTCGGCCTTGGTGTAGGCGCTGACGTCTTCGGTGACCTCGAACCTTCCGAATGCGCCGCCACCTTTCGCGTGCGGTTGCCGCTCCGCGACACGCTCCCGATTGAACTGCGCCATCTTCTCGATCAAGTAGTGGTCTTGGAGAAGGATCGGTCCGTCAGGTCCGATAGTGAGCGAATGCTCGTCACTCTCCACCGGGATGCCGGCGTCGTCGGTGGTGAAGTTCAGCTCTGTCATTGCGGTACTCCTTCAGCACGATGCGCGGCTGAGGCGTACCCCTGCGGGGGGCTGGCGAAACTGCTCCGGCGAGGTCTTTCACACTGACTCTTCCGAGGTAGACCGCTGCCGGTACCAGGGCGCCGATCAGGAGCAGAAGAGTCCACGCCGAGGCGAGAAGCAGCACGTCACCACCGGGGCCGCCGAGCATGCAGAGCAGGAATCCCAGTCCCCATCCCGCGAGCGGAAGGGCGGCCGCGCCCGACCGGCCGGTGATCGATCGGGCTGCGATCACCAGAGCAAGGTTGACGACCGCCGCCGCGAGGATGCTCACCGGAAAAGGCGTCGCGCCGAGATACAGGGGCAGGAAGAGCACCGAGAGGATCGCGCAGAGAAAGCCGTCGAACACCAGCAACGCGAGGGTCATCCTGTCCAGAACATCGAACTGTCGGGATCTCGCTGCGGCGTCGACGGTCATGCCTCAATAGTGGATCAGGGAACCGGTGGGTACCCGAGCAGGGTCAGCAAATGGCTCTGCATGTCGGCGAAGGCGTACAGCGTGCTGTAGTACAGCTCATGCTGCGCCGGCCACGACGGCTTCAGCGTGTCGACGAACGCGACAATCGCGTTCTGAACATCCCAGTTGTACATCTTCGCCCTCCCGGTGATCATCACACGATTCGTGATGTGCGCCACAGTGTAATACGTGTGCGTGGTCACGTATCAGGCGGCTCAGTGATCCACACCACTGAAGAGGTCCCGCTCCCGACCGGCGGCGTCCAGCTCACCGACGCGTCCCCTGACCAGGACGAAGTGTTCCTCGCCCAGAATCGGCTGGGCGATGTTGTTCGACAGCGCGTACTCGGTGCCGCTCGGCGCGACCGTCACCTGGGTGGCGTGTGCGGCCAGCGCCGCCCTCTTTGCCGCGACCACGCCCTGCACGTCCACCACGGTGGTCACCTCGATATCCGGAACGCTCGGCAACTCACCGGGTTCAGGGAGCCGCCATCCCTCGGGGAGGTCGCCGATCCGGCTCAGTCCCGACTCCAGCGCCGCCCTCCCGGTCACGGTCCAATACAGCTTGGCCACGTTCCACGGCTCACCCGCCTCCGGATAGCGCGCCGTTCCCGCTGCCTCCACCGCTACCGTGGTGATGGCGTGCGCCTTGATGTGATCGGGATGGCCGTACCCACCGTCGGTGTCGTAGGTGATGACGACCTGCGGGCGCAGGTCCCGGATCACCGCCACCATGGCCACGATCGCCGATTCCCTGTCCGCATTGACGAAGGCCCGCGGGTTGACGGCAGCCGCCGTGCCCGCCATACCCGAGTCGCGAAAGTGACCGGCTCCCGAAAGGAATCGGGGGCGGCCCGCACCCAGATGCGCGAGCGCGGAAGTCAGTTCACCGATCCTGTATCCACCGAGCTGGTCCGCGTCGCCGGCCACCAGTTGCGCCCATTCGTCGCCGATCACCTCGCCTTCCTCGCCGAGTGTGCAGGTCAGTACCTGCACCCGCGCACCCTCTGCCGCATACCGGGCGATGGTGCCGCCGGTGGTGAGGGTTTCGTCGTCGGGATGGGCATGGACCAGCAGGAGTCGCCGCTCAGTCATTGATCGGTCCTGTTCCACTCCGCCGCGTCGCTGAAGATTCCGACCGGTATCGCACCCGTGAGGGACACGCCCTCGACTCCCGGTCCCGCAGCCACGATCGTGCGGTCCTGCATGATCGGCAGCACAGCCGCGAGATCCCACAGTCGGCGGTCCGCCTCGGACAGTGCCTGCCTCACCTCACCTGTTCCCCGCAGCGCGGCGTCGATGGAGGGTTGCAGACCGGGGTCGCACACACCCGACAGATTGGCGGGTGCCTCGGCCTCCGAGACCGGAACATCTTCTGTGGCATCCTTGTCCACGCTCATCGGCACCGGGCCGGCCGGCGGGCAACCGTGGCGGGAAGCGAGAGCGGTTGCCGGGTCGGCGCCGGCACGCGACCATCCGAGGATCGCCCCGACATCACCGTTCGTCAGGGCGTCGCCGTACAGTTCTTCCGCCGGAAGCGACACGACGCTGGCCGCGACGCCCGCACCCCGCAACTCGTCCGCCGCGGTATTGGCAACTGCATTGGCGGTGCCGTCGCCTTCGGGTGTTCCGATGACCAGCGTCAGTGGCACACCTTCCCGGACGAGACGGGTGGGGAGGACCGATTCCGCCGAACCGCCGGCGGGCTCCGGCGTCTCCACCAGGTAACCGAGTTCGGCGAGGCGGGCGAGTACGTGCTCGCGAGCAGGCCGGCCCGGTGCGGTAGCGACGTATCCGGGGTCGGAGGGGGCGTAGACCTGCGACCGCGCCGGAACGGCGGACGCCTCGTTTCCGGCCCCGACCACGGCGAGCAGGTCCGGATCGAGAAGGTCGAGCAGGCTCTGCCGTACCCGCACATCGGCGAGTTCGGGCACCCGGCCGTTGAGCGTGAGGTCGAGGCTGCGCGGCTGGAACGACACACCGGTCCGCACCGCCGGAATCGCGTCGAGTTGCGCCGACGTGGCAGTGCCCCCGTGGATCTGCACGACCTGAGTGTCGTTGCTGCGCATGGAATCTGCGAGCTGTGCCGGTGTCCCGTCCCGGCGCATCAGGATCTGATCCGGTACGGCCGGCTTGTCCCAGAATCGGTCGTTTCGCTCGAGCAGGATTTCGTCGCGGCCCCGGTCGATGGACTTGATGTGGAAGTACGCGCCCGACACCGGGATGTTCTCGGACAGTCCGGTGGCGAACCCTCCCGGCGAATCCTTGATCAGGTGCGAAGGCAGCAGGTCGGTGAACAGTTCACGCCATGCCGGGTACGCCGCCCGCATGACCACCTCGACCGACTTGCCACCGCCCGCCGATTTCACGTCCTCGATCAATCGGTACCCGGCGGGGTCGACCACTCCGGGTGCGCTGATCATCTGCTGCCACAGATAGCGAAAGTCCTCCGCCGCGATGGGTGCACTGTCGGACCACTGCGCCTCGTTCCGCAGCTGATACGTGATGGTGAACGGTTCCTGCGAGGTCACGTCCGCCGACAGCAGCAGGGCGGGATCCGGCACCCAATTGCTCACACCCGGCCGTTCGGGGTCCACCACCGGCCGGAACGGACTGGGCAGCACGAGTGAACTCACCGCGGTGTTCGCGGGCGACTGGTCCGCCAGCAGGTGCGGGTTGAATCCGCTGCCCACATCGTCGATGGCGACGACAACGGGTTGCTTCTCGGTTGCCGACACGGTCGGTTTGGGGCTGTCGGTGCTCTCGACGGGCGGGGGCGGATCGGCGGTGCACGACGCCAGCACCGACGTCGACAGAGCCAACGCCAACACCGTCGTTCCGAATCGACCTCCAGCTACCACCGCGCCGCCTTTCGTCAGAGATACCGGAAGGCTCCGATACCGGAAGGCTCCGATACAGAAAGGCTCCGGAAACCCACAGGCGAATGTACCTTCGGCCGCGATGAATCGACCGAAGGGACATTCGCCCGGTTGTGTTCCTTGGTGCGGATTCAGCCGCTCAGATGGCAGCCTTGTCACGCGACTTGGAGCGCGAACGCTCACGGGCACGGTCGTTGGCCGACAGGTGCAACTTGCGCACCCGCACGACCTCCGGTGTGACCTCGACACACTCGTCGACGGCACAGAATTCCATCGCGCCTTCGAGTTCGAGCTTCTTCGGCTTGGCCAGTGTCTCCATCACGTCGGCGGAAGACTGACGCATGTTGGTCAACTTCTTCTCGCGGGTGACGTTGATGTCGAGGTCTTCCTGGCGGGGGTTGATACCCACGACCATGCCCTCGTAGGTGTCGGCGCCCGGCTCCACGAAGAAGGTGCCGCGGTCGGCGAGCTGGATCATGGCGAACGGGGTGACCGTTCCGCTGCGGTCCGACACGAGCGAACCGGTGTGGCGGGCCCGGATCTCGCCGGCCCAAGGTGCGTAGCCGTGGAACACAGCGTTCGCGATGCCGGTTCCGCGGGTCTCGGTGAGGAAGTCGGTACGGAAACCGATGAGGCCGCGCGAGGGAACGATGAATTCCATGCGCACCCAGCCGGCACCGTGGTTGGCCATCTGCACCATCTTGCCCTTGCGGTTGGCGAGTAGCTGGGTGATGGCACCCAGGTACTCCTCGGGGCTGTCGATGGTGAGCTCCTCGAAGGGCTCGTGCACCTTGCCGTCGACCTGACGGGTGACCACCTGCGGCTTGCCGACGGTGAGCTCGAAGCCTTCGCGGCGCATCTGCTCGACGAGGATGGCCAGCGCCAGCTCACCACGACCCTGCACCTCCCAGGCGTCGGGACGGCCGATGTCGAGCACCTTGAGCGAGACGTTGCCGATCAGTTCCGCATCGAGGCGTGCCTTGACCATGCGCGACGTCAGCTTGTGACCCTGCACGCGGCCGACGAGCGGCGAGGTGTTGGTGCCGATCGTGACCGAGATGGCCGGCTGATCGACGGTGATCCGGGGCAGCGGCACCGGGTTGTCGAGGTCGGCGAGGGTATCGCCGATCATGATGTCCGGGAAGCCGGCGACAGCGCAGATGTCACCCGCGACAGCGACCTCACCGGATACGCGCTCGACACCGATGGTGGTGAGGAGTTCGGTGATCTTGGCCTTGGTGACCACGGGCTCGCCGTCCACCTCGCGACACCAGGAGACGGTCTGTCCCTTGCGCAGCTCGCCGTTGTGGATGCGGACCAGCGCGAGGCGGCCGAGGAATGCCGACGCGTCGAGGTTGGTGACGTGAGCCTGCAGCGGCGCGTCCACGTTGCCCTTGGGCGCCGGGACGCACTCCATCAGGACCTCGAACAGTGCGTCGAGATTCTCGGCATCGGGTGCGTGGCCGTTCTCGGGCTGCGCCTTGGAGGCCTTGCCTTCACGGCCGGAGGCGTAGAGGACGGGAAGGTCGAGCGCGAGCTCGGCAGCCTCGGCGGCCTCGTCGGTGAGATCCGACGCGAGGTCGAGGATCAGGTCCTGAGCTTCGGTGACGACCTCGGCGATGCGGGCGTCGGGACGGTCGGTCTTGTTGACCACGAGGATGACGGGCAGCGAGGCGGCGAGCGCCTTGCGCAGCACGAAGCGGGTCTGCGGAAGCGGTCCCTCGGATGCGTCGACGAGAAGCACGACGCCGTCGACCATGGACAGTCCGCGCTCGACCTCTCCGCCGAAGTCGGCGTGGCCGGGTGTGTCGATCACGTTGATGATGGTGATCGAGCCGTCCTCGTTCCGCTTGTGAACAGCGGTGTTCTTCGCGAGGATGGTGATGCCCTTCTCGCGTTCGAGGTCTCCGGAGTCCATGACACGATCGACCAGCTCGGCGCGTTCCTCGAATGCCCCGGATTGGCGCAGCATGGCATCGACGAGGGTGGTCTTGCCGTGGTCGACGTGTGCGACGATGGCAACGTTACGGAAGCTGGTAGTGGTCACGCGATAGCTCTCCTGGCTGAGTTGATTCGGCCACGCGAAAGTTCACTCGCACGGCTTTCTGGCGGCCGCCTTGTCATCCCGATCCGGAATGATTCCGACTGCGGAATCCCTCGTCGAGGCACAATTGCCCAGTACTGGCATTACGGCCCTGTGAATACTACCCGCTCGAGGCCTCTTCTCGCGCATCGCGGGCGGCATCGAGACGTTCCGACCAGCACAAAGTGATCTGCGCCACGTCGGGTCTCACCACGCTGTCTGCGGCGCAGGACCGGAACTCAGGCTCGGCTAACGTGTCGGTGAACCGGGTTTGGCGAGGAAGCAGGAGGCCGACCGCGTATGGGCAAGGTCAAGGCCACCGAGGTCTCGAGTCTGAAACCGAAGAAGAAATGCTGCCGTAAGAAGATTCGATGCCTGAAGTGCCCGGTCGTCATCATGCGCATGAGGAAGCTCGAGAACGAGGGCGCCACCAAGAAGGAATTGAAGAAGGGGCTGAAGAAGGCCCGCGCCGCCTGAGGTGCGCACTCACCGCCTCCCGTCGAGGAACGGCAGGAGGTCGGGGACCCATCCCCTGTCGTTCTCCACGAGATCGGCGGATTCCAGTTCCAGTGCATCCACCCACCGCAGCCCCGCGTGGTCGAGCGCGGTGGGTGTTCCCGACACCAGTTCCACCCGGTAGGCCCGCAACACCCGCCCGTCCGGAAGTGGCACGTCGCCTCCCACCCGATCGCCGGCCGACACCTCTATACCCAGCTCTTCCCGTAACTCGCGACACAGCGCAGCTGCAGGGGTCTCCCCTGCCTCTGCCTTGCCGCCGGGCAATTCCCACAGTCCCGCAAGTTCGGGTGGACGGTTCCTCTGGGCGAGCAGCAGACGCCCGTCCACGATTACGGCGCCCGCCACAACTTCGCCGGCGCCCGCCACAACTTCGCCGGCGCCCGAAGCAACTTCACCGATATCGGCGGCGGACCTTGCATGTTCCGATTGCACCGCACCATCATGAGGTATGCCCGAGTTGCTGTCAGACGGACTGATCGATGCCGCACTCGCGGAGCTGCCGGGGTGGGGGCGATCAGGTGACTCCCTCGTCCGCACGATCGAGTCCCCGAGTTTCCCCGACGCCATCGACCTCGTCGGGAAGGTGGCGGACGAGGCCGAGGCGATGAATCACCATCCGGACATCGACATCCGATGGCGCCGGGTCACCTACACGCTGTCGACGCATTCGGCGGGCGGCATCACGCAGCTGGATCTGGATCTCGCTTCACGGATCGATGCTCTGATCTAGCAGACGACGGCCCCTCGGGGGCGTCCGCGGCGCGCCGGCCCGCATAGATCACGAGCACGAACACACCGAATGCCCCGGCGACGTCCACCGCGCCCAGCCATGCGAGCACCGCGGGACGGGAGATCAGCCAGATGGAGTCCTGGAAGAAGCTGAGAACCCAGGGGACGCCGATCAGCGTGGTGACGAGCCAGTACCCGGCGAGGATGCGGGTGGCCGGTAGCTTTCCGTACGGTCCGTGGAGCATCCAGATGAGCATCGGGATCACCCACACCCAGTGGTGCGACCACGAGATCGGTGAGACGAGCAGTCCGACCAATTCCACAATCACGAGGGTGCCGAGCCGGTCGTCGCGGGCCAGGGTTCTCGCCGCGAACGCCGCGAGGACCACGGTGACCGCCACGGCCGCGAGCCAGAACACGCCGGTCTCGACGTCGTAGCCGAGCAACCGGCTCAGGGCCCCGCGCAGCGATTGGTTCCACACCGAACCCACGGGCCCGATCCGGTCGGCGTCACCGAGCAGGTGGCTGAAGTATTCGCGCGCCTCGGATCCGATCAGCAGATAGCTCACTCCTACCGTCGCCGCGAAGGCGACGGCCGAGAAGAGCGCGGTTGTCCACCGTCGCTGCAGAAGGAAGTAGAGGCCCGTGATCGCGGGTGTGAGTTTGATGCCTGCGGCGATACCGACGAGCGCACCGGACAGCCACCACCGTGAACTGCGTACCGCGGTCATGACGAGTAGTGCCAGGAACACGTTGATCTGGCCGTAGTCGAGCGTTGTCCGGACGGGTTCGATCCACACGCCCACCGTTGTCCAGAGAACGGCGACCGCCCGCCAGTGGGGCGCCCGGGCCGCGTCCCCGAGCAGGAGGCTCAGGCTCATCCGCGCCAACGCATACAGGGCGAGGATCGTGAGCAACTGCCAGCACACACCCAATACGGGAAACGGGATGAAATGCAGCGGAAAGAAGACGAGCGCCGCGAAGGGCGGATAGGTGAACGGCAGCGGGAAGTCGGGAGTCACCTCGGAGTAGGTGAAGTCGTAGAGGCTGCCCTTGGCGAGCGCCGCGGAACCGTCGACGTAGACGTGCAGGTCGACGAGGTTCATTCCGTTGGGACTCGACAGTGTCCACGCCATGCGGGCGAGTACGGACAACGCGAGAAGGAGAGGCGACCATCGGAGCAGTGCGTGCATGGCCGCGCCACCCCGGGTACGCGTCACCTGCTCCGGCGGGACGCTGGACATTGCGTCGTCGGACACTGGATGGTCGGGCACTGGATGGTCGGGCACTGTGCGGCGGTCTCCCGTCAGATGTGGCGAGGTCCGAGCAATCTCGCGAACGGTCTCGAACAGAGTAGACGGCCGTTCGGTCCGAACCTGCCGTCTCTGTCGCCGCCGGTAACAGTTGCATCAACATTCACACAGACCACATCGGTCGCACGCTATGGTCACCGGAGGATCACCGTCGGGGTCTGTATGCCATAGACTCCACCGGGGTGCCGCAGCTCACTAAGCAGATAGCAGTGAGCTGTACAACCCGGGGGCGCTGTACATAGAGTGACCCCCCGAGCCGTCAGACGTGGACAGTATTTGCCTCCACGCTGTTATGACAAGGATGGGGAGACTGTGCTTCGAACCCGAGGTATGCGTAGAGCGTCGATAGCTCTCGCCGTTGCCGCAGCAGCTGCGATCGCAGTACCGGCGCAGGCGTTTGCGCAGCCGACACCGCCGCCCGTGCCCGAGGGTGTTCCCGTGGAGATGCTTGCGTCGATTGCACCCGCGATTATCGGCGTCGCCGCCGGTACCCAGGACATTTCCAACGGACCGCAGCAGGAGCTGCTGGACCAGGCACGGAACATCCTCGAGACGCCGGGCATCCCGCCGGAACTCAAGTCCACCCTCGAGCGCATCATCACGTTCCTCGATGGCAGCGGGGGCGGTGGACCCGAGATCCCGCAGGAGAATGCGCCGGTCATCGCGCAGTTCCTGTACCCGACCATCGGTCAGAACTGCATCGGTGAGGGCCAGGATTCCGTGGGTACCGCACTCGCGGTTCCCGGTCCGGCCGAGCTGCCCCCGCCCGGACCCGCTGCGGGTCAGGCCGCATTCGTGTTCACCGCCCTCGGAACCCAGCCACCCGCCCCCGAGCAGCCGAATCCGCTGACCGTGACGTGGGTCAACCTGGACAACCAGCGCCGCGCCACCCAGAATCTCACCGACGAGGCACGTATCAACCCGGACGGCCCGGCAACCTTGTCGACCATCGCCGACACCGGTCCCGGCCGCGTGGTCGCCGTCATTTCGGGTGGTCTCACCACTCAGGCTGAAGGCAGCGCGCCGATCACGTGCAGTTTCCTACCGACCGTGGGCATGTTCCAGGTCGCGTAGTTCAGCACGCTCCACCGACGAGCGAGGGGTTCTCCGGTTTCCGGAGAACCCCTCGTTCGTTTGCGCAGGTTTCCGTTTGCCGCGCCGAATGCCGTGGTAAACCGAGGAATGCCCTCGATGCCGCATATGCCTGATCACTCGCTGCGTTCACGTCGTTCCCGTCGGTCGATCCTCTCGTTCCGGTCGGAAGGGTCGATTCTGTCGATCTGCTCGGCCTATTCGATTCTGTCCATCGGCAGCGTTGGGTCGATGTTGTCGATCGGATCGGCAGGCTCGGCCGGATCGGCACTGAGCGCGGGCTCGTTCGCCAGCCTCGGATCCGCGTTCTCCGGACTGTCGCGGTGGTCCCTGATGTCGTGGCGCGGCTGGCACGACGCCCCTCTCGAGCCGCATCCAGCCCTCACTGTCATCGCCGAGGAACCGGACCTGACGCGAGACTCGACGGCTCACGTCCAGTCCTGAGTACCGCGACGGCGGCCCTGAGTTCATAGCTGCTCGAGGATCTCGGGCGACCGGTCGCAGCACAGCGCGGAAAACGGTCCACCGCTCTACACTCCAGATCGTCTCGAAACACTTTCAAGGAGCTGGCGAATGGACAAAGACGTCGTGGTCGTTATCGGTGTGGGCGGCATGGGGCAGGCGATCGCCCGCCGCGTGGGCAGCGGGCGGAGGGTATTGCTGGCCGACTTCGACGAGGCCACGCTGGACTCGGCCGCCGACCTGCTGCGCGGCGAAGGCCACGACGTCATCTCCCGGGCAGTCGACGTATCCGACCGCGACTCGGTGGTGTCCCTCGCCGACACGGCCGCCGAGCTCGGACGGGTCACCCACGTCGCGCACACGGCGGGACTGTCCCCGGAACAGGCGCCGACTGAGGCGATCCTGCGGGTGGATCTACTGGGCGTAGCGCTGGTGCTCGACGAGTTCGCGCGGATCATCGCTCCCGGCGGCGCAGGCGTGGTCATCGCCAGCATGGCCGGGCACATGTCGGGCGGGTTGCCTGCCGAGCAGGAACGGGCGCTCGCCGCGACCCCGGCGCCGGAACTGCTGGGGCTGCCCTTCCTGGCACCCGACACCGTCGGTGTTCCGGCGATGGCGTATGTGCTGGCCAAGCGCGCGAACGCACTGCGGGTCCAGGCAGCGGCAGGCGCCTGGGGTCAGCGCGGCGCGCGGATCAACTCGATCAGCCCGGGTGTCATCTCCACGCCGATGGGCCAGCAGGAATTGGCCGGCGAGTCCGGGCAGACGATGCAGGCGATGGTGGACATGTCCCCCGCCAAGCGTCTCGGCACCCCGGACGACATCGCCGCGGCCGCCGCGTTTCTGCTCGACCCTCAGGCCGGGTTCATCACCGGCACCGACCTTCTCGTGGACGGCGGTGTGGTTGCCACGATCCGCACGCTGATGCCGGCCGGCTGACACTCGGTGATTCCGCTGGTATCGGACCATGACCAGAGCGTGTACGGAGCGTTTCGATGCATACTGAACCCGTGAACTCGGCCCCGACAACACCCCGCTCGATACGAGCCCTGCACAGGCAGTTTCGCTCGCTGGAGGGAGGGGATATCCGGTCGACGGCCGGCATGCACGAAGCGGTGTTCGTCGGTCCCCGCTTCCTCCGACTGGTGGCGCCGAGAGCGATCGCTCTCGGCGGCATGCCGGGCTGGTACGGCAAGAGATTCGATGCAGCGGGTGAGGGCGTCAACCTGCTGCGGGAGAGCGACGGTTCGCTGCGGGAGACGCTGCCGATGCGCGTGCGTCTCGATGCCTCCTGGCTCGACGGACGCCCGGCACTGGTGGTGTCGTACGGTTCCGGCGCTCCGGTCCCGTGGCGGTGGGTGCGCGACGAGTTCCGGGTGCTCGACGACCGGACGCTCCTCGCGCTGACATTCGCGATCAGCCCCCGGTCACGGGTGCTCGCGAGCCCGTTCACCCTGATCCGCAGGGACTGATCCGGCGGGACCCGGACCGGAACTCAGGACCCGTGCACGAAGAAGGCCGTGTACAGGAACGAGGCGACGGTGTAAACGAGGTCGAGGATCAGGTCCATGGTGTTACCTTCGTGATCGGAGTGAACTGTAGTGACATCTGTCTATCGCCGATTCGCCGAGTCGCGTTTCACCGGAAAGGATGCGCTCATGCCGTGGAGCCGCGATGAGCTCGAGAAAGCGTTTGCCAACTACCAGGACACCGTGCGGCGTTGCGTCGAACTGAGCGACTGGAGCGGCTTCGCCGACCTCTTCACCGAGGACGCCAGCTACGTCGAGCACGCTTTCGGCAAATTCGAGGGGCGGGACGCGATCCGCAGGTGGGTCACCCGCACCATGTCAGCGTTTCCCGGCAGCCGGATGCCCAGCTTCCCCGCGACGTGGCACGTGATCGACGACGAGCGCGGATGGGTGATCTGCGAAATCGACAACCCCATGGAGGACCCCGGCGACGGTTCCGTGCATTCGGCCGCGAACATCACGATCCTGCACTATGCGGGTGACAACCTGTGGTCTCGTGAGGAAGACGCATACAACCCGCTGAACTTTCTTGCCGCAGCCAAAAGCTGGTGCCGCGCAGCAGAAGCCGCCGGAAACCTCCCCGACGACGCCCGGGAGTGGCTTAGCCGGATGGGCGGGTAGCCGCGTGCGTCACCACTGACCGTAGTCGGGCTTCAGGATGTCGTTGAGATCGATACCGACACCGTCGATGCTGCGCGCGTCGATCTCGTACTGATGCAGGTGCGCCGCGGGATGGACGTAGCCCTCCGGTGTCCCCCAGTCGTGCTGCCAAAACCACGACCCGAGGCCGGCGACGATCGCCAGGTCGAGCGTCTTCGAGTTGGCGTAGATTCCGGTATTCGCCTTGCCCACAACGGATTCCCACCCAGCGAGGTAGGGCGCGATCATCGTTACGAAGTCGGCGGGGGTGGGGTTGTCGTCGATGGACGCGTAGATGGGCCGATCTTCGGGTCCGCCCGCGGCAAGGTGCAATTCGAGTCCGCGCTCGGCGTGCCGCTTGCCCGCTTCCAGGCCTCCGCGCCAGTCCGCCGTCTTCCCCTTGCCGAATTGGTAGCACGACACCACCGACAGTCCCGCACCGAGCAGTGACTCGGCCTCGTCGACGAGCATCGGCTTGCCCTCCATCCACTCGGCGCCCGGTCTGCGATCGGACACGTAGCGGATGGCGCCGTCATACCCGGCTTCGAGTATGGCGTCGGCCGATGGCACACCACCCGAATAGTCGATGAGGGTGCCCAGGCTCTTCGCATCGGCCACGGCGACGGACAAGGTTGTGGAGGTGAGAGCCGCGATTCCCGCGACCGCCGAACCCGCCGCCGCGTACCGAAACAGGTCTCTTCGAGAAATCAGCACAGTGGCCCCCATATCAATCGATCGCAGCCACCGCATATCCGATCGGTCGCGCTGCGGCGTGTCTTCGACACCTGGTGTAGCTCTCTCGGTATCTTGGTCCGTTTGCATTCCACCATATTCACAGGGGTCCCGCCAGACACTTGGCCTACATCCGCCCCACATACCACTCGAGACACGCTGGTTCCGGGAATTCATTGCCGGGTGAGCCCGGCTGCTCGAAGTCGGGACGAACCGCTACAGCCGCTCGGCGAGCGCGAGCGCGGTCGAACCGAGTCTGGGCAGGCGGAGATCGGCGAAGGGTGTCAACGTATTGCCCATCCGATTGGTGACGAACGCGATCGACAGTCCGGTCTCAGGGTCGGCAAAGGCGCCTGAACCGCCCAAACCGTAGTGCCCGAACGTCGTCGAGGGCTGCCTGCGCCGTGCCACCATCCCCGCGTGGTATCCGAGCCGCCAGTTCATCGGGATGCCCAGCACGTAATCCCGGCCCGTCGTCTGAACCTCGCTCAGCCGCTCCACGACGTCGGGTCGCAGGAACTCGACCCCGCCGACGGTACCGCCGTTGGCCAATGCGCCGTACATCCTGGCGAGTGCGCGCGCACTGAACACCCCGTTCCATCCCGGCATGACGTAATCGTGGATCGCCGGGTTGCGTACAAGGGCATCGAACCCGGCCGGCATGCCGGCGTCCGCGATGTTACGGACCGCGGGCAACCGGGACAACGCGAACGAGGTGGCCCCCCAGGGAACCCCGAACGGGTTGATCCGGGGGAAGGTCTTCGCGATGCGGTGCCGCTGCTCGAGCGGAACCTCGTACCAGAATTCGGCCGCGCCGAGCGGCTCCGCGATCTCGGTGCGTACCAACTCGGTAAACGACGTTCCGGCCGCTCGGGAGGTGAGCTCGGCGACCAGTGAGCCGAAGGTGACGGCGTGATATCCGGACCCCTTCAGCCTGCGGGCGTCCGGCCTGGCGGCGGCCAGCGCGGAACTGACCAGAGAATGGTCCATCAGGCTCAGTTGGCCCGGGACGAGGCCACGTACACGATGCAACCCCGCCCGGTGGGACAGCAGCTCGCGCACGGTCACGTCGTGCTTGTCCGCTGCCGCGAACTCCGGCCAGTACTGCGCGATCGGCGAGTCGTAGTCGATGATCCCGCGCGCGGCCAGGCGATGCAGCACGGTGGAGGCAACACCCTTGCCGGTGGAGAAGCTGAGGGCGACGCTGTCCCTTTCCCAGCGGGTGTCGCGGCGTGCCCAACCTGCCCACACGTCCACGACGGGTTCGCCGTGCAGGTAGACCGACAGGGCGCCCCCGCCCTGCCGGGTGTCGTGGAAGAGCCCGAAGAACTGGTCCACGAGCATGCCGAACCGCTGGTCCACCAGCATTCCCGTCGGTGGCCGCACCGTGCGGCGCGGGAGCGGCCAGGGCGTCGTCGTGGTCACGTCGAACCTTCTTCGGTCAGATCTGCCGAAACCTGCAATTTACATCCTGTTTACACTCGAGAAAAGACACTTCATACGTGTTTTCGGTCGACGTGACCGCATCGTGGCCGGACTGCAACGAAGAGGTGTGTTCGGCGGGGTACTCATTTCGGTTCGAGGGAGTGAAAGTACTCCGCCCGGACCTCGACGTCCTCGACCAGCCGCGTTGTGGTCTGCACGCCCAACGAATGCTCTTTGAGCAGGTCACACAGCCGATCCCCGTCGATCAGGTCGATCGGCGGGGCGCCGTCCCGTTTCGACTCCGTCCGGGCGTCGCCGGTGAAGGTTCCGGTGGTGATGAGTAGACCCTTCTCGCCACGACCAGCCATGGCGCCGCGGAAGTCGCGCACCGCACCTGCTCCGACGCTGCCGCTGTAGCGTTTGCACTGAAAGAACACCGGGAAGCTCAGCAGCGACAGCTGGTATACGCCGAGCCCCTCGATGTCGCCGTCGCCTCCGCGGCCGGTGATCGAGGCACTCGAGAACCCTGCCTCCCGCAGCAGACGCTGGGTGAGGCGTTCGAAGGCCGCCGGCGACATCTTCAGGACGGTATCGAGCAGCAGGTCCTTCCAGTCCGCTTCGTTCTCCGCCTCGGCGATGTTCGCGTCCGGTTCCCCACTGCGGCGTGAGGCCGCCTTCGCGGACTTGCGGGCGGCGTTCTTCTTGCGGTTCTCGGCGGAGAACTCGGCGTGAAGCGGGCGGATTTCACTCTCGGAAACCTCGCGGCCCTTCTCCGTGACACTCCAGACCCCCCGACGGCTGTTGGTCAGCAGCCCCATGCCCTTGAGGTACGTGCGGGCCCACGCCAGCCGGTATTCGATCTCGGTACTGGGACCGTCCCCGTGGAGCACGCCCTGCACCTCCGACGAAAGCCCTTCTCGTTCAACGACGGCACTGTCGAGCTCCTCGTTGGACGCCGAACCACCGAGAGCTATGGCAGACTGAAGCGCTGGCCAGAGTAGGTCGACGTACTGAGGAACATGAACAGTCATGGCCCCAAGCATGCCGGAGCAGACGCCGGCGTCCGCACACGGTCCCCTGTCATCACCATGTACCTTTCGCCAGGCAGGCCACCACGCGATCGGCCGGCTGAGCCCGCATATCGTCTTACCGGACCGGCGGACGATCGGACAGGCGAGCCGAGACCACCATCCCCGGCCCGAAGATCCCACCGGATCCTCCCGAGCCGATGGACAGCGATGTGGTGAGGACAGCGTCTGATCCAGGCTCCCGCCGACGTCTCGATCGAGTGCGATGGCATCGGCCCGCGGGCACCTGGATCACTCCAGTTTCCCGAAGACCGTTCGACCTTCCAGGATGGTCGCGAGCACCTCGAGATCGGCGATCTCGTAGGGGTCTACGGACAGTGGATTCGCCGACAGCACCACGAGGTCGGCGTGCATGCCGGGAGTGATCGACCCGATGACGTCCTCGCTGCGGAGATGCCAGGCCGAGTTGATCGTTTCTGCCCGCAGAGCCTCTTCGGCGGAGATTCGTTCGTCTGGGGCGAGCACCCGCCCGGAGCGGGTGCGGCGGGTGACGGCGTCGGTGATGTTGCGCAAGGGACTCAGCGGGGTCACCGGGGCGTCGTTGTGGAACGAGATCCGCTGACCGGCTGCGATCGCCGAACCTGCTGCAGCCCAACGTTCTCCGTATTCGGGACCGAAGAGGTCGTCAACGAGAACGTCACCCCAGTAGTAGAGGTGGTCGACGAAGATACTGCAGGTGACACCGAGTTCGGTGGCCCGCCGGAACTGATCCGGGCGCATGGCACCGACATGCTCGAGCCGTAGCCGGTGATCCTCGCGAGGGATGTCGGCGAGCATGCGCTCCCACGCGTCGAGCACCATCGTGATCGTCTCGTCCCCGGTTGCGTGACAGGAGATCTGCCAGCCGTTCTCGAAGTATGGACGACTGATCTCGAGTATCTCGTCCGCCGTGTAGTTGGCGCTGCCCCGGCTGCCCACCAGTCCGAGCGCCCGCGTGGCCGCCGACTCGATGTAGGGGAAGCCGAGTGCGACGTTTCCGAGCCACGGTGACCCGTCGGCCCAAATCTTGATGCCCACCTGCCGGACGAGGTCGTCGCCGACTCCGGGCGAGACATCGCTCGCACGAGCGGGATTCGACATCTCGTAGAGGCGGAGCCTGGTGGTGAGCGCACCGGATCGGGCGAAATCCCTGAGCGTACGGCGGAAGCGCGGATCGAAAGACATTTCACTGGTGGTGGTGATGCCGGCCGCATTCATGCGCGCGCACTCCGCTGCAAGAAGTTCCGGCAGCCGGGCGGCGTCGTCCGCGAGCCACTTCAACGCCACCGCCATCACGGCGGGTGCCTCGAACGCCGAGCCGTCGAGTTCACCCGACTCGCCGCGGCCGAAGCTGCCGCCCTCGGGATCCGGCGTATCCTTCGTCAGCCCCGCCTCACGTGCGGCAACATCGTTGAAATAGGCGGCGTGGCCGGTGTTGTGCAGGATCACCAGCGCGGTATCGGGGGCGACCGAGTTCAGCCATTCACGGGTCGGAGTCGGCAAACCCTTCTGCAGCAGTGGATCCCAGCCGCTCAGCACGGCCCCGCCGGGGCGTTCCTCGAGGGCGCGGTGCACGATGGCGACGACTTGGCCGGCGTCGGCGACCGTCACGGGCCGGATGTCCACGACCGACGGGCCCAGGAGTATTGCGGAATTCAGCGGATGCCCGTGGGCCTCGACGAAACCCGGCAGGATACAGGCCCGGTGAAGGTCGAAGGCCATGGTTCCCGGACCTATCAGCGGGAACACTGCGGCGTCGTCACCGACGGCGGCGATCCTTCCATCCCTCACAGCGACCGCCTGCGCACGGGGAGCAGCGTCGTTCATGGTGACCACGTCACCGAACAGCACCACATCGGCAGCCATTCCGTCGTTCGTGCCCATCAGTGCACCCTCCGTCCAACCGGACGGGGACCGAACCGAGATCCCGCGCGCCGGCAGCGAGTGTCGACCCTTACTTCAGACTACAACTCCGCAGCCGGTCACCGAAGGAATACCGCCTTCGCCCGATGCGTTGCACGCAGACATGACTTCGACACCGCTTCCCGTAGACGGCCTGTTCGAGCCGTTCGCCGTCAAATCGATCCGTGCCCGGAATCGCTTCGCGATGGCCCCGATGACCAGAGCCTTCTCACCCGATGGCATTCCCGGGGATGACGTGGTGGCGTACTACCGACGTCGCGCCGCGGGTGGCGTCGGATTGATCATCACCGAGGGCACCTACATCCCGGACCCCGCAGCGGGACCGCAGACGCGTGTACCCCGCATCTATGGGGACGAGAGCCTCGAGGGCTGGAAGTCGGTGGTGGACGCCGTGCACGACGAGGGCGGACAGATCATTCCGCAGCTCTGGCACCTGGGAGTGGAGCGTGGATCGGCGCCACGGTTGAACCCCGAGGTGATCACTGCCAGTCCGTCCGGTCGGGCACTGGACGGCACACCGGTCGGCCGGGAACTCACGTCCGCCGATCTCGACACGTTGCGTGATGCGTGGGTGGCCGCTGCCGTCAACGCCAAGGACGTCGGATTCGACGGCGTCGAATTGCATGGTGCGCACGGTTACCTGCTCGACCAGTTCCTCTGGGAACGAACCAACCTGCGATCGGACGGCTACGGCGGGTCGGCGGAGGCCCGTACGCGCTTCCCGGTCGAGGTGGTCGCCGCGATACGCGAGGCGGTCGGCGACGATTTCGCGCTCGTGTATCGCTTCTCGCAGTGGAAGTCGAACCATTACGACGCCCGCCTCGCGCAGTCCCCTGCGGAACTGTCGCTGATCCTGGATCCGCTGGTCGAGGCCGGTGTCGATGTACTGCACCCGTCCACGCGCAGGCACTGGGAACCTGCGTTCCCGGAGCTCGCCGGAATCGACGGTGAACTCGGCTTGGCCGGATGGACCCGGAGGCTGACCGGCCTTCCGACGATCACGGTGGGCTCGGTGGGACTCGACAGGGTGTTCACCACAGCGTTCTCCGCGGACAGCACCTCGAACGTCGTCGGTATCGACCGACTTCTCGAGCAGTACGAGAACGGCGAGTTCGACATGGTCGCGGTGGGGCGCGCTCTCCTGTCGGACCCTGAGTGGGTACTCAAGTTGCGGGACGGCAGAACGGACGAGTTCATCCCTTACATCGACGAGCACCGCACGGTTCTGCACTGACTCCTGCGCGGGCAGCTGGAAGCGGTCAGTTGTCCTCGACCGTGATGTCCGCCTGGTCTACGTTGACGCCCTCCGGCGGGTTCGCCTCACCCTCGACCGTGAGACGTCCCCTGTCCACACCCTGGTCCGCGAGGGCGTTGGCGACGGCAGTCGCGCGCTGCTCGGCAAGCCGGTCGGCCGCGGACTCGTCGGAGTCGCTGGCGTAGGCCTTGATCACCACGGAGCTGTCACCGGCTTTCAACGCCGCTGCGACGGCTTTGATGGTGACATCGGATATCGCGTTGAGTTCGGCGGTGCCGGATTCGAAGCCGATCGGCACCGCCGAGATCGCCGAGTTGATGGCGTTCTGGGTGCCCTCACGCGCAGTGTTCAGGGCAGACGACGCCGTGGCCTTCATACTGCTCATCACACCACTCCCGCCGTGGGACGCCGAGGTCGTTGTGGTCGCGCCGGAACCCTCGTCCGAACTGTCGTCGGTACATGCGGCCGCTCCGGCGAGCGCAATGGCCGCGATCGCGACGCCGCTGACGATCGTCTTGCGAATCATGGATCCCCTTTACGTCTGTCTTGTCCGGAAGCCCTGCCAATGGTGAGGATAGCCCCGCGATGCCGCGACACAGGCGGCATTCGCAAACCCGCACGGCGAAAGATCCTGTCGAGGCGCGTGAACCGCAGACCGGTCGGGCCGATGCGTGGTTCGCCCTCAGTCCGACATTCGCGTCAACCCGTCGACAAGTACCGCATTCAACTCGATGGTCGGGGTCATCGGCAAGGCATGGTGCGTCGCCGAGTCGAGAATCACGGTTCGGGCGGTGGGAAGGGTCGAGCGAACAGCTGCTTCCACTTTTCTGCTGTCGTGAACCTTGCTGCGTCCGGCGAGAATCACGGTAGTGTCCGCCGCCAATCCTGCCAGTGCGCTCTTGGATGGACGTTCGGGGACGATCGTCTTCGATTTCGGGAAATGAGCTGCGCCTTGTGCCAGCAGAGACAACCAGTCCTCGTCGAGAGCGAGACCATCGGTTTCCCACCGAATGAACGACCGCTCACGCCTTTCGTTGGGGCGTAATAGAATTGGGACGGCTCGAGCGAGGTAAGCCGCACGCATTCCCGCAAAACACGAGTTCGGATCGAGCAGGAACAGCCGTTTCACACGACTCTCGGCACGCAGAGCGTAGGCGAGGGCGATCATCGCCCCGTAGGAATGAGCGACGATACTGAACGAATCCAACTCCAGCGCGTCCACGACTCCTCGAAGCCAGCCGAGGAGGTCGTCGACAGATGCGATCGGTCGACCGTGACCGACGCTGCGCCCGGCGTCGCCCATCAGGTCGATGGCATAGAGCCTGTTACCCGTACCGAGGGCCGCCGCAGTGTTGAACCACACCGTCGAGGTGGCACCGGCGCCGGGGAGCAACAGCACGGCAGGCCCGTCGTCTGGACCACATTCGTTGATATGTGTTGTGCCATAAAGGGAGTCGAGCTCACGCGCGGTTGTTCCGTTGGGCCACTTGGCCAGGACCGAATCGTACGCGCGATAGAACGCCGCACCAGCGTCAGAGGCTATGAACTGATCGATCGACGGTCGGGGCATGGTTACCTCCACGAATATTCTCTCGACTATCGAGACAGTAGCTAATCGAGGTATCCTTGTCGAGCCGAAGGAGGGCCAGATGCCGAAACCGAAGGACGTCGATCCACACGGCCACGAGTTGGTGCATCGCCTACGTGCGCTCGTCGTCCAGTTGGACCTGCTCGGGGCCGAATTTGCACATCTGCATGGACTTCATGCCACCGACGTGCGAGCGCTGATCAGCCTGCTCGACTCCGAACGCGCAGGACACCGGGCGACACCGGGATGGCTCGGTCAGCAGCTGGGCCTGAATTCGGCGTCCGTGACGGCCCTGGTCGATCGCATGGAGCGGAACGAGCTCGTCGCTCGCAGAAGAGATGCGCGGGATCGCCGACGTGTCATCGTGGAAGTATCCGATACGGCAAAGGAGCTCGGGTGGTCGTTCTTCGGACCATTGATCTCTCACGCGGTCGTTGCTACGCAAGACTTCTCCCCGGAGCAGGTCGACACGATCGATTCCTTTCTGAGCTCGATGATCGCCGCGGTCGAGACCACCCGAAGGGGACAGACCCGCACAACCGATGGCTGGTCTCGAAGGAATACCTGAGCTCACTCAACCCTGCAAAGACGCGGTGCGGACAGAGACGGCTCTCGAACAGAACCGCAATGTGCACCAGGAACGGCGTGAACGCGTTGGGCCACGGTGGCGGTGACCGACGTGCCCGAAGGTCGCGCACCGATGCGCGGTTTTCGTACAAGGTAACCGCACGTCGAAGAGGCGCAGTGACCTCGAATTTCGGATTGCCCGCTCGAAATCGAAGGGCCTCATTTTTCCTTTGTGCCACGCTGCCCCGAATTGCGATCTCGGTTAGATAACGGTAAAAAGGTCGAGGCGCCCGCTCAGCGCCAACATCTCCGACTACCGAGCAGGGAGTACACAATATGGATTTCGCATTCCTGTCCGAAGCTATGACCGCGTTCTCCGACCTCTTCTCGTTCCTGGATTTCTTCACGGGTTCGGCTGACAGCCTGGGTGGCGCAACAGAAGCAGCCGCCGCACTCGGCTGACCCGTTAGCAGGTCAGAGCCTTCCACCTGCGGCGGAGTTCGCCCACCGACGTGTGACCTCCGTCGCGGTGTTGCGGCCTTTCCTCTCGATTCACATTATCGGGTGACTGGACGAGCGACCGGTTACTGAATTTCAAGATCAACTTATCCGCGCCCGTCAAAATAACTCTCGCAATATGCGCAGAATGGCGCCGATTCGACCATATATTTCTGTACACATACTGGTACCGCGCGTACACTCACGCTCCGTGAATACTCCAGGCGTGCAGCGGCGATCCGAAGTGCGAGCCCTCACCCGACTGGCCTTCGACGAAGTCGGAGGTGCCGCGGAGGGGGTCGCCCACATTCACCGCGCGATTTCCGAAAGAGTCTTCACAGGCATCCAACTCGGAGTCGGGCCTGCCGCCATCCCGACGAAGGCGCTGCACGACGGGATCGCGGCAACGGTATATTCCGGCGTCGCCGGCACCGCCCGGGTCGTGGGTTCACTTGCCGGGCGCGTCCTCGACCTTCCCGCGGGTGACCCGCCACCCTCCCGGACCCCTCGCGGCGCACAGACGATCGCCGTGATCCAGGGGCTGATCGGCGACAAACTCGAGGCCGAAGGCTCCCCGCTCGCGGAGCCGATGTCGATTCGCGTCGGCGGCGCTCCTGTCCCGGCGGATGCCGGGAGCCTCGCCGCCGCCTTCCCCGAGGCTCGGGGAGGCCTCGTGTTCTTCCTCCACGGCCTCGTCGAGACCGAGCGCGCCTGGAACCTGGGGGGTCGCCCCACATACGGCACGCGTCTCGAGACCGACCTCGACCTCACCTCACTGCAGATCCGATACAACTCGGGCCGTCACATCTCCGACAACGGCCGCTCACTCGCCGAACTCGTCGACGCCGTCGTCGCGAACTGGCCGGTGGAAGTCGAGTCGATCGCCCTGATCGGCCACTCCATGGGTGGCCTCGTCGCGCGCAGTGCCTGCCACACCGCCTCGGTGGACGGTCTCCCGTGGGTCCACCGGGTACGCCACGTCGTGAGCCTCGGCTCCCCGCATCTGGGTGCCCCTCTGGAACAGGCCGTCCACTACGCGAGTGCCGCATTGTCGCGGCTGCCCGAGACCCGGCCGTTCGCGCGACTGCTACGCAGGCGCAGTGCGGGCATTCGAGATCTCAACCAGGGGTCACTGGTCGACGAAGACTGGCGAGACCGGGATCCGGACGCCCTGCGCGCCGCAGCGTGCAGCGAGGTCCCCCTTCTCGACTGGGTGACGTACTGCTTCGTGTCGGCGACCCTCAGCCGCAGTCCGACGCATCCCTTGGGCCGGTTCATCGGTGACGGCATGGTGCTCGTTCCGAGCGCGTCCGGGCGGAACAGGACCAGGATGATCGGTTTCCGGGAGGAGCATGGCATGCATCTTGCGCCGGCGCACCACTTCACATTGCTCAACCACGACGCGGTTCACGAAAGGCTTCTCGAATGGATGTCTTCCCCGCAGGTGCTGGACGTCTGAATCACGCCACCGTGACGTGCCATACGACGGCTGCCGCGAGCGCTCCCGCCCCGTTCAGCGACCAGTGCAGCGCGATCGGTGCGAGCAGACTCCCGCTGCGGCGCCGCAGCCAGGTGAACACGAAACCGGCGGCCGCAGTGGCCACGACCGCAGCGAGCACCCCGAGCACCTGACCGGCGGGTCCCCCACCGAGAAACCCGGACAGTCCCTTGTTGCCCGCGGTGAGACCGAGCGAAGAGGCGATGTGCCACAGCCCGAACAGAAGCGATCCGGCCGCAAAGACCCCGCGGACGCCGTACACACGCTCGAGGGTGCCGTGCAGTACGCCGCGGAACGCCAGTTCCTCCGGAATGACGGTCTGCAATGGGATGACGATCATCGAGGCGATGAGGGCCCCGGAGATGGTGGCGTATCGGTCCGCCATGAAGAACGTGCGGGTGAACGGTAGCGCCGCACCGACCGCGACGACCGCGATCACAAGTCCCGCGGCGGCCACCGCGTAGATCGTGCCGCTTCGCCAGTGCCGAGGAGAGAGCCCCAGTTCCGCCCATCCGAGTCCGCGGCGGCGCATCAGCGCCAGCAGGGCAACCGCAGCGAGCGGTACCGTCGCGATACTCGCCCACACGGTGGTGAAGTGTGCGATCAGATTGGTACCCACGAGCACCACCACGACGATGGCCACGTCCACGTACGCATTCACCATGCGCCACCGATGAGGCACGTGGGGGGATTCGCCGGCAACTGCGGCGCACTCGACTTCGATACTCATACGAGCAACAACACCCATCCCGCCGGCACGATTCCGAAAGGGCGGCGGCGACCTAGCTTGTGACCATGCATCCAAACCTCGTGCACCTGCCCGAGTGTACGGATCGGCCACCCCGTCCGACCATGAACTTGTCACCCATCACACCCGCGCCTCGGACGGTGGCTCCGGATGTATCGTGCGTGCGGCGCCGAGTAACTCGTCCAGCGACGGAGACATCGCCTCGGCGAGCGACCACAGCTCGGGTATCAACTCGGGGCAGCCGATCAGACCGATATCGAGCCGCCCGTCACCGGAGATGACGGTGATGTTCAGCCCGGCGCCGTGCATGATCGGCCCGAAGGGAAACATGCCGATGATCCTGGCTCCGAGGAAGTAGAGCGGCGCCGGCGGGCCGGCGACGTTGGAGATCACCAGGTTGTGCACCACCGGATGGTGTTCGGCGAGGTGGAGTCCGGAGTACGCGCGCGCCCCGACGCCGAGCAGCGATTGCGAGCCGAGTTGCGCCCAGTCGTGCAGGATTGTGGGGCTGATGGCCTTTCCGTGAGCCTTGCCGCGCTCATAGTTCTTCGCGATCACATGCAACCGTTCGACCGGATCGGTGATGTCGGTAGCCAGCGACGCGGACATGGCCGACACCTGGTTGGTACCCGGGCGGTCGCTCCGCTCGTGCACGGACATCGGAACGACGCAGATCAGCGGCGACTCGGGCAGTTCGTGGCGATTCTCGAGGTACCGGCGCAGCGCTCCGGCGCAGATCGCGAGCACCACGTCGTTGATCTTGAGCCCGAAAGCCGTCTTGACCTCGATCACCGCGGCGAGGTCGAGTTGCGCGAAGGCGATGTTGCGGTGACCGGTGATGTTGCGATTGAACCCCGTCCGGGGTGCGACGAAGGGCGGCGGCATCGCCTCCCCTCGCACAGCGCGCCCCAACCATCCGGCCAGCATCCCTGCCGTCTCCGGAATCACCCTCGCCAGCTTCACCGGTCTGCCGAGAACAGAGAGCCAGCTTCCTGCGACCAGCGCCAGGCGATTTCCCGGGCCGACGCCGCTCGAGGTCCCCGGCGGGGGTGCGTCCGGCGAAAGACTGAACATCTGCGTCATCATGTTCGCGCCCGTGACCCCGTCCACCGTGGCGTGATGCATCTTGGCCATGAGGGCGTTGCTGCCGTCCGCCAGGCCCTCGATCAGCCACATCTCCCACAACGGGTGTGATCGGTCGAGCCGTCCGCCCGCGATCAGCCCGCAGAGATCAGCCAGCTCTCGAGGACCACCGGGCGCGGGCACCACGACCCGATGGATGTGGCGTTCGACGTCGAATTCGGGGTCCTCGATCCAGGCCGGATGGTCGAGGTTCAGGATGCTGTCCTGCAGCTTCTTACGGAAGTCCGGCACGGCCGCGACGCACCGCTCCAGCGCGGAGTGCACACTGTCGAAATCGTGCTCGGATCGCTCGAGCAGGATGAGGCCGCACACGTTGAGCAGTGCCGACGAAGTCTCCAGATACAGGAAGCTTGCGTCCAGACCACTCAAGCGCTCCATCTGTCCATGCTAGTCCCGGAAGGGACGATCGGACCGGCTGACGAGATACCGATCGATGCCCCCTCGTCAAAGCATTGCGCGCGCAGCGATAGCCTGATACGCGAACTTCACCTGCCCCTCTGTTCAGGAGATATGATGGCCGACTTCCTCTACGAGGACTTGCTGCCGATCGGTGCGGACCGCACCCGATATCGGTTGCTGACCACCGAGGGGGTGTCGACTGTCGAAGGACCCGGCGGCCGCACCTTCCTGTCCGTCGAGCCCGAGGCGCTTCGGCTGTTGACCGAAACCGCGCTCCACGACATCTCGCACTACCTCCGCAGCGATCACCTGACGCAACTCGCTAGCATCCTCGATGATCCGGAGGCCTCGGGCAACGACAAATTCGTTGCCCTGGATCTGCTGAAGAACGCGAACATCGCCGCGGCGGGTGTCCTGCCGATGTGTCAGGACACCGGCACCGCGATCGTCATGGGCAAGCGCGGCCAACAGGTGCTCACCCCCGGCGACGACGAGGAGTCGATCGCCCGCGGCGTGTTCGACGCGTACACCAGGTTGAACCTGCGCTACTCGCAGAACGCTCCCCTCACCATGTGGGACGAGAAGAACACGGGCAACAACCTGCCGGCGCAGATCGAGCTGTACGCGGACACCGCGAAGGGCCACGAGAACTCCTACAAGTTCCTGTTCATGGCCAAGGGTGGCGGGTCGGCGAACAAGTCGTACCTGTACCAGGAGACCAAGGCCATCCTGAACCCGGACTCGATGATGCAGTTCCTCGAGGCCGAGATCCGCTCGCTGGGCACCGCCGCCTGCCCGCCGTATCACCTCGCGATCGTCGTCGGCGGCACGTCGGCCGAGTTCGCGCTCAAGACGGCGAAGTACGCATCGGCGCACTACCTCGACGAGCTGCCCACCGAGGGCGCCGTCACCGGCCGCGGCTTCCGTGACCACGAGCTCGAGAAGCGAGTCTTCGAACTCACCCAGAAGATCGGCATCGGCGCGCAATTCGGCGGCAAGTATTTCTGCCACGACGTCCGGGTCATCCGTCTCCCCCGCCACGGTGCGTCTCTGCCCGTCGCGATCGCCGTCTCGTGCTCGGCGGACCGCCAGGCCAAGGCGAAGATCACCCCCGAGGGCGTCTTCCTCGAGCAGCTCGAGTTCAATCCTGGCCGGTTCCTTCCCGAGATCACCGACGCTCGACTCGACGCCGAGACGTCCGGGGTGTCCGGGACCGGCAAGGGTGCCGCCGTCAAGATCGACCTCACCCGGCCGATGCCCGAGATCCTCGCGGAGCTGTCGAAGCACCCGGTCAAGACCCGGCTCTCGCTCACGGGCCCGCTCGTCGTCGCCCGCGACATCGCGCACGCCAAGATCAAGGAGCGGCTCGACGCCGGTGAGGACATGCCGCGGTACCTGAAGGATCATCCGGTGTACTACGCCGGTCCGGCGAAGACCCCGGACGGGATGGCGTCCGGTTCCTTCGGACCCACCACCGCGGGCCGGATGGACTCCTACGTGGAGCAGTTCCAGGCCGCGGGCGGTTCGATGGTCATGCTCGCGAAGGGCAACCGCTCCAAGCAGGTCACCGACGCCTGCAACAGCCATGGCGGTTTCTACCTGGGCTCCATCGGCGGTCCTGCAGCGCGCCTGGCGCTCGACTGCATCAAGAAGGTCGACGTCATCGAGTACGAAGAACTCGGCATGGAAGCCGTGTGGAGGATCGAGGTCGAGGACTTCCCCGCGTTCATCGTGGTCGACGACAAGGGCAACGACTTCTTCGCGCACACCGGCGAGGTCACCTTGACCGTGGGCAAGCGTCCCGGTCTGTGAGCTGACCGGACATACCGAAGGGCCCCGGCGAGCACGCCTCTCCGGGGCCCTTCCGTATCCACCACCCGATTCATAAGTTAGTACCGATTCGCCAATGCCCGTCTCAGATCAGACCTCCCCAGCAGGGATTTTGTGAACGCTCTGGCGTTTCTTGTGACCTGTGATTTACAGTTCGACGGTGACTTCCACCGGTGCGCGAACCCCCGATCTCCAAGACGTGATAGGCGAGGCGGTCTTTCTCCTCAGTTCGCCTCGACGATTTCTCATGGAGGTGGCGGTGTCCCCGGTGGGGCACGGCGTGGTCGATCACAGCAAAGCCCTCGCGGATCCGATCACCCGGTTCCGTAACACCAGTGCGTACATCTTCCTGATCGCGTTCGGTGAGGACGAGGAACGACGTCGCATCATTTCGTTCGTGAACCGTGCGCACGGCCCAGTGCGTTCGGAGTCCTACAACGCGTTCGATCCCCGGCTGCAGCTGTGGATCGCGGCCGTCATGTGGCAGGGCGGACGCGACATCTATGAGCGCTTTCTCGGTCCGCTCGACGAGGACGCCGCTGAGGACCTCTACCAGCAGTTCGCCGTGTACGGCACCTCCCTGCAGGTTCCGCCGGAGCTGTGGCCCGCGGACCTTGCCGCATTCGACGAGTACTGGCGGAACACGCTCGACAATCTGGTCATCGACGAGAAGGTCCGCGTGTTTGCACATCAACTGCTGTCCGGCGGCAGTGCCCCGTGGTTCGTCCGGGCGGGGATGCCACTGAATCGTCTGATCACAGTCGGTCTGCTACCGCCCGAGGTTCGCCGCACCTATGGGTTCGAATGGAATGACCGGAGCCAGAAGGCTTTCGACATTCTGATCGGGATCGGTGCACCGATCTACCGGATTCTGCCCCGCTCCCTCCGCCACCTGCCCAAGCGGCTCGTCCTACGCGACGCCCGTAAGCGACTGGCGTCGACCGACAAGAGAGTGGCGATCTGATGTTCTCCGCGAATCAGGTCGCCAGCCGTCGCAGCACTGCGCTGCGGTTGGGCCTTTCGGTCGCCGGGAGAATTGTCGCCGACAATGTGCGCACCCGTGGGTTCCCTCTCACCGTCATCCGTCGCGGCATCGATCTAGGCGGCCTGTTCTGCTCACGTGGCACCACGTTCGAACGGGTGCGGGACGCACCGGTCCCGGGTCTGTGGGTTCGAGCGGAGAACGCGGCGGATTCCAGGCACGCGATTCACTACCTGCACGGCGGCGGTTTCGTGTTCGGGTCGTCGCGCTCGCATCGCGCGCTGGCGTCCCGCCTGTCGGCGGCCGCCGGTGTGCCGGTCTTCCTGCCCGACTATCGGCTGGCCCCCGAGCATCCGTTCCCAGCCGCGGCCGAGGACACGACCGAGAGCTACCTGTGGCTCCTCGAGCAGGGGTACGAGGCCAAGGACGTCATGGTCGGCGGAGATTCTGCGGGCGGTCATCTGGCCACCGGACTGCTGCCCGAACTGCGGCGTCGGGGTGCCGACCTACCGGCAGGGGTGCTGCTACTGTCCCCGTGGCTCGACCTCGGACTCGAGACCGCGGGCGCGCGTGAGGCGATTCGACGAGACCCCTTCCTGTCGGTCCGGTTCGCCGAGCGTGCGCGCGAGAGCTATGCGCCGGGAGCGGATCTCGCCGATCCGCGGCTCGCACTCCTCGACGCCGAACCCGAGCGGGACTGGCCGCCGTTTCTGATTCAGGGCGGCGACACCGAGGCGATTTGCGGGGACGCCGAACACCTTGCGAAAGCCCTCGCCGAAGTGGGGGTTCCGTGTGAGCTTCAGGCGTGGCCCGGTCAGGTACACGTTTTCCACGCGTTCCACCCGATCATCCCCGAGGCTGCCGCGGCAGCCACCTACGCCGGTGAATTCGTTCGGCGCACGCTGGCCGAGGCGGCTACTCGTCGCTGATCCGCAGGGGTCACACAACATTCACAGAACTTTCGTCAACTCCGCCAGCGTCTGCGCACTGGTGTACTCAGGCTGCCAGCCGAGTTCCCGCTTCGCCTTCGACGTGTCCATCACCACCGAAGCCCGGCCCGTGTGTAGCCACTCTGCCGCCGCGGGGACTTTCGGCAACCACCCGAGCACGGCCGACGCGGCCCGGGCAACGACGAGGGGAATACGGACGGGGTACGCGCCGAGCGCCGAGGCTGCATCCGCCAGCGAGACGACGCCGTCGCCGGCGATGTTGTACGCCCCCGGCGGCGCGTCCGTGGTTACGGCCAGAGCGATCGCCGACGCCACATCGTCGTGGTGAACCAGCTGTAACGGAACACCAGGGTCCGGAAACGGCGGCCGCAATCCCGGCACACTGCCGAGAACGGTGGAGACCGCGCCGGGAAGCCGAGCGGCGATCTGGCGCCAGGGCATGGCGTCGGCGAGAGCCGTCGCATGAGGCCCGGCCACGATGCAGGGCCGGAGCACGAACACCTCGAGCGACGACTCCGCGGTGACCTCCTTCAGAACTCGTTCGAGTTCGGCCTTCTGTTCGGAGTAGTAGTGTTCCGGCGATCCACGGGTGGGCACGTCTTCGGTGAGGGGGCTCGGGTTGTCCGCGTGGTATCCGTACGCAGCGACCGACGAGGTGTACACCAGGCGACCTGGTCGCTCTGCCGCAACAGTTGCCTCGAACACGTTCCGGGTGCCGACAAGGTTGATCCGACCGCTTTCCTCTCGCGACCCCATGATCAGAAACGCAAGGTGGACTACCACATCGGCTTCTCCGACGAAGGCTTCGACGGCATTGCGATCGAGGATGTCGCCCTGCCGGTACTCCGTCTTGAGCCATCCTCGGTCGCTGGGATCGAACGGTCGCCGCGCCATGCCCAGAATCCGCTCCACCGCGGGGTCCTTCTCCAGGGCGGCCACCGCGGCGAGGCCGATCTCCCCCGTGGGACCCGTGACGGCCACCGTGATGCCGTTCACGGCCGCGGCGCCTCCGTCGGTGGTCACCAACCCAGTGTGGCCGCCGATACCCCTTCGCGGGGCCGAATTCCGGTGTTACGTTGAGGGTCGATGGCACACGCGGTAAGCGAGGGGCGCCCATGACCTTCAGTCTCAACCTCACGCATGCACAGAAGGACCTCGTCGAGCGGACGCACGCGTTCGCACAGGACGTCGTCCGGCCGGTCGCGGCAAAGTACGACCACGAACAGGAGTTTCCCTGGGAGGTGCTCGAGAAGGCCGCGGAAGAGGGCTTCTACAGTCCGCTGTTCTATCGCGACCTGATCGGTGATCCGACGGGTCTCTCCCTGCCCCTGTTCATGGAGGAATTGTTCTGGGGATGTGCGGGGATAGGGCTGGCCATCGTCATGCCGGCGCTCGCGTTGTCCTCGATCGGGCAGGCCGCGACGCCCGAGCAGATGCTCCGGTGGGCGCCGGAGTGCTTCGGTGAACCGGGGAATCTCAAGCTGGCGGCACTGTGCATCTCCGAACCCGAAGGCGGAAGCGACGTCCGCAATCTTCGCACCACCGCAAAGCGGGACGGGAACGACTGGGTGATCGAGGGTCACAAGATGTGGATCGGGAACGGTGGCATCGCGGATGTCCACGTCGTCAACGCCACGGTCGACCCGGACCTCGGCCATCGCGGGCAGGCCCTGTTCGTGGTACCCGGCAGGTCACCGGGAATCGAACTGGTCCGTAAGCTCGACAAGCTCGGCTGCCGGGCGTCACATACTGCGGAACTGAAATTCCACCAGGTACGGGTGCCTGCCGATCACCTCCTCGGCGGAGAACACAAACTGCAGAACCGCATGCAGAAAGCTCGTGAGGTACAGGAGGAGGTGGCCGCGGGCGCGCCGCGACGGAAGTCCGCCACGCTCGGTACCTTCGAGCAGACGCGTCCCATGGTGGCCGCGCAGGCACTCGGCATCGCCCGTGCCGCCCTCGAATACGCCACCGAGTACGCCAACCGCCGCGAGGCCTTCGGTGGCCCCATCATCGACAACCAGGGCATCTCGTTCCCGCTCGCCCAGCTCGCCACGGAGATCGACGCCGCCCGGCTACTGACCTGGCGGGCATCCTGGATGGCCGCCGTCGGTGTCCCGTTCCGGCACGGCGAGGGATCCATGGCCAAGCTCGCCGCGTCGGAAGTCGCGGTGAAGACGACCGAGCGAGCCCTGCAGACGATGGGCGGATGGGGTTACATCAGCGACCACCCGATCGAGAAGTGGTATCGGGACGCCAAGCTGTACACCATCTTCGAAGGCACCAGCGAAATTCAGCGGATGGTGATCGGCCGGGCGCTCGGAGCCGCGGACGGCGCCCCGCCGCTCCACTTCGATCAGCCGGCCGAGGGCACCATCTTCAACCGGAGATTCGGCCGCGGCACCCCGATCCGGACGAGAGCAGGCCAGCTCGCGATGTCCGCCAAGGACCGGGTACCCGAGTCGGCCCAGCGGCTTGCCATGAAATTCCTCGCCCCGCCGAAGAAGTGACGGTCGCGGCCTGAGGAAACTCAATTCCAGAGCGATGCGATCAGCACGTTGAGGATTGCCAGGCCACCGATCGCGTGCACCAGGTTGGGATTGCCTGCACCCTTCTTCTGCTTGGCGCGCGTGATCTCGGCCAAGGCGACGACGACCAGGGACACCAGAAGCTTCACACCGATCTTGATGTGGTTGTAGTCGTCGCCCTTGTCGAGCGCGCCCTCACCGATCCCGACGATGATCAAGCCCGAGAGGAGCTGGATACGAGCACCCCACACGATCAATTCGGTCACGCTCGGCGCCTTCAGCACCGCGAAGTAACCACCCACCAGGGCAGCCAGACCGAGCATGTGGATGACGACGAAGATGTTATACACGACAGACATGAGTTGCACTGTATAGCC
>NZ_JBAQEO010000243.1:0-6249 GCF_049286785.1 Rhodococcus sp. (in: high G+C Gram-positive bacteria) | reverse complement strand
TCGCCGATCTCGGCGCACCGGCATACGCCCTCAAGGCCCGCGTCCAGCTGCTGCGCGACCTCGGCTCGGCCGTCGCACCGTTCAATGCGTTCCTCATCGCGCAGGGCATCGAAACCCTCAGCCTGCGAGTGGAACGGCATGTCGCCAACGCGCAGAAGGTGGCCGAATTCCTCGAGGCACGTCCCGAGGTCACCTCCGTGTCCTACGCGGGCCTTTCCTCGTCGCCGTGGTACGAGCGGGGGAAGCAGCTCACCCCCAAGGGTTCCGGTGCGATCGTGACGTTCGAACTGGCCGGTGGCGTGGACGCGGGCAAGCGGTTCGTCAACGCGCTCACCCTGCACAGCCACGTCGCGAACATCGGTGACGTGCGGTCGCTCGTGATCCATCCCGCGTCCACCACGCATTCGCAGCTCACTCCCGAGGAGCAGCTGGGTGCCGGTGTCACACCGGGTCTGGTTCGGCTGGCCGTCGGCATCGAGGGAATCGACGACATTCTCGCCGACCTCGAGACCGGATTGGCTGCCGCCGGCGCCTGATCCGGCCGGTCAGATCATCGCTCGCATCATGCCCCGCGGCTCGCCGCCGAGCTGAACGAGCGCACTCGCGTGGTTGGTTGGCCCAGGCACATGGATGGCGTGGGCCAACCCCGCGTGAGCGTCGCGCCAGAACCGCTGCATCGGCGTCTTGTAGTGCAGTGCACCGCCGCCTGCGCGGGCGAAGATCTCGTCGGCGGCGCGCACCGCCCTCCACGCCGCCGCGATCTGCGTGCGCCGGCCGATCGCGCGTTCCTCGAAGGTGACCTCCTTGCCTGTGTCCACCTTGTCGAAGAACCGTTCTGCGGTCTCGATCAGAGATACCCGCGACGCACTGATCTCGGCGGCAGCCTCTCCGATTGCGCTGAGGACATAGGGATCCTCCCGGATCGGTTGTCCGGTGATCGCCACCCGATCCTTCTGGACGGCGATATGGCAGGCGAGAGCGCCCTCGGTGATGCCGATGACGGCAGAGGTGATCCCGAGCGGGAACATGCAGGAATAGGGCATATTGAACAAAGGCTCGGGTCGTCCCGCTTCCTTCTGGGCACGTCCGTCCATCACCTTGGCCGCATCGAGGGTGCGGTACGACGGGATGAATGCGTCCTCGACGATCAGATCCTTGCTGCCGGTGCCGCGCAGCCCGATCACGTCCCAGCTGTCTTCGACGATCCGGTAGTCGGTGCGCGGAAGAATCACGTGCAGCGACGACGGCGGCATCGCCATCTTCCCCTCGGCGTCACCGATCATCGCGCCGAGAAACGCCCACAAGCAGTGGTCGGTGCCCGACGAGAACGACCACCGCCCCGTCAGCCGGTATCCCCCGTCGACCGGTGTCGCGATGCCCATGGGTGCGTACGGCGAGGCCATCCACGTGTCGTTGTCCTCACCCCAGATCTCCTCCTGCACCTGTGGATCGGCGAACGCCAGCTCCCACGGGTGGACGCCGACGATACCGGTGACCCAGCCACTCGCCCCGTCGAGTGCCGCGATGCCCATCACCGTTTCCGCGAACTCACGGGGGTGAACTTCGAGGCCGCCATAGCGCCTGGGCTGCAACATGCGAATGGCGCCGGAGTCGCGCAGATACGTCGCGGCCGCGTCCGTGAGTTTGCAGTCGGTCTCGGACCGGACGGCTTGATCTCGAATCTCGTCGGCAATGGCCTCTATCCTGTCGAGCACGTGACCCATGGGAACTCCTCTTCCGCGGCGACTAGAACACGTTCTAGTGAATATAGCGTCCGCTGGTGCACTTGAAAGTTCGAGTGCCCTAAATCTATAGTCCGGAGATACGAATCTGTGGAGCCCGGCTTTGCAGAGTCACGCAATCTCGACGGGAGGCCAGTGAGCGTCAAGGCACCGAGCCCCACACTCCCCCGCCGAACCCGCCGCAAAAGCCGCCTCCGCGGTGTGGCACTGCTCGGGCCGGCATTCGTCGCGGCCATCGCGTACGTCGACCCCGGAAACGTCGCCGCGAATCTCACCGCCGGCGCCAAGTACGGCTACCTCCTCGTCTGGGTTCTCGTCCTCGCGAATGCGACGGCGGTGCTGGTGCAGTACCTGTCCGCCAAACTCGGGCTGGTCACCGGCAGGTCACTGCCCGAGATGCTGGGCACCCGACTGAGAACCGGCAACCGCCGCGCCTTCTGGCTGCAGGCCGAGTCCATGGCCGTCGCCACCGACCTGGCCGAGGTGATCGGCGGCGCCATCGCTCTCGAACTCCTCTTCGGAATACCGTTGTTCGTCGGCGGACTGATCACCGGCGTCATCTCCACGGCCATCCTCTCGATCCAGAATCGCCGGGGGCAGCGGACATTCGAGTTCGTCGTGATGGGGTTCCTGTCGATCATCACCGTCGGATTCCTCACCGGGCTCGCCTTCACCGATGTGTCGGGAACGGACGCGCTCGGCGGCCTGGTGCCGCGGTTCGAAGGAACCGAGACGGTACTTCTGGCGGCGAGCATGCTCGGCGCCACGGTGATGCCGCACGCGATCTACCTGCACTCCGCACTCGCGCGCGACCGGCACGGATGCGCCCTCGAGGGTCCCCGCCTGGCACGGCTGCTGCGGGTGACGAAATGGGACGTCGTCGGGGCGCTGATAGTGGCCGGTGCGGTGAACATCGGCATGCTCCTGCTCGCCGCCTCCGCCCTACGCGGCATTCCAGGCACGGATTCCATCGACGGCGCACATGCCGCGATCGAGAACTCCCTGGGACCGACGGTGGCCGTCGTCTTCGCGATCGGCCTGCTGGCTTCCGGACTGGCTTCGACGTCCGTCGGCTGCGCGGCCGGTTCGGAGATCATGTACGGGCTGCTGTCGATCCGAATCCCACTGCTTCTGCGGCGCGTCGTCACCCTGATCCCCGCCCTGGTGGTCCTCGGGATCGGCGTCGACCCCACCCTCGCGCTCGTCCTCAGCCAGGTGGTGTTGAGCCTCTGCATCCCCTTTGCCGTCATCCCGCTCGTCCGGATGACGTCGAACCGCGAACTGATGGGTGTGCACCGCAACGCGGTGGGGACCACCGTCGCCGCATGGGTAGCCGCCGGTCTGATCGTGGTGCTCAACGTCTCGCTGCTCTGGCTCACGTTCACCGGGAACGCGTGACGCGCTGCACCGCCTGCAGGTCGTCCGCCTGCGCCCGACCCCGCCTACCCGGCCGCGACCTGCGGCGGGAATCCGCCGGTCGCGATGGGTCCCCATTCGTCGATGGTGATGCGGATCAGGCTCTTGTTCTGGCTGCGCATGGCGTCGCGGTACTCGTCCCAGTCGGGGTGCTCACCGGAGATGCTGCGGAAATACTCGACCAGCGACTCGAGTGCCTCGGGCATGTCGAGTACCTCGGCGATGCCGTCGATCTGCACGTACGCACCGTTGAATTCGTCGGACAGCACGCACACGCTCACGTGCGGATCGTGACGAATGTTCGCGACCTTCGCGCGCTGCGGATAGGTGGCGACCACCAGCCTGCCGTCGGCGTCGAGACCCGAGGTGACCGGGGAGACCTGCAAACCGCCGGACCGTTTCCGCGTGATCAGCACGCTGCGATGGCGGGGACGGACGAAGTCGAGCAACTCGGCACGGGTGACGTGATCAGCGGTGGCGATCTTCATGGTGAACCCTTTCAGTCGATCGAGAACAACCTTGCCGCGTTGTCGTGAATGACGCAGCGCAGCCAGGACTCGTCCTGGTCGAAACGCGTCAGTCCCTCCAGTGCGTCCAGGTAGGGATACGGAATGTTGGGGTAGTCGCTACCGAACAGGATGCGTCCTTGCAGGTCGACCAGCCGTGGAATCTCGCCGCGCGGAAACGGCGTCGACTCCTCGGCGAAGTCCGTGAACGCCATCGTCGTGTCCAGGTACACGTTGGGATACTTCGCGGCCAGCACCAGGAACTCCGTGTACTCCGGGAGACCCATGTGCGCGACGATCAGGTGTAGCTCCGGGAAACGCGCGAGTAACTCGGCTATCGGTCCGGGGCCGGTGTATGTGCCGGGCGCAGGGCCCGATCCGCAGTGGATGACGACGGGAGTGCCCGAGTCCTGCAGGACGCCCCACACCGCGTCGAGGAGGGGATCAGTGGGCGAGTACTCGCCCACCTGGATGTGCGACTTGAACACCCGCGCCCCCGATTCGATCGCCTCGGCGACGTAGGCGCCCGCAGATTCCTCCGGGTAGAACGTGGCGGTCCGCAGACAGTCGGGTGTGCGCTCGGCGAACTCGGCTGCCCATTGATTGAGCCATGCCGCCATGCCCGGTTTGTGGGGGTAGATCATCGAGGTGAAACGACGGACCCCGAAACCTCTCAACTGCTCCACCCGGACGTCCTCGTCGAGCCGGTAGTTGATGGGCCAGGCGCGCCCGGTGAGGGGACCGACGGCGTCGAAGTAGCCCCACACCTTCTCCATCACGTTCGCGGGCATGAAATGGGTGTGGACGTCGATGATGCCGGGCAGCCCCAGCGCACGCCAGAACTCCCGGACTCGGAGATCCTCGGTCACTGTTTCTCCTGAAGAGGTCAGAACAGGGTGAATGCGTCTTCGGATTCCGCGGCTGTCGACAGCGTTACGGACGAGGACACGGATACGGACAAAGACACAGACACGGACAGCGCAACAGCCATGGGCGTCGGCGCCAGGTCTCCGGACGCGATGGCGCGCGCGGCCTCACCGGCGAGTGTGTCGGCCACCTCGTTGTAGTGGTTGCCGACGTGACCGCGGACCCAGCGGAAACGCACCGGCCCCGGGCGGTCGCCGATGGCCTGATCGATGGCCTGCACCAGCTCGAGATTCTTCACGGCCGCGCCGCCCGCCGTCTTCCAGCCCTTCCGCTTCCACCCGGCGAGCCATTCCGACGCACACTTGATCGCGTACTGGGAATCCGACTCGATCAGGAGTGGATCCGGGCCCGGGTGCGCGACGATCGCCTCGAACAGCGCGCGGAGTTCGGCGATCTGATTGGTCCCGGAAGCCTCCCCGCCCGACTGGCTGGGACCTTCGTGATTGACCCATGCCCACCCGATCGCCCCACCGGGGTTACGAAGGCAGGATCCGTCGGTACTCACGATGATCATGGCAGGCACTGTACGTGCGTCCCCCGACATCTGTCCGGCAGCGGTGGCCGTGTCGTTTCACCCGGCCGATACGCTGCACGAGATGACAGCGTCACTCGGGGTGGTCGAGACCACCGTGACCTCGCGGCGTCCACTGGATGTCGCGATGTCGCTCCAGCCTCTGCAACGTGGCAAGGGCGACCCCTGTCATCGGCGGACCGTCGACGGTTCCCTCTGGCGGACGTCCGTGCAGGGTTCCGGACCCGTCACCTACCGCCTCACCCAATCCGATCGTCACACCGTGCACTGTGAGGCCTGGGGCGCCGGCGCCCCCGAGTTCGCCGCGGGGCTGGACCGGCTCGTCGGCGACCACGACGATTCCGCCGGCTTCGCCCCCGAGCATCCGATCCTCGCCGAGGCGCATCGCCGATTCCCGCACCTGCGGCTGGGCCGCACCGATCGGGTCATGGAAGCACTCGTCCCTGCAATTCTGGAGCAGCGTGTCCACCGCATCGCCGCATTCGCGTCGTGGCGACGCCTCGTGGGGAAGTTCGGTGGGCCGGCGCCCGGACCCGCCCCGGAAGGGATGCGACTTCCGCCCACGGCCGAGGTGTGGCGCAGGGTGCCCTCGTGGGAGTTCCATCGCGCCAACGTCGACCCGGGCCGCGCCCGCACCGTCGTGCGCTGTGCACAGTTCGCGGACCGGTTGGAGAAGGTCTGCACCCTCCCACCCGAGGAGGCGAACCGACGGCTGATGTCGATCCCCGGGGTCGGTATCTGGACGGCCGCCGAGGTGTCGCAACGCGCGCTCGGCGATCCGGACGCGCTCTCCGTCGGCGACTATCACCTGGCGGCGATGGTGGGCTGGTCACTTCTCGGCAGGCCACTCGACGACCCCGGCATGGTGGACTATCTGGCTCCGCTCCGTCCCCATCGATACCGGGCGGTGCGGCTCCTGCTCGTCAGCGGCAGCGCGGTGAAACCCAAGTTCGGGCCCCCGACCGTCGTGGACGATCACCGCTGGCACTGAGACCGCTCGCGCCGAAACCCATGAACACCTGTTCAAGTGTTCATACGTGAAACTAGACTTCGAACCAGGCAACCGGGTGCGTTCCAGCATTGCGCAGAGGGAGATCGTCGTGGAATTCGAAGCCATGCACATGAG
>NZ_JBAQEO010000242.1:0-14541 GCF_049286785.1 Rhodococcus sp. (in: high G+C Gram-positive bacteria) | reverse complement strand
GCCGCGGCCAGTGCCGCGAATCCCATCTCGGTGGCGAGGAAGGCGTCGGACAGCGCCCCTGGGCCGCCCAGGCGCGCGAACATTTCCCGGATCGCATCGGTACTTGCGAAGTCTGCGGCATTGCCGGCGAGCATGCCCAGCAGCCCGCCGAGGACAGCGAACCCAAATGCCCAGCCCAGGAACATGCCGCGCTGCATTCGCCACGCCAGGTCGATCGGTCGCCGGAAAGCGTCCCATCGCCCGTCTCCGGGCCGGTCGGCAATCAGCCCGGCGCCGAGGTCACGACGGTGCGACAGCGCGAACGCGGCGGCAGCGATCAGCGCCGCGGCGGCAGCAAGTGGAAGGAGGGCCCACCACCGGTCCCCCGCGAACGGGCGGATCTCGTGAGCGATACCCAGCGGGGACAGCCAGGTGAGCCACCCCGCGCCGGTGCCGTCGCCCAGCGCCCTGATCAGATAGGCAACCGCGATAGCCGCGACGGCGAGCGCCCGTGCGGTGCGGGCCCCCGTCGTGAGCTGTGCTGCAAGCGCTCCCACCGCCGCGAATACGACACCGACCGCGGCCCAGGATGCCCCGAAGGCGAGGGAACCGGTGGCCGGCAGCCCGGCTGCCCGGCTGCCCGCAGCTGTCAGCAACCCGAGCAACAGGCTCGCGCCGACAGTCAGGCACAGCGCCGAGCCGAGTGCCGCGTTTCGTCCGATCGGCGCGGCGCCGACAAGTTCCAGACGGCCCGACTCTTCCTCGCCACGCGTGTGACGGATCGCGACGAAGGCGGTGAACAGCGCGATCAGCGCGGCGCCGAGCGCCGTCATCTTCATGATGGACAGCGCGCCGATCGACGTCGGATCGTAGATCGGGCCGTACATAGCGACCAGCGCGGCACTCGCGTTCACCGCATCGGCCGCCATCACTCGGGAACTGACGTCGGGGTAGAGATCGACCGTCGCCGTGACCGAGAACAAGGCGGTGAAGGCGAAGACGGCGATCCATGCAGGCAGCAGGATCCGGTCGCGGCGCACCGCGAGCCGCACCAGATCGACGGTGCCCGTCCACCCGGTCATCGATTTACCGGACGTCGAAGCGTCGTCCCCGGCCGCCCCACTCGCGGGCGCAGTTCGGTAGTGGAGCAGAAACAGTTGTTCGAGCGTCGGTGGCCCGGTGCTCAGGCCCGTAACCCCACTGCGGGCGAGCGCTGCCAGGATCGCGGTGAGCGCGTCCCGGTCGACGCGGCAGACCAGATGCGAGCCGTCGAGCGTCACGTCGTGGACGCCGGGAATCGCGGAGTAGTCGGTGCCGAGGTCGACGAGATCGGCGGTGACAACGGTGCGGGTGAGATGTCTCAGGTCGTCGAGGGAGCCGGTGTCGACGGCGTGTCCGTCCCGGATGATCGTCACCCGATCGGCCAGCGCCTCGACTTCGCTGAGGATGTGGCTGGACAGCAGCACTGTCACACCCTGCGCGCGCCATTCACCCATGCAGATCCGGAACTCGTTCTCCATCAGCGGGTCGAGGCCGGCCGTCGGCTCGTCGAGCAGCAACAGTTCGACGTCGGCAGCCAGGGCCGCGATCAAGGCGACTTTCTGCCGATTGCCTTTCGAGTAGCTGCGCGCTTTCTTGGTGGGATCGAGGTCGAAGCGTTCGACCAGTTCGCGTCGGCGCTGCTCGTCGAGGCCACCTCGCAGCCGGCCGAGTACATCGATGATCTCGCCTCCGGTGAGTGTCGGCCACAGGCTCACCTCGCCGGGAACGTATGCGAGTCTCCGGTGCAGGGCCGTTGTTTCGGGTTCGGCGCCAAGGACCCGGACCGTTCCGGCATCGGCCCGCATCAGCCCGAGCAGGATCCGCAGGGTCGTGGACTTGCCCGAACCGTTGGGCCCGAGGAACCCGTGAACCTCGCCGGTGCGGACTCGCAGGTCCAGACCCTCCAGCGCACGAGACCGCCCGAACCATTTGGTGAGACCTTCGACGAACACCGCGTCATTCATCGGATCCATCCCTCCCGCCAACGGCTTACAGCGATTGTCCAACCATCTGCGCGCGTTTCGCCGGGTTCCGACCGAAGTCGGTGCACCCGGAATTCCGTCTTCCCCGTACAGTTGTCCAGGAGGTAACTCGGATGGTTGCCCAGTAGGTAATCAGCCGTGATACATACTTCACCCCCTGTACTCGCGCGTAACAAACCGACCGTCTAGTCTCGTTTATGCATCGCATCCAACCCGACGGGATCGATGCCCGGAACCCGCCACCTGCCTCCGCGAGTGGCGGGTTTTCCGGATGCGCCCGGGCGCCCGCCGCAACCGCTTCGGCCACGCCGACACCCCCTGAGTTGGAAATCACAACCTCCTACATGAGGGGCATGAGCGAGAGCGAGGTCCAGCGCGCAACGACCGAGATCGTCATGGATTAGGTGGGCAGTCGACCGACCCCCGGCGGAGTTGGTCCACAACTGCGGCCATCCCGTGCACATCGCGTATCGCTGCCGCTACTGCGACGAGGAAGTCGATAACACCTCGGTCGCAATGCATGCTCACGCACCGCGTGAGTGACATCACACCAGCACCCGAACCGCTAATCCGCCGATACACCAGCCTTTGTGCTGGGTCTATAGTTGCTCGCGTAAACAGCACGTTAATAAGAAATCACAACGTCAGGTAGGTGGCTGTGTCAGCGCGCGAGTGGGTAGCTGAGATCTACGAGCAGGTCCGCCTGCGCAACGCCGGAGAGCCCGAATTCCACCAGGCGACAGCAGAAGTGTTCGAGTCTCTCCAGGTGGTTCTGGAACGTCATCCCCACTACGCCAATTCCGGGCTGATCGAACGGCTCTGCGAGCCGGAACGTCAGATCATCTTTCGGGTTCCGTGGGTCGATGACGATGGAAACGTGCACGTCAACCGCGGTTTCCGCGTGCAGTACAACAGCGTGCTCGGCCCCTACAAGGGCGGCTTGCGCTTCCACCCCAGCGTCAACCTGGGAATCGTGAAGTTCCTCGGCTTCGAGCAGATCTTCAAGAACGCCCTCACCGGACTGCCGATCGGCGGCGGCAAGGGCGGTTCCGACTTCGATCCCAAGGGCCGGTCCGACGCCGAGGTCATGCGGTTCTGCCAATCGTTCATGACCGAACTTCATCGCCATATCGGTGAGTACACCGACGTTCCCGCCGGTGACATCGGAGTGGGCGGACGGGAGATCGGTTACCTCTTCGGTCAGTACAAGCGGCTGACGAACAGTTACGAGTCGGGCGTGCTCACCGGCAAGGGGACCGGCTGGGGCGGCTCGCAGGTCCGGCGTGAAGCAACGGGATATGGCGTCGCCTACTTCGTCGCCGAGATGCTGAAGACCGCGAACAGCTCGCTGCAAGGCCAGAAGGTCGTCGTCTCCGGTTCCGGAAACGTGGCGATCTATGCGATCGAGAAGGTCCACCAACTCGGCGGCGTCGCGATCGCGTGCTCGGACTCCTCGGGCTACATCGTGGACGAGAAGGGCGTCGACCTCGACCTGCTGAAGCAGATCAAAGAGGTCCGCCGCGGCCGTATCTGCGAATACGCGGATGCGGTTCCGCATGCGAAGTTCGTGGAGGGCGGCTCGATCTGGGACGTCCCCTGCGACGTCGCACTCCCCTGCGCCACCCAGAACGAGCTCGACGAATCGGCGGCCAAGGCCCTGGTGGCCAATGGTGTGCGCGCGGTCGCCGAGGGCGCCAACATGCCGACCACCCCGCAGGGCGTCCAGGTGTTCCGTGACGCCGGGGTGCCATTCGCACCCGGCAAGGCGGCCAACGCCGGCGGAGTCGCAACGTCCGCACTGGAGATGCAGCAGAACGCGTCCCGCGACTCGTGGAGCTTCGAGTACACGGACGAGCGGCTCGCCAAGATCATGCAGGGTATTCACAATCGCACGGTCGCCACTGCCCTCCATTACGGAATGCCGGGCGACTACGTGCACGGCGCGAACATCGCCGGCTTCGTGACGGTCGCCGACGCCATGATTTCGCTCGGGGTCATCTGAGACACGGGACGAAAAGGGTGGGTACGGCCGTCTCGGCCGTACCCACCCTTTGTCGTTGCCCGTTGTTGTCGTTCAGTCTGTCGTCGTCGAGTCGACCGGTTTGTCACCCGGCGCTTCGTCCTCGCGAGCCTTCTTCGAGGCCTCACGCATCTCGATGCCGTCGGACACCCAATCACCGATCTCACGGGTCACATCGCGAACGGCGCCCGCGATGATCGTCGCTATCTGCCCCACGTGCGTGGCCGCGGACTCCGTCAATTCCTGCACGGTATCCTTGCGCCGCTCGAACTTCCCCACCATTATGTTTCGCCTCTCAGGCTGCAGTCTTCTGCCGCTCGACGATAACACCGGGAACGGTGTCGGACGAGAGGAGACCGGGCGGCAGTGCCAGCTTGAAGATCTTCCCCCACACCGAGCCGATCTGCTTGAAGAAGCCACCCGTGTTGTAGGGCAGGCCGTGCTTCTCGCACAGCGCCTTCACGACGGGAGCCATCTCCGGGTACCGGTGGGCCGGGATGTCCGGGAACAGATGGTGCTCGATCTGATGGGACAGGTTGCCCGACATGATGTGGAACAGCGGGCTGCCCGAGATGTTGGCACTGCCGAGCATCTGCCGCACGTACCATTCACCGCGCGTTTCGTCCGCCGTCTCCGCCTCGGTGAAAGTCTGGACACCGCTGGGGAAATGCCCGCAGAAGATGATGGAGTACGCCCACACGTTGCGAACCAGGTTTGCGGTGACGTTGCCCAGCAGAGTCGGCAGGAAGAGCGGCCCGGTAAGCGCCGGGAAGATCGCGTAGTCCTTGACGACCTGCCGTCCCGCCTTCTTCCACCACCCCTTCAGGATCGGCTTGATGTCATGCCACTTTCGCTTGCCTTGGATGACGTTCTCGGCTTCGAGGTCGTGCATCATCACGCCCCACTCGAACAGCATCATCAGGACGAAAGCGTAGACCGGGTTCCCCAGGTAGTAGGGGTTCCACTTCTGCGCCTCGTCGATGCGAAGAATGCCGTACCCGACGTCGCGGTCGCGGCCCAGAATGTTGGTATACGTGTGATGCATGTAGTTGTGTGAGTGCTTCCACTGGTCGCCGGGACAGACGTTGTCCCACTCGAACACCCGTGAATTCAGACCCGGTTCACGCATCCAGTCGTACTGGCCGTGCATCACATTGTGACCGATCTCCATGTTGTCGAGGATCTTCGACAAGCTCAGCGCCCCGACGCCGGCCAGCCACGCGGGGGGGAAGAAGCCGAGATACATGAGGCCGCGGCCCGCCACCTCGAAGCCTCGCTGCGCCTTGATGACCTTGTAGATGTACTCGCGATCCTCGGCGCCGAGCTTCGCGACGGTGCGGTCACGGAGTTCGTCCAGCTCCCGGCCGATCTCCTCGACCTGGTCCTGGTGCAGTACGACAGGCACGTCGGCCTGCTTGATGTCGGTTCCGTCGACGAACGGAAGAAAAGAGAGTGAGAGTCCCAACATGTCGGTCTCCAGACGTTTCGGGTGAAGGGTCAGATGTCGAGGGCGACGTCGCCGACGGGGACCGAGATGCAGAGCTGGATCGCCTTGTCCTGGTCTGTGTCGGTGTCGCCGGTGCGGACGTTCTTGGTGCAGCCCGTCTTCTTCACGGCGGTGCACGAGAAGCAGATGCCCATCCGGCACCCGTATTCGGGATCGAGCCCGGCGGCCTCGGCCTGTTCGAGCAGTGTGGCCCCGGAATTGTCGGCGGTGACGCCGCTCGCGACGAACGAGATCTCGCCCCCTGCTTCGCCGTCCACCACCGTGGCAGCCGGTGCGAATTCCTCGGTGTGCAGCCGTTCCTCGATTCCGAGTTCTCGATAGAGTTCACGGACTCCGCGCATCAAGCCGGGAGGACCACACAGGTACGCCTCGGTCTCGGCGTAGTCGGGCGCGACGGCGTCGAGATGTTGCTGCCCGAAGAATCCGTGGAGGTCCCCGCCGGTCTCCTGGTCCGTGTAGGCGAGCACCAGATCGATCTGTGGATTCGACGACGAGAGAGCGCGCAGCTCGTCCAGATACGCCACATCTTGTTCGGTGTACGCGTAGTGCAGAAAGGTGACGTGTCCCGCATAGCCTTCGTCCGCGAGAGTGCGGAGCATCGACAGGACGGGCGTGATGCCACTGCCGCCGCTCAGAAGGAGAATTCGGTCCGGCCGCAGCGATGGAAGGGTGAATTCGCCCGCCGCCTGCGACAGGTCCACGACCAGTCCGGGCCGGGCGTTCGTGTGCAGGTACTGCGAGACGAGGCCGTCGGGATGAGCCTTGACCGTCAACTCCACATGGCCGTCCGCGGACGTTTCGGCGTTGGCCGGCGAATAGCACCGGGTATGCCGAACCCCGTCGATGACCACGCCTACCTGCACGAACTGTCCGGCACGGAATCCACGCCACTGACGAGTCGGGTGCAGAGTGAGGGTGACGGTATCCGACGTGGACCGCCTCACGGCGATCACTTCCGCGCGGAGTTCACGCACGGTCATCATCGGCGCGACCAACTCCAGGTAGCGGTCGAGCTGATGCGGAGTAGCCATCGCTTCGAACAACGACAGCAGCGAGAACTTCCGCCCCTTCGCCGGACGTGTGGTGTGAGCAACTGACACGGCTGCCTCCTCCATTTCAGTGCACGCTTGTACACTGACTACAGTGTGACAGGTGGACACAGGAAGTTGTCAATCGAAATGTGACGGCTCGCACACATTCGCCCGTCCGACCGGCGCTGAGGAATCGGAAAGACATGACGAAGGGACACTCGCACATGGAGGACATCGTCATCCCGGCCCCGAATACACTCACAGCCGTGAGTCAGTCGACCGGCGCCGAACCCGAGAGCAGAGCAGCCCGTAAGGAGCGCACGAGGAAGGCTTTACTCGACGGCACGCTCGAGTTGATGGCCGACCGGAGTTTCGCGGGAGTCAGCCTGCGCGAGATCGCCCGTAATGCGGGCATCGTGCCCACCGCGTTCTACCGGCACTTCTCCTCGATCGAGGAACTCGGCGTGGTTCTGGTCGAGGAGAGCATGCGCATGCTGCGCCAGATGCTGCGCGATGCCCGGCGCACACCCAGTACCAAGAGCGCGAGCGCGTCGCTCGAGATCCTGGTGCGCCAGGTCCGCAACCACGAGGCCCAGTTCCGCTTCCTCAGTCGTGAACGGTACGGCGGCGTCCCGGAGATCCGCCGTGCGATCAGCACGGAGATGAGGCTGTTCGTCAGCGAATTGACAGTCGACCTCTCCCGTATCGAGGCGCTACGCGAGTGGGACAGCCAAGACCTGGAAATGGCCGCAGACCTGATCGTTTCCACCATGTTCGCTGTCGTCGTCGACCTGCTCGAAGCCGGTCGCCCCGGCGCGCGCACCGAAGCCGAGGTCGTCGCTCGTGCCGAACGGCAGTTGCGCCTGATCATGTTGGGCATGGCGGGGTGGAAACCCGCATCGAGGTGAACTCCTCGTCGTAGCGTGGGGACATGCATTCACCCCCCGAGCACACCCGCATTCCCGTCGGCGACCTGACGTTCGACCTCACGGTGGGTGGCCCCGCCGACGGCGACCCGGTTGTCCTGCTGCACGGCTTCCCGGAAAGCGCCGCCTCATGGGGGCCCGTCGCAGCGATCCTGAACGATTCCGGGCTGCGGACGTACGCACCCGACCAGCGCGGCTACTCGCCGGGAGCCCGGCCCGACGGCGTCGACGCCTATCGGACGGAACACCTCGTCGCCGACGTGATCGGCATCCTCGACGCCCTCGACCTGGGGTCCGCTCATCTGGTCGGTCACGATTGGGGCGCCATCGTCGCCTGGGTGACCGCAGCCCGGCATCCGGACCGCGTGTCCTCGCTCACCGCCGTCTCGGTGCCTCACCCCGGCGCATTCGGCTGGGCACTGCGAGAGGATGCCGATCAGCAAGAACGCTCGTCCTACATCAGGCTTCTGCGGATGGAGGGCAAGGCCGAACACGTACTTCTACGCGAGAACGCGGGTCCGCTACGGGCCATGTTCGGCGATGTGGTGGCACCGGATCTCGTCGACAGGCACGTCAAGCTCCTGACCGAACCCGGCGCCCTCACCGCCGCACTGGGCTGGTATCGCGCCATGACGAGCGACCTCGAGAGCACTCCGCCCGTCACCGTTCCGACCACGTATGTCTGGAGCACCGGCGACATGGCGCTGGGTCGCGCGGGTGCCGAGCGATGTGGCGAATTCGTTACGGCGCCCTACGAATTCGTGGTACTCGAAGACGCCACGCACTGGATTCCCGAGCAATGTCCGCGGGCGCTGGCCGACGCCGTCCTGCACCGGGTCGGTAAGGACGCCTAGAGCTGGGTGCGCTCGGGTGCCCGTACCACCGACAGCGCCGAGAGCCCGAGCGCGAGGACGATCACCAACCCGAGAATCCCGGCGCGGTCGGCGGCGAACCACCACGCGAACAGCCCGAAGAGTGTGGGCGACAGGAAGGACACCGCGCGTCCGGTCGTCGCGTACAGACCGAACATCTGCCCCTCCCGACCCGGCGGCGTGATCCGAGCCAGGAAGGTGCGTGCCGACGACTGCGCGGGTCCCACGAACAGGCACAGCAGCAGTCCGAAGATCCAGAACATGACGGGACCCGACACCGCCGTCAGAACGGTTCCCACGACAATCATCGCGATGAGGGAAGTCATGATGACGGTCTTGGGTCCGATCCGGTCGTCGAAGCGGCCCGCGGTGAGTGCACCGAGAGCCGAGACGACGTTGGCCGCGACACCGAACAGCAGCACATCCCCCGCGCTGATCCCGTAGACATTGACGGCGAGGACGGCGCCGAAGGTGAACACGCCGGCCAGTCCGTCGCGGAACAGCGCACTCGCGACGAGGAAGTGGACGGTACGCCGATCCGCCGCCCAGAGGTCGCGCAGATCCCGCCACAGAACGCGGTACGACTCGAGGAGCCCTGTCTTCGCTGCGTCCGGATCGGCATGTGTCACCGGCAGTTCGGGAACACTCCGCAGCACCGGGATCGCACACACCGCGAACCAGACGGCGGAGATCAACGCCACCATCCGAATGTTCAGGCCGCCGTCCGTGGTGAGTCCGAGAACACCGCGGGTGTCGCCATCGCCGGCGATGAATCCGAAATAGCACACCAGCAACAGCACGATCCCGCCGAAATATCCCATTGCCCAGCCGAATCCGGACACCCGGCCGATATTCGACGGCGTCGACACCTGCCGCAGCATCGCGTTGTACGGCACCCCGGCCAGTTCGAAGATCACCGACCCCGCAGCCAGCAGCACCAATCCGAGCCAGAGGTACTGATAGGAGTCGTGGACGAAGAACATCGCCGCCATGCAGGCGACGGTGGTGAAGGTGAGAACTCCGAGCGCCCGTTTGCGTCGTCCGACGGCATCGAATCGCTGTCCGGTGACGGGCGCGAGCACCGCGATGAGAAACCCCGCGATCCCCAGCGACCATCCGAGCCACGTACTGGCAGATACCGATCCCGGGAGGTCGTCGCCTACGGCGTCGGTCAGGTACACGGAGAAGACGAACGTGAGAATCACCGCGTTGAACGCGGCCGAACCCCAGTCCCACAGACCCCAGGCCAGGACCTGCCTGCGCGTCGCGGCCTCACCGATCCCGGCAGGCGGACGAACGTCGGCGCTCATGCGAGCGAGCCTATGTGACGCAGCGGCGCGGCACCGCGCAGAACGAGCGCAAGCCGGGGACGTCATCAGGCATGTATGCACCTAGTTGCATAGGCACCTCATTGCATACATACTGCTGTGCGTGGCCCTCGAACATGCACTCCTCGTGTCCCTGACCGAGCACTCCGGGTCCGGCTACGAACTGGCCCGGCGCTTCGACAAGTCGATCGGCTTCTTCCAGAGCGCCACCCACCAGCAGATCTACCGCGTTCTCAAGCGGATGGACGAGTCCGGGTGGGTGAATGCCGAAGTCGTGGCACAGGACAGCAGGCCCGACAAGAAGGTGTACCGCGTCAGCGCCGCCGGCCGTGCCGAACTGAAACGCTGGATCGCCGAGCCGACCGAGCCGAACTACCTGCGCAACGAGCTCGCGGTGAAGATCCGCGCAGCCCGGCAGGGGGACCTCGCAGCTCTCCGGAACGAGGTCGCCCGGCACCGCGACGGGCACGCCGCACGGCTCGAGGTCTACCGGATGATCGAAAAACGCGACTTCCCCGCGCCGGACCAACTCTCCGGCGCAGCCCTCCACCAGTACCTCGTCCTGCGCGGTGGCATCCGCGTCGAAGAGGGTTTCGCCGACTGGTGTCAAGAAGTATTCGACGCGCTCTCGCAGTAAGGACACGCCGCTCATGACACAGTTCCCACAGCTCCTCACCCCCCTCGACCTCGGCTTCACCACGTTGAAGAACCGGGTGATCATGGGCTCCATCCACACCGGACTCGAAGATCGTGCCAAGGACGTCCCCCGCCTCGCCGAATACTTCGCCGAACGCGCCCGCGGCGGGGTCGCGCTGATCGTGACCGGCGGATACGCACCCAACCGAACGGGATGGCTGCTGCCGTTCGGGGCCAAACTCACCAACCGCATCGAGGCCCGGCGACACCGGACGATCACGAAAGCCGTGCACGACGAGGGTGGCAAAATCGCGCTCCAGATCCTGCACGCGGGCCGCTACAGCTATCAGCCGTTCAACGTCTCGGCCTCGTCCATCAAGGCACCGATCAACCCGTTCCGCCCCCGCAAGCTGACCGGCCGCGGTGTGCGGTGGCAGATCCGCAACTACGTGCGGTGCGCGCGGTTGGCGCAGGAGGCCGGGTACGACGGCGTCGAGATCATGGGCGGCGAAGGCTATTTCCTCAACCAGTTCCTGTGCGAACGCACCAACAAACGCACCGACGAATGGGGCGGCACCCCCGAGAACCGCCGTCGGATCGCGGTCGAGATCGTCCGCCGCACCCGCGCCGCAGTGGGCCCGAACTTCATCATCATCTTCCGGCTGTCGATGGCCGACCTCGTCGAGGACGGTCAGACGTGGGACGAGATCGTCGCGCTCGCACAGGAAGTGGAGGCGGCGGGCGCCACCATCATCAACACCGATATCGGCTGGCACGAATCCCGCGTGCCCACCATCGTCACGTCGGTGCCGCGCGCCGCGTTCGCCGACATCACCGGAAAACTCGAGAAGCACGTGAGCATCCCGGTAGCCGCATCCAATCGGATCAACATGCCCGATACCGCCGAAGAAATCCTGACTCGCGGTGACGCGCAGCTCATTTCGATGGCGCGCCCGATGCTCGCCGACCCCGACTGGGTTCGCAAGGCCGAAGCCGGAACCCCGGATGCCATCAACACCTGCATCGCCTGCAATCAAGCCTGCCTCGACCACGCCTTCGTTCACAAGCAGGTGTCGTGCCTGGTGAACCCCCGCGCGGGACGCGAGACGGAACTGACGCTCTCCCCCACCCGGACGCGAAAGAAGATCGCGGTGGTGGGAGCGGGCCCGGCCGGGCTCTCGGCCGCCCTGAACCTGGGACAGCGGGGACATGCGGTGACGCTGTTCGAGTCGGATTCGGAGATCGGCGGACAGTTCGGCATCGCCCGCAAGATTCCCGGCAAGGAAGAATTCGCAGAAACCATCCGGTACTTCGCCCGGCAACTCCCCCCGGCCGGTGTGGACGTGCGGCTCGAAACCCGCGTACGCGCCGCCGATCTCGTCGGCCGGTACGACGAGGTGGTCGTCGCCACCGGTGTCACCCCGCGGGTTCCGTCGATTCCCGGAATCGATCACCCGAAGGTGCTGACGTATCCCGAGGTGGTGCGGGACGGCAGACCCGTCGGGAAATCGGTCGCGGTGATCGGCGCGGGCGGTATCGGCGTCGACGTCAGCGAATTCCTGACCCACGAACACTCGCCGACCCTGGATCTGAAGGAGTGGAAGCAGGAGTGGGGTGTCACCGAACCGGAGGAGGCAGCGGGCGCACTCACCACTCCCATCCCCGAACCGTCGCCGCGCGAGGTGTACCTGCTGCAACGCAAGAGTGGACGCATCGGCGCCGGGCTCGGGAAGACCACCGGCTGGGTGCACCGGGCGGCTCTGAAGAACAAGGGCGTGCACGAACTGTCGGGCGTCAACTACGAGCGCATCGACGACGACGGACTGCACATCACCTTCGGCACCGGGCGCGAGAACCCGCGGACTCTCCCGGTCGACAACGTCGTCATCTGCGCAGGTCAGGAATCGGTGCGTGACCTCGTGGACGAACTGATCGGTGCCGGCGTCACCACGCACGTCATCGGCGGCGCCGACATCGCTGCAGAGCTCGATGCCAAGCGGGCCATCGAGCAGGGCACCCGCCTCGCGGCGCGCATCTGAACCACTACGCTGACTCACCGTGAGTCTGCCGAACCCCAACCCCACAGCCCGCGCCGTAGTGACCGGCGCATCGTCCGGCATCGGTGAAGCGCTGGCCACCGAACTGGCCGCCCGCGGCCACTGCCTGATCCTCGTCGCCCGCCGCGGCGAGGTGATGGACTCGCTGGCGCAGACGCTCCGCGCTCGGCACGGTGTCGAGGTGGACGTACGCGCGTGCGACCTCTCGGACCGCGATGCGCGCTCGGCACTGGTCGCCGAACTGTCCGGGCGCGAGATCAGCATCCTGTGCAACAACGCCGGCATCGCCACCTTCGGCCCGGTCGCCGACCTGGACCCCGCCTACGAGCGCGCTCAGGTCGAACTCAACGCTGTCGCTGTCCACGACCTCACCCTTGCCGTGCTGCCCGGAATGCTGCAGCGCCGATCGGGCGCGATCCTGATGGTGGGGTCGGCGGCGGGCAACATGCCGATCCCCCACAACGCCACCTATGCGGCCTCCAAGGCGTTCGTCAACACGTTCTCCGAATCGCTGCGCGGCGAACTCAGGGGCACAGGAGTGAACGTGACCCTGCTCGCGCCCGGCCCGGTGCGCACCGAGGAACCCGACCCCGCCGAGGCGTCGATCGTCGACAAACTCGTGCCCGACTTCCTGTGGATCTCGAGCGAGCACACCGCGAAGGTGTCGCTCGACGGGCTCGCCGAGAACAAGATGCGCGTCGTCCCGGGCATCATCAGCAAGGCGATGTCCGTTGCCGGACAGTACAGTCCGCGCGCTGTCGTCGCCCCGATCGTGGGCGCCTTCTACAAGAAACTCGGCGGATAGCCCAGGGTTGTGGTTACCGCTTGCGGCGCCGGCCGGTGCCGAAGATGCTGCGGGAGATCTCCCGACCGGCGGCCGAGGCGGCCGACCGCAGAAAGCTCTTCACCGCAGAGTTACCCAGAATCTGCTCCGCCGTGCTCGGCCCCTCGGACGGCGCCGGGGAGGGCGGCGGCAGATCCGGCAGCGGCGGCAGGTCCACACCCCGATCGGCTGCCTGTGCCCCCACCACCTTGGCCGAAAGCTTCTCGTAGGCGGATTCGCGGTCGATGGTCCGGCGGTACTTGACGGCCAAAACACTCGACGACGCCGCGGCCTGGATCGCGTCGTCTCCGATGGTGTCCATCAGCGAACGGGGAGGACGGATGCGCGTCCACGCCACCGGTGTCGGCGCACCCTTCTCGGAGAGCACCGTGACGACCGCCTCACCGATTCCCAATGACGTGAGGGCTTCCTCGAGGTCGTAGTTCTCGGTTTTCGGGTACGTCCGCACCGTCTTGGTGAGCGCCTTCTGATCGTCGGGCGTGAATGCGCGGAGCGCGTGCTGGATTCGGGCACCGAGCTGGGACAGCACCGCGTTCGGCACGTCCGTGGGAAGTTGCGTGCAGAAGAAGACTCCGACGCCCTTCGAACGGATGAGCTTGACCGTCTGCTCCACCTGCTGCAGGAACGCCTTCGACGCGTCCGCGAACAGGAGGTGGGCCTCGTCGAAGATGAAGACGAGTTTGGGTTTGTCGAGATCGCCCTCCTCCGGCAGCGTCTGGAAGAGGTCTGCCAGCACCCACATCAGGAAGGTCGAGAAGAGGGCGGGCCGCGCTGCCTGGGTGCCCAATTCGAAGAGCGTGATGATTCCCTGGCCGTCGGCGGTGATCCGCAGCAGGTCCTCGGTCTCGAACTCCGGCTCTCCGAAGAAGGTATCGCCGCCGTCGGCCTCCAGGTTGACCAGCGCTCGGAGGATCACACCGGCGGTGGCCGGGGACACTCCCCCGATCCCCTTCAGGTCGGCTTTACCCTCGTCACCGGTGAGGTGGGCGATCACCGACCGCAGATCCTTCAGGTCGAGCAGGGCGAGGCCCTGCGTGTCGGCCCAGTGGAAGATGAGCCCCAGCGTGGACTCCTGAGTCTCGTTGAGCCCGAGGACCTTACTCAGCAGGATCGGGCCGAATGCCGTGATGGTCGCCCGGACCGGGATTCCGATGCCCTCCGTGCCCAACGACAGGAATTCCACCGGTGAGCCGGCCGGAGTCCACGAGTCGTCTCCGGTCTCGACGGCCCGGGCAGCGATTTTGTCGCCTGGCCGACCGGGCTTCGACAACCCCGACAGGTCGCCCTTCACGTCGGCCATCACCACCGGTACACCAG
>NZ_JBAQEO010000241.1:0-4593 GCF_049286785.1 Rhodococcus sp. (in: high G+C Gram-positive bacteria) | reverse complement strand
CCGTCTTCCATGTCCGGAAGTTTTGTTATCGGACAATTCACCTGTTTCGGATGACGCGGACGGTCACCCGTGGTGCGATAGTCGGCGCTACGTCTCAACACTGTGAATGGAGCGCACCACCATGGATTCTTTCTGGGACTTCCTCTGGGTCATTCTCGTCAGCTTCGCCTTCGTGGCGTATCTGATCCTGTTGTTCTCCATCATCACCGACCTGTTCCGCGACCATAAGACGTCCGGTTGGGCCAAGGCAGTGTGGATCATCTTCCTCTTCTTCATCCCCCTCCTGACGTCGCTGGTGTACCTCATCGTCAAGAGCGACGGCATGGCCGAACGCTCGATGGCCGCCGCTCAGCAGGTGAAGCAGGCGCAGGACAGCTACATCCGCGAGGTGGCGGGCAAGTCGTCCTCAGAGGAGATCGCCCACGCGAAGGCGCTCCTCGACGCAGGCACCATCACGGAACAAGAGTTCCAGGCTCTCAAGGCAAAAGCTCTGAGCTGAACTTCGCTGAGCTGATATCTCAGTTCTCGACCCGCGCCGCGACGTCCCGGAAAGCCTGCAGCACCATGGCCACCGCCGGGACGTCGTCCGCTGTCGGACGCCTCGCCAACTCGTAGATTCGGGCGGCGCGCACACCCGCCAGCGGCAACCGGACCACGCGCGGATTGGTCACGGCGTGACGAGCCAGCAGCGCCACGCCGTGACCACCCGCCACCAGCTCCTCGATCACGCGGAAGTCGTTGATACGCAGTACCACCCGCGGCTGCACCCCGGTCGCCGACGCCACCGAGAGCAGCACGTCGTCGACAGGAAATCCGCCACGCACACTGATCCACGACTCGTCGGCCAACTGTTCCGCCCGCACCGATTCCTGCCCCGACAACGGGTGCCCCGGCGGCAGAATGAGGTCGATGGGTTCACGCATCAACGGTTCGGCCGTCACGCGCGGCGAGGACGTGTCCGGGGCACGCTCGTCGCGATGCGTGAGAACCACCTCGTAATCGGCGAGCAGTGACGGAACCTCGGAGGACGGCACATCCTCGTCGCGGGCCTGCACGTCCACACCGCTACCGGCGAGAGCCTCCAGGACGCCCGGCAACAGCAACGCGGCACCGGACGGGAACAGGGCCACCCGCACGCGACCCCGCGGCGAACCGCGGTAGGCGGCCATCTCCGCCGAGGCGCGGTCCAGGGCGGCGATCACGTCGTCCGCGCGGACCACCAGTGCCTGTCCGGCGTCGGTGAGGCGCAGTCGCCGGCCGTCGGGCTCGAGCAGTGTCACACCGGCCTCGCGCGACAGAACCTTGAGCTGCTGCGACACAGCCGACGGCGTCATCGTGAGGGCATCGGCGGCCGCCGCCACCGTCCCGCGGTCCGCCAGCTCACGCAATATCCGAAGACGCGTCGCATCCATGTAGCAAAACTACATGGATGATGTACTTTTGTGCGCTTGTCCTGATCATTCGTATCGCTCACGATAAAGGTCATGACCCCCCGCGACCGACTGCTCGGCCTGACCGTGGTCGTGCTGTGGGGACTCAACTTCCTCGCCATTCGGATGGGCCTCGACCATTTTCCGCCGTTCTTCTACGCGGGCCTTCGGTTTCTCGTAATCGCCGTCCCGGTGATCCTGTTCGTTCCCCGGCCCCAAGTTCCCGCCAAGTGGCTGTGGCTCTACGGACTCGGCTTCGGGGTCGGCCAGTTCACCTTCCTGTTCTGGGCGATGCACGCCGGGATGCCGACGGGCCTGGCGTCGCTCGTACTGCAGTCGTCGGCGCCGTTCACCGTGGCACTCGGCGCCATTGTGCTGCGCGAGCGACTGCGCCCCGTCCAGGTGTCCGGACTTCTCGTCGCGGTGATCGGCATGGTGCTCATCGGCTGGGACCGCACCCAACACGCCGCCCTGCTGCCGGTGGCGCTGACCCTGCTCGCCGGGCTCTCATGGGCGCTGGGCAACATCGGCAACCGGCAGGCGGCGTCCGACCAGCCGATGCGGTTGATGCTCTGGATGTGCGTGATCCCGCCGCTGCCGATGCTGGCGCTGTCCGCGGCCGTGGAAGGGCCCACAGCCGGCTGGGACGCGCTCGTGGCGTCTCTGCACGGCGACGGCCGGCAGGCACTTGTGGGTCTGGCCTATATCGTGATTCTCGGCACTATCGTGGGGTCGGGGTTGTGGACGTCGCTGCTCAGCCGGTATCCGGCGGGCATGGTCGCGCCGTTCTCGCTGCTGGTTCCCGTGGTCGGGATCGGGGCGTCCTGGCTCGTCCTACATGAGGAGCCGAGCCTACTGTCCCTGATAGGCGGGGTGATCGTCATCACCGGCGCCGCCACCACCCAGCTGCCCGCCGGAGTGCGCCGGAACACGCTTTCCCGCTCGCCTGTCCCGGAGCGAGTCGGCGTCTGACGGGACGCTGTGCAAAACTCGCCAGGTGAGTACTGGAACCGGGATCACGACCCGCGGCAAGATCGCGCTCCGTGCGGCGGCGGCCGCGTCCTGGGCGTCACAGAAAGCGGGACGCGGTAAGGGCTCGATGATCGGCGGCCTCATCGCGCTCGTGATCGACCCGAGCTTGATGCAACAACTCGGCCGTGAACGGCGCACCGTGGTGATCACGGGCACCAACGGCAAGTCCACCACCACCCGGATGACCGCCGCGGCACTCTCGACCCTCGACGACGTGGCCACCCAGGCCGACGGCGCGAACATGGACGCCGGCATCGTCGCCGCCCTGAGTAACCGGCTCCACGCACCGCTCGCCGCGCTCGAGGTCGACGAACTCCACGTCCCGCACGTATGCGACGCCGTCCACCCCGAAGTCCTCGTACTGCTCAACCTCAGCCGCGACCAACTCGACCGTGTCGGCGAGATCAACATGATCGAACGCAAACTCCGGGCCTGCGTCGCCGCACATCCCGAGACCCTCGTGATCGCCAACTGCGACGACGTCCTCGTCGCCTCCGTCGCCTACGACGCGAAAAAGGTGGTGTGGGTGGCGGCCGGTGGCGGCTGGGCCAGCGATGCCGCCAGCTGCCCCCGCACCGGTGAACCGATCGTCTGGGAGGGAACCCACTGGCGTAGCACAGGTTCCGATTTCGCCCGGCCCACCCCGGACTGGTGGCTGGACGACGAGAATCTGTACGGTCCCGACGGACTGAAGATCCCCCTGACGCTGGCGCTCCCCGGACGCGCGAACCGGGGCAACGCGGCCCAGGCCGTCGCCGCCGCTGTGACTATGGGCGCGAAGCCGGAAGACGCGGTCGCGGCCGCGGCCACCGTCCAGGAAGTGGCCGGCCGCTACAGCACCGTCCAGATCGGGTCGCATTCCGTGCACATGCTGCTCGCCAAGAACCCCGCAGGCTGGCAGGAAGCGCTGTCGATGATCGATCCCACCGTCGACGGACTGGTGATCGCCGTCAACGGCCAGGTGCCCGACGGCGAAGACCTGTCCTGGTTGTGGGACGTCCGATTCGAACACTTCGAGGGCGTCAAGGTGGTAGCCGCAGGCGAACGCGGCACCGATCTCGCCGTGCGCCTCACATACGCCGGAGTCGAGCACACGCTCGACCCCGACCCCTTGCGAGCCATCGCATCCTGCCCGCCCGGACGCGTCGAAGTACTCGCCAACTACACCGCATTCCGCGACCTGAACACCGCTATCGCGAGGGAGGCGGCACGCAATGTCTGACTCGACCGTACGCATCGGCCTGGTCCTTCCCGACGTGATGGGCACCTACGGCGACGGCGGCAACGCCCTGATCCTCCGGCAGCGGCTGCGCATGCGCGGATACGACGCCGAGGTCATCGAGATCACCCTGAACGACCCCGTCCCCGACTCCCTCGACGTCTACACCCTCGGCGGTGCGGAAGACTCGGCGCAGCGCCTCGCCACCCGGCACCTCGGCCGATATCCCGGACTGCAGAAGGCCGCCGAACGCGGAGCACCCGTCCTCGCGATCTGCGCGGCCATCCAGGTGCTGGGCAACTGGTACGAAACCTCGAGCGGTGAACGCGTCGACGGCGTCTCGATGCTCGACGTCACGACGTCGCCGCAACCTGCCCGCTCCATCGGCGAAGTGATCAGCACCCCGCTGATCGACGGACTCACCCAACCGCTCACCGGATTCGAAAACCACCGCGGCGGAACCACACTCGGACCCGGAGCCACAGCGCTCGGCCGCGTCAGACACGGCGTCGGGAACGGAGTCGGGGACGGCCTCGAAGGTGCCGTCCAAGGCTCCGTCATCGGCACCTACATGCACGGGCCCGCCCTCGCCCGCAACCCCGAACTCGCCGACCTCCTCCTCAAACGGGCGCTGCAAGTAGACGAACTCGCCCCCCTCGACCTCCCCGAGGTCGAGCAACTTCGCCGCGAGCGCCTCCGCGTGTAGCAGGCGTCGTCCCCCCGCGCCGGTCGTCCCCCGCGCCGGTCGCCGTCCCCGCGCTGGTCGCCGTCCCCGCGCTGGTCGCCCAATGTGACACCGGTTCCGCCTGAATAGACCACTGTGACTGTGAGACTGGATTGGTCCGGCGAACGGACGGGGCACGGAGCCGTCAGGAGGATCGCTGCGGATGGTAAAAGACCCCGAACAGGGGT
>NZ_JBAQEO010000240.1:0-6007 GCF_049286785.1 Rhodococcus sp. (in: high G+C Gram-positive bacteria) | reverse complement strand
CAGTCGGTGTCGAACGTGATGGCACGTTGCCCAGCCTCGAGTTTCGTCCTGGCCGGATATTCGCAGGGCGCTGATGTCGCCAACGACGTTGCGGTGAACATCGGTGCCGGCCGCGGACCGGTCCCGGTGTCGGCAGTCCGCGCGGTGGTGTTGGTGGCGAACCCGAAGAACGGCACGAAGGGCTCCCAGGTGGTTGGGCCCAAGCTCGACGGTCAGGGCATCGCCGGTCCCGCGGCGGAAGGGTTCGGGGCACTGTCGGGCCGGGTGTTCGATATCTGCAACCCGGGCGATAAGTACTGCAACACCGATGCCGGCCAAGACACCTTCCTGGCCTCGCTGGGCCGTGTACTGGCCAATCCGCCTGGTGCGGTAGCCCCGACCACTGCATCAGCGAGCGCCGCCACCACGACGGCACCGATTCCGGACGCCGTCGCCGCGACTGCGAACGCCTCTGGCTCCGCACCGAATGCCGGACCCGCCGGTGGTGATGCCACCAAGTTCGTGGACGGTGTGAGCACCGACTACGGGATCGCCGATCTCGCATCGGCACCGGGCGCTGCGCAGTCGTTGGCCTCGGCCGTCGAACGCCTCCAGTCCGCACCGGCACCGAACTCCACCGTGCAGGCCGCCGAAGTGGCCGCGGTTCGCCAGCAGGCGCAACTGGTCTCGGGCACCTTCGCCCCGATCGCACAGACTCAGCAGTGGATGGCCGCGAATCCCGCTGCCCGCGCCAGTTTACGGGAAGCACCCGTCGATTCTCCGGAAGCAGTCACGAACTCGGTGGTCGATGCTCTCGACCAGGTCGATGTCCCGAAGGTGGTCACCGCCGCCGAGTCGGTGGTGCAGCTGGCGAACACCATCCTCTCGTCCACCTCCGGCGGCGGAGCCCCCACCAGCTCCGCGCCCTCGTATGCCGATCTGAGTGCGCCAGCACAGTCGTTGTCCTCGGGGGTGGCGCCACTGGCCAGCACCCCGCTCGACCAGCTCCAGACCGCAACCTCGGTGCTCTCGGCGATCAAACCGGTGACGATCATCAACCAGATCCTCAATGTCGTTGCCGCGGTGACTTCGGTGGACTACCAGGGCGTCGTCGCGAATCTACAAGCCCTCGTGGGACATCTGCTGGCCGGGAACATCAAGGCCGCACATCAGGTGGCGGGCGAGCTGAACAACCAGCTCTCCCCGTTCGTGAAGATGGCGGCCGGGGTGGATCTGAAATCGATCGCCCAGCTGCTGCGGCTGATTCCGGACCCGTCCGGAACGGCGGCGATCGCGTCGATGATCGTGGATCTGTTGGGCAATGTCGATGTCATTCGAATGGCCCGTGATGTCGGCCAAATTCAGGAAGTGGCCTGGCAGGTCGCCGAAACCGGCAACCTCTTTGCGCTCGGGCAACTGCTCCCACTGGGGTTGGATCTGGCGAACGTCACCCTGGGGATCATCGTTCCCGGGCAGAAGATGTCTCCCGAACAACTCCACGCCCCTGCCGATGCGCTGACCACTGTGATGGGGGCCCAAGCGGCGAACAACGATTTCGTCGGGTTGGGCACCTCTGCGCTCACTGCGTCGACGTCACCGAACGCGATGAACCTGACCGAGTTCCTCGATGAGGGATTCACCGCGGCGAGCTTTCTCGGATCGAAGGTCCACGAGGCCTACAACACCTGGCTGATCGACGGAAAACGCACCGCTCTGCAGGTCGTGGTGGACATCGCGACCAAGGCGATCGGAGGGTAGCCGGCACACCAACCCACAGGTGGGAGACCTCTTGGGCGAGAGCGTTTCCCACCGGGCGGAGATCGACATTCGCGGTAGCGCACTGCTGCTGACCTTCGTGCCCGGGCGGGCAAGACACACGACACACGTAAGGACATGACGATGGGTGATGCACCCAATTCCTCGAAGACCGGCGTCAAAGCCGCGGCCGCAACTCTCGCGGCCGCGGTAGCGATGATCGGTTTCTTGGTGTTGGGTAGCGACAACCCGAAAGCGGTCGACGATTGCCTGCCCACTGGGCCTGCGATCGGCAAGGTAGCACCGGGTCCGGGGACAACGACCCAGCCGATGCGCGCCGGCACATACCAACTCACCTCCGGCTTCGGGCCCCGATGGGGTTCATTTCACCGCGGTGTCGACTTCGCAGCTCCATTGGGAACCCCGATCTACGCGGCGACTTCCGGAACGGTCGCCGACGCCGGGTACGCCCAGGGATTCGGCAACTGGGTGATCATCGACACCGAGGTCGAGGGCACAAAGCTCTCCACCGTCTACGGGCACATGCCTGCCTCGACCATCACAGTGACCAAGGGCCAGCAGGTGTCCGCCGGTCAGGAAATCGCCGGCGTCGGTAACGAGGGCGAATCGACTGGGCCGCATCTGCATTTCGAGGTGTGGAACGGCGGCCGACTCCCCGACGGTGCGGGTGTGCCCACCGATCCGGCGCCATGGTTGTCCGGCGCGACCGAACCGGCCGCAGCTGCACCGAGTGGACCGGCGGAGATCGCGGTTCAGGCGGTGGCCGTGAGCACACCCTTGAACGGCGGGGCGGGGTGTGCGCGGCCGTCCCTTGGCGGCACCGGGCTTCGTCGGGGCTCGGCCCCGGCGGAATTCGAGCCATGGCTGATCAAGGCCGCGGCCACGTGCCCCGAGATCACCGCCCCGATCCTGGCCGCTCAAACCCACCAGGAATCGAAGTTCAACCGCAACGCCTACAACGTGCGGTCGCAGGCAACAGGGTCGGCGCAGTTCCTTCCCACGACATGGGAAAGCGAAGGTGTCGACGGCGACGATGACGGCAACCGCAACATGCACTCGGCAGCCGACGCGACAATGTCGATGGCCTCCTACGACTGCAAGATGGTCGAACTGTCGCGGAAGGGCCTGGCCGAGGGCCGGTTGACCGGCGACGTCGTCGATCTGGCGTTGAGCATGTACAACTGCGGCCCCGGCAACACACTGTCACAAGGCCAGGTGTGCCAGAACGCCGAAACCCAGAACTACGTCGCCCAGATCCGCAAAAGCGCCCTCGAGGTCTACACCGACACCACCACACCGTCGCCCGGCCCCGGTGGGCCCACCACCGGCAACGCCGTGGTCGACGCCGCGCTGCGCTGGCTCGGCACCCCCTACGCCTGGGGCGGCGGCGACGAGAACGGCCCCACCAAGGGCATCCGGGACGGCGGCGGCGTCGCCGACAGCTTCGGCGACTTCAACAAGATCGGCTTCGACTGCTCCGGCCTGGTCAAATACGCCGTCGCGCAGGCCACCGGTGGCCGCATCGTGCTCTCACACCTGGACCAAACGCAGATCACAGACGCCCGCGGCGCCGCGATCGGCAACCCCGCAGATCTGCGACCGGGCGATGTCATCCAGCCCCACTCCGGACACATCTTCATCTGGATTGGCGGCAACAAGGTCGTCGAAGCCCCCGAATCCGGTGGCGTGGTGAAGGTCTCCGAGTGGACCCCACCGGCCACCGGCCTGAAAGCCAGAAGGTTCGCGTGAGCTGCGTGAACCACCACCACCAGGACACCGGCACCGCCGGTGACACCCCGAAGAGAGGTCGAAGAGGATGGCAACAGCCACAGCGTCGGATGAATGGGAAAAGGCCGCGGCCGCAGTGCGGGACGCCGCCGCCGAGCTGCGCGGCTCGGACACCGCCGCACTGCGCACCTGGGCGTCGTCGAAAAAGCTGATGTCGCGGTCGATGTGGCCGAAGGTCAAGCGTGAGCTCTACAAGCAGCTCGACATCGACTACGACACCCAACGCGAAACCGAGAACGCCGCCCGCCAGCAGGCCATCGCCGCGGCCGCCGCCTCCGCCCCTCTGGTCGAGCTGTATGCGGCAGGTGACGAGCGGGGCTCGTTCGCAGTATTGCCCGGCCCGGCGGTCAACGAGGGCACCGACGCCCAGGTCAACGAAGCCGCCTGGTACGGCACCTTCCACGAGAAGGACACCATCTACCGCGAGGGCAATCAGGACTCGGCAGACAACTCCGCGGCGGGCAAGGCGGTGTTCCTGGCCGGCAAGGTGCGTGAATCGAAGGGGCTCGAGGCGGTGCGGTTGGTACTGCACATCAGCAACCCGAACCTCGACGGTGACCGGCTCGCCGGGACCGCGGCGAAAGCCTGCGTCGCACTCGAACTCGACATCACCGAGACCAACCCGGCCTGCGAGTACTGCGAACGACCGGGCTATCAGGCGTGGCAGGCGATCCGGTTGTCCGATCTCCTCGTCGACGAGGAGCAGTGATGCGCGGCCACGTACTCGCGGCTGTAGCGGTGGTGGCCGCATCAGCAGTAGTGCTGGCAGGGTGCTCCTCCGGTAGCGACGACCGGTCTGCACCTGCGCCGACGAGCACCCCAGCGAGGGCACAGCAGTGGTCCCCGTCCGATGCACCGTCCACCGAAGCCACCCGGCCGCACGCCACCATCCCGCAGACTGCCCCGGAGCAGGTCGCCGGCGTGGACCGTTCCGACCCCGCCGCAGTGGCCGATGCCGTGGTCACCACGTGGTTCACCTGGAACACGGTCGTCGACGCCGGCCCGAACGACGCGGCCGCGCGCACCGGCGCCTTGCTCACCGAGGATCTTCGCGCCGATCTCACCGGCACCGCGCCGATTTCGAGTCCAGGCGGGCAGTGGCTCGAATGGGCCGCAGCGAAGGCGCAGGTGTGGCCGACCGTCACACCCGTGGCCAACCAGGGCGCGAAAGACACCGCAACGACGGTGCACCGCATGTACCAGGTCGAGCAGACCGCGGTGGCACCGGACAACAGCGTGGTCGGCGTCGCCACCACCCAAGTCGCAGTGCTGGTCGTAGCCAGCGGCGACCAATGGTCCGTCGATGCGGTGCAACCGCTGTGACCGACGAACCCGCCCAGTATCCGACGTCCATCCCACCCGAAGGAACTGTCGTGAGCTCACCCGCCCGATACGAAGACTCCTCCACCGACGACTACGCCGCCGAGAACGCGGTGAACCTGCGCACCCAACGCCTCAAGCGCCACACACCGCGCCCTGAGCCCGAACCGCCCGTCCGGGACGGCGACACCGCGGAATCCGCCGAGATCGGTGCCGGTGAGGACGCATACGCCGACCCCTACGCCGTCGGTCAGGACGCGCTCGCCGCCAACGAATCACCCGCGGCCGAGATGACCACCCCGCGCCCCGGGGGTTTCCTCGAACCCTCCACGGCCGAGGACATCGGCCCGGCCGTGTGGGGATGGCGCGGCAAGATCAACGCCGCGACAGGTCTGCGGATCCGGCCGACCCCGGAGTCGGCGGAGATGCGATTCCGCGACTCGCTCGAGCGTATCCAGCAACCCCTACCGGGCTGCTCGGTGGTGACCTTCGCCAACCCCAAGGGCGGTGCCGGTAAGACCCCGAGCCTTCTGACCGTGTCGAACACCTTCGGCCGCCACCGCGGCCGCGGCGTGGTCGCCTGGGATGCGAACGAGGCCACCGGCACCCTCGGCGACCGTGCCGCCCGCACCACCGAGAACGAACTCGGACCGTGGGATGTACTCGAACACGCCTCCGAACTGGCGTCCGCGTCGGCGGTGTCCGGGGCGTTGGGGAACTATCTGCGCCTGCAACCGACGCTCGACGAGGTGCTGGCCGCGGACAACTCCACCACCCGCGAACGCGGAATCGGATGGGACGAATGCGCGGCCCTGATGGCCGTACTGCGCCGGCACCGGGACCTGATCTTCATCGACACCGGCAACAACCCCTTGGCCTCGAACTGGCTGTGGGCCGTCGAGCACTCGGACCTGTTGGTGGTGCCGTTGCCGTTGCGTACCGACATGGCCAAGCAGGCCTACCGGATGCTCGAGGGGCTCGCTGCCCGCGGCCTCGATGAGCTGGTTCGCTCGGCACTCATCCTGACCACTGCCACCCCCGAATCGGACCCGGGCCTCGAAGGCAGTGTCATGGAAGAGTTCGGGCGCCTCGGGGTCCAGAACATCATCCGGGGAGTGCCGTACGAGCCGCAGTTCGCGTCCGG
>NZ_JBAQEO010000239.1:0-3979 GCF_049286785.1 Rhodococcus sp. (in: high G+C Gram-positive bacteria) | reverse complement strand
TCGCCGATCTCGGCGCACCGGCATACGCCCTCAAGGCCCGCGTCCAGCTGCTGCGCGACCTCGGCTCGGCCGTCGCACCGTTCAATGCGTTCCTCATCGCGCAGGGCATCGAAACCCTCAGCCTGCGCATGGAACGGCATGTCGCCAACGCGCACAAGGTGGCCGAGTTCCTCGAGGCGCGGCCGGAAGTGGCGTCTGTCGGGTATGCGGGACTGCCGTCGTCGCCGTGGCACGAGCGGGCAAAGAAGCTGGCGCCCAAGGGCGCGGGCGCCATCGTGACGTTCGAACTGGTGGGCGGAATCGACGCGGGCAAGAAGTTCGTGGACGCGCTCACCCTGCACAGCCACGTCGCGAACATCGGCGACGTGCGGTCGCTCGTGATCCATCCCGCGTCCACCACCCACTCGCAGCTCTCTCCCGAGGAGCAGATCGCCACCGGAGTAACCCCCGGACTGGTCCGGCTGGCCGTCGGCATCGAGGGAATCGACGACATCGTCGCCGACCTCGTCACCGGCCTCGAGGCGGCAGCATCTTGACAGTGAGCACAGTTCAGTACCTGCCCGTGTCGAACGGAACCCTGGGCACCGTCGACATCGGTTCCCTCGAACTCGAAAGCGGCGACGTGATCCCGTCGGTCACGCTCGCTGTCCAGCGGTGGGGTGAGCTGTCCCCCAACCGGGACAACGTGGTGATGGTCGAGCACGCTCTCACCGGGGACTCCCATGTCACGGGCCCCGTCTCGGACGAACATCCCTCCCCCGGCTGGTGGACCGGAATGGTAGGACCGGGCGCACCGATCGACACCGGCGAATGGTGCGTCGTCGCGACCAACGTCCTCGGCGGTTGCCGCGGCACGACGGGTCCGGGTTCTCTTGCGGCGGACGGCCGACCCTGGGGCAGCCGGTTCCCGGAAATCTCCATCCGGGACCAGGTCGCCGCCGAGAAGAAGCTCGCCGACCTCCTCGGAATCGAGAAGTTCGCCTCGGTCGTCGGCGGTTCGATGGGCGGAATGCGCGCACTCGAGTGGGCCGTCACCTATCCCGGGCAGATCGCGTCGGCCCTGGTGCTCGCCGTCGGGGCCCGCGCGACAGCGGATCAGATCGGCACCCAGACCACGCAGATCGAGGCCATCACCAACGACCCCGACTGGCAGGGCGGCGACTATTACGGCACCGGCCGGATCCCCCGCAACGGGCTCGGGATCGCCCGCCGGATCGCGCATCTGACGTACCGCAGCGAGAACGAACTCGACTCCCGGTTCGCCAACTCCCCCCAGGAGGGTGAGGACCCGTGGCGGGGCGGACGATACTCCGTCGAAAGCTATCTCCAGCATCAGGCGGACAAGCTGGTGGCTCGTTTCGACCCGAGCACCTACGTGCTCCTCAGCGAAGCCATGAACCGGCATGACGTGGGTCGCGGACGAGGCGGCGTGGCTGCTGCGCTCGGTGCCATCACCGCGCCCGTCATCGTCGGCGGCGTCGACTCCGATCGGCTCTACCCACTGCGCCTCCAGGAGGATCTGGCCAACGCCATCCCTACCTGCGACGGTCTGCGTGTCATCAATTCCCGGGACGGTCACGACGGGTTCCTCACCGAAGCAGACTCCGTGGCAAAGCTGCTGTCGGAGACGATGGAACTCGCCCGCTCGAACCGCTAGTCGGTGCCGAGGGGGTCGATGGAGACGGCCAGCCAGACGATCGCTCCCCCGACTGCCACCAGCGCGCTGACATCGAAAGGCCTGCTGCGCACCGCAAGTAGCCCCACCCGTTCCGTCGGCATCATCAGCCGGAACGCGGCCGCGAGCAGTGTCGCGGCCCCGAACACGAGTGCTCCTCGTCGCCACCGGTCGGCCAGCACCAGACCGATGGCCGCCACGATGACGACGAGGACCGCCAGCATCGGCAAGTTCTTCTTCGCGAATCGCCCCCAGTCCGCCATGTCAGCCGAGGGACGCCGCGACGCGCTCAGCGCGCTCCACCACATTGGTCAGCAGGAAGGCCCGAGTCAGCGGTCCGACGCCGCCCGGGTTGGGTGACAAGAACCCCGCTACCTCGACGACATCCGGTGCCACGTCACCGCGCAACCCCTCCTCGGTCCGGCTGACGCCCACGTCGAGGACTGCGGCACCGGGTTTGACCATGTCAGCCGTCACCAGACCGGGAACTCCCGCTGCCGCGATGACGATGTCGGCGCGGCGGACCTCCGCGGCCAGATCCCGGGTACCGGTGTGGCAGAGGGTGACCGTGGCGTTCTCGCTCCGCCGGGTGAAGAGGAGGCCGATGGGCCGGCCGACCGTGATGCCTCGGCCGATGACCACCACATGGGCACCCGCGATCGGCACGTCGTAGCGGCGGAGCAGGTGCAGGATTCCCCGGGGGGTACACGGCAACGGCGCTTCCTTGCCCAGCACGAGCCGGCCGAGGTTCACCGGGTGCAGTCCGTCGGCGTCCTTGTCTGGGTCGATGCGCTCGAGTGCGGCGTTCTCGTCGAGATGCTTCGGAATCGGAAGCTGCACGATGTATCCGGTGCACTCCGGGTTGGCGTTGAGTTCGTCGATGGTGGCGTCGAGCTTCTCCTGCGCGATGTCGCCCGGCAGGTCACGTCGTATCGAGGTGATGCCGACCTTGGCGCAGTCGCTGTGCTTGCCACGCACGTACGCCGCGGATCCCGGGTCCTCTCCCACCAGAACGGTGCCGAGACCGGGGGTGATGCCCTTGTCCTTCAGCGCACTCACCCGCACCTTCAGGTCTTCGAAAATTTCGTCGCGGGTGGCCTTGCCATCGAGAATCGTTGCAGTCACGGGAACCATTGTTTCAGGTTCGCTGGACGCGCGTCAGGTCGGTTCCACCACGAGCCCGTGAGCAGTCGCATAGGCGATCGCCTGGGTGAGTTCGATCTTCGTCCGCTCCAGTGACGCCGAGGTCCACAGGTCCGCATCGATGTGGGCTCCACGCAGATCCGCGCCGTCGAGTCTGGTTCCGCCGGTGCGGGCACCGAGTAGATCAGCCGCACGCAGGACGGCGTCCCGCAAGTCGGTACGCACAAGGTTCGCCTCACGGAATCGGCAGTCGGTGAAATCGAGCCGGCGCAGGTCGGCACCGCCGAGCGAGACGAGCGTGAAGTCGCATTCTTCGACGTCCACCGGACGCAGCCGGCAATGGTCGAATTCGGATCCGAGAAAGCTGCAGTGACGGAACTCACTGTGCCACAGAGTGGTTCGCGTAAACCTACACGACCGGAACGCTGTTCCCACGTGGCGGGACTCGGCGAGGTCGGCTCCCGTGAAGTCGCATTCGGTGAATATCACCGACTCGGTGCGAAACCCGCTCAGATCGGCATCACGAAAGCTGCACTTCGTGAAGTGCCTGCGGTGCCATGTCTGCCCGGGTAGTCGGGCATCGTCGAAATTCTCGCCCACCACCTCGTCCGCTGATTCCATCCCACCATCATGCCCCGCTCCGACGCGGCCCCAGGAATTCAGTTCCGGCGATCCCACCGGAAGGAGCGCACCGCGAAGACACCGGCACCGGCGAGCCAGGCGGCCTGCACGGCGAGCGCAACACCGTTAACGGACGGCCCTGCGGGGTCGAGGGCCGACGCGAGCGAGTTCGCGAAGTGCTTCAGTGGAAAGACCGAGCCGACCGTGTCCATCCAGGCGGGGATGTCGCCGACGACGAACACATCGGAGAAGAACGACAGCGGCAGGAGGATCGCGAGCCCCGCCGCGCTGATGGCCTTGCTACTCGGCAACACCGCCGCCAGTGCGAAACCACAGGCCGCCGAGGTACCCGTGCCCAGCAGCATCACCGCTACGGCGAGCGGCACCCCGAACCCCGCGACCTCGAGGTCGAAGAAGATCAGGCCCACCGACAGCACGAGGGCACCGGTGAGCAGGGCGATCCACAGCGCGGACGCGGTCCGCCCGACGAGATACATTCCGGGGCCGAGTGGGGTTCCGCGCAGCCGTTGAAGCACACCC
>NZ_JBAQEO010000238.1:0-1851 GCF_049286785.1 Rhodococcus sp. (in: high G+C Gram-positive bacteria) | reverse complement strand
GATCTGGCCGTTGACCCGAAGGGTCAGTCGCAGATCGTCGAAGCGGGTGAAGTCGTCCGCCTCCAGCAGTACGAGGGTCGGTCCGACCGGAGTGAAGGTGGGATACGACTTGGCTTCGTAGAACTGGGTTTTCGGGAGTTGCACGTCGCGCGCGGAGACATCGTTGGTGACGACCAGTCCTGCGATGAAGTCGGTGATGTTGTTCTCGTCGATCGCGGTGCCCACCGGAACAGGTGTGCCGACGACCAGACCGATTTCTACCTCGTAGTCGAGGAGCTTGACGTGCTGCGGTTTGATCACGTCGTCGAACGGCCCGCTGATCGACCCGGACGTCTTCCGGAAAAACGTCAATGGCACTGTCGCGGGGTTCATCCCCGAGTCCTTCACGTGGGAAGCGAAGTTCGTCATCTGCGCGACCACCCGGCACGGTGCGGTGACCGGTGAGATCAGGTCCAGCGTCTCGACGGGAATCGTCTCTCCGGAGGTCGCGGCGGCGTCGATGGCCGCCCTGTCGCGCAGCAGTTCGGCGGTGGTCGTGGCGGCGGTGTCGATCCGGGCGGCACCGTCGGCGGTCTGCACCCACCAATCAGCGGCGGACCGAAGAACGGAAATGCTCATGTGGAGGCTACTTTCAGGAGGCCACGGAGGCGTTGGACGTCGAATTCGTTGTCTCCACGGAGCGCGGAGACCAGGGCGCGCAGTTCGTGCAGGGAGTCTCGTCCGGGCGCGATGCCCAGGAAGTCCGGGGTGGCCGGCGGGCCCCACTGGGCCAGGCCGGACGCGCTCATGGGTGCCCAGCCGGGCTCGAGGGTGCAGTCGAACAGGTCACCGTCGGCATAGTGTTCGACCAGGAAGCCGTCGGGATCACGCCAGTAGTCGAAAATCTGGCTTCCCTGGATGTGTCGGCCGATCCCCCACGACCGGCGGTAACCCCTTTCGAGGAGGTATTCGCCGCCGGCGGCGATCGCGTCGAGATCGCAGACCTGGTAGGCCGAGTGCACATATCGGTTCGACGGGCCGAGCGTCAGTGCGAGAGTGTGGTGGTCAGACGGCACGGCACCTTGGTCGCAGCGAACGAAGCTCATGACCGGACCTCGTTCGCGCTGGCCCTCGTAGAAGAGGAAGTCGCTGACGATCAACCCCAGATGGTGCAAATACCAGTTCAAGGTCTCGAGGTAGCGGGTGCTCTGGAGCACGATGTGTCCGATGCGCTGGATCTGTGCGGGTTCCCGCTGGGGGCGTTGGGTGGCGTTGGTGCGGATTGTTCGGTGGCCGACGTTGAGCACCTGGGGTTGCTGCGGGGTGAGCGCGGGGAGTTCTTGGACGTCGGCGACCACGCGGACGAGGGATCCGCTGGGGTCGGTGAGATCGACGGTGATGCCGCCGAGGCTGTCGGGAAGTGGGCTTACGGTGCGTCTCGTGGCGTCTGCCAGACGGAGCACATCGCCGCGTTCTGCTGCTGCGAATGCCATGCCGACGAACTTCGAGCGGCGCCCCTTGCGGATGATCGCACAGGGCGCACCCGCGTCCGTGCCACGGAGATGAAGTTCGTCCGGTGTGACCACTGTCGTTGCGAAACCGAAAGCGCGGGCGAACCCCTCGGCTCGGATCAGATCAGGCTTTTCGAATTCCAGCCAGGCCAGTCCCCGCACCTTGACGACAGGGTTCGATACCCGTCCTGGGTGTTCCCCATGCACACCGCCCTGATCACTGTGCAGGTGCGCGTGGGGGTCGAAATGATCACTCATACGCGACTCCTCCAAAGTAGATTGACGATATCGTCACCTATGACTCGATCGTCAGTCAATAGTGTCTGAGGAAATCGTCAGAATTGAGGCCGTTTGCTAGATT
>NZ_JBAQEO010000237.1:0-9664 GCF_049286785.1 Rhodococcus sp. (in: high G+C Gram-positive bacteria) | reverse complement strand
CGCCTGCGTGCCTTGTTGTGGGCGCCGGCCGAGACTGCGCAGGGGACTGTGGCCGTCCTCGACGCCGCCGAGTTCCACCGTCCGACCTACTCCGAGTTCTACGAGGTGATCGCGGCTCTGGTGCGAGTGGGGGCGCCGCACGGCACCGCGATGGTCGGGGCACCCCTCGAGCAGGACGGCAAACCGTTTGCGGGCGTGTCGACGTATGCCGTGATCGCAATTTGTTGTTCCTGATCTTGGACGTGATGATCGTCTCGGTCCCCGGTACGGTCCCGGTCGCGGACATAGCGCGTGCGGTGCAAGTTCAGCGCGGCTATTCCGCTTCAACAGCCTTGGCGACCCAGGCCGAGAAGATTGGCAGTCCGTCCCAAGAGCGACCCCCCTTCGCGTAGGCAACGACGGCGTACGGGCGGCCGAAGAGGAACACGCCCTCCAGGACGGGGCGCTCGACTGGCACCCCGGTCATCAAGCCCCCAGCGGTCACCGCGGCGGCCTCGAACCCGATCCGAGTGAAGGAGGCCACCGCGGACTGTCGGGCATCGACATCGAGGCCGGTGTCTGATGGGAGGAGGCGGACCAGGGTCGGAGTGGCACCGGTGAAACCGTAAGCGGGCGAATCCGCCAAATCGATGTCGGTCTCGGCGCGCCATGCCGGCAAGATCGCGGAGCTTCTCTCCACGCTGTGGCCATTCGTCCAGGCGGTAGTTTCGTTGATTCGCCAACAATGCCCCGTCCCAGGCACGTCCGAGAGGCAGAGTCTCCGGTCGAACTCGTGCGGACGGGACGCCTGACGCATATCGTGTGCTATCTCGAAAACGGCGGAAAACACGCGTTCTCGCCGAACGTCCTCGTCGGTGATGACCGAGATGACACGCACGCCCTCACCGGCCGCGGCGACGTGCACGGCGAGGTCCCCCGCCGCCTCCGTAGTCGCCAGCGCCGTCAGGTGTTCCTCGGCCGATAACAGGACGTGAGAGACGTCCCAGGACGGCAGTTGTGTCCCCTCGGTGAGCTCGAAGGGATGATTCCAGGACACCCGCGTCGCCAGGGCGGATGCGAGGACCAGGACGGTGGTCGGGCCCAGCGTGAGGGGGAACGTCGGAATCAGGCCGCTGGTGTGCTCGGCCGCCCAGCGGTCGGCGCCGTTCTGGTCGGGCATCGACCCCCGCGTCACCGCAGGGGAAGCAATCCGAAGAGGGCGTCGAGGGCGTCCGTGCGAACCTCCGGGCGCGCCCAGGCGGCTAGACCCGCCGTGACCGCCGGGTGTGCTCGCAGGGTCGGACTGGTGTAGTCACGCTGGAACAGGCCGCGCTGCTGCAGGATCGGGACGACGAGCGTCGCGAAGTTCTCCAGATCGACCGCCGTGTCGGCGGGCATGATGGTGAATCCGTCGGCGGTCCCGGCCTCGTACCACTCCTGAAGATCGTCTGCCACCTGCTCCGCCGAACCGACGAGCAATCGGTGACCCGAACCACCGGCACCCCGTTGGATGAGCTCGCGGGGCGTGCGGGGAGCTTCCGCGATCAGCGCGGGTGGAGGCCCCGAATCCCGTGGAGAACGCGGTCGCCGGGATCGCGGGCGGCAGATCCTCGGTGGAGATCGGGTCGTCGGGACCGAACGAACCGTCCGCCAGACCAAGGCTTTCCAGCAGCACGGTGGTCAGTCGAGCGATCGGCAACGTCGCGTACAGCTGCTCCGCGCGGGTGAGCGCCTCCTCTTCGGTTGTTGCGACGTTCACTACGACCCCGAGCGAGATTTTGACGTCCTCGGGCCGGCGGTCCGCCGCGGCCACACGCTGCCGGATGGCGTTGCGAAACGCGAGGGCCTTGGCCGAAGGCGTCGGTGACGGCATTCGCGAGGTCGATGAAGGTTTGCGACGGTCCGACCGCGAAGACGCGGCCGGGCCATGGCCACAGTTCCTCGCCGCGCCCGCCGAGCAGCTCCACCGTCACCGACAACCACGTTCGTGCCATTCCCCGAGGATGGCATGCGGGCCGCGGCGCCGTCTGGCTACAGCCACAGATGGCGCATAGCGCCCCGTTCACCGATAGCCGATCCTCTTACGGATCGATCCTTCATTTCTGTCGGGCCTTCACCTGATGTGCTCGGGATATGGTGCGGGTGGCAGGAATTCTGGGCGAATGAATCTGATGAAGTCAGGCGTGTCCCGCCGGTAGGTCGTCCACCGTCACTGTCCTGCCGTGACCAACTCCTGGCTGAGTTCAGCCACTGGCCATCGATAGGCAGTGGTTACGGCATTGTCGAAAGTCCCTCCGGTTGCTCCTTCGAAGAATCCCACCAACAACCCTCCGCCCGGCCGAATCACGCGCGCGAATCCTGGGGCAGGCCCGAACGAACACGAACCGGTGTGGGAAACGATTTCCACACCGGCCCGGGTTCGTTGTGCGGGGTCTGTCGACCGCGGGTCAGGCCTTGGCTGCTGCGGCGGCACTCTGCGCCGCGAGCTTCGCGAGGCCGGCCGCGTACACCCGCCTGCCGACGAACAGTGCCACGATTGCCGGCAGGTACACCAGCGGGGCCAGTTGCAGCGCACCGAGCAGGCCGCGGTGGTCCGCGAGGATGCCGATGACGAACGGGCCGGTCGCCAGTCCCAGGATGTTGTTGGCGACGGTCAGGCTGCCGAGGGCGGAGGCCCGCACCGACTGGTGCGTCAGGCTGGCCACCATCGCCGCGGTGGGACCGGAGGAGCCGGCGGAGAAGAAGGCGCCGATGCCGATCAGGGTCAGCTGCGCCGCACCGGTCTCCAATTGCAGTCCGATGCCGAGGGCGGCCAGCGAGATGACGCAGAACGCGATGGCGCTGGACCACTTCCCGGCCGGGTTGTGGCGGCTGACGCGGTCGGTGATCATGCCGCACACCACCATGCCGGTGCCGATCAGCAGCACGAAGAGCGAGGCGATCACGCCAGCCTTGTCCGGGGCCATGCCGTAGTAGCGGTTGAAGAAGCTGGGGGTCCAGGCGAGCAGCACGGCGGCGGTGAACATCTGCAGTCCGCCGCCGAGGTAGGCGCACCAGACGGCAGGGTTGGTGAACAGCGTCGAGACCGGGACCCGGATTGGGGGGCTGTCGGGGCGAGCGACCGGCGCGGCGTCCGGGTCGACTGCGTGCGCGGCCAGCCGGCGTTCGGTGACCACGGCCCGGAACATGGCGACGAGGATCAGGCCGAGCACCGCCATCGCCGCGAACGACCACCGCCAGCTCAGGTGCACAGCGATGACACCGCCGAGTGAGACGCCGACGACCGAACCGAACGAGCCGCCGGCCATGAACGCGCCGCTGAGAGTGGAGTGGACGCGGGGCGCGAAGACGCTGAGCACCACCGCGATACCGACGCTGCCGTAGGCGGCCTCGCCGACCCCGACGAGGAAGCGGGCGGCGAGCAGCTGCTCGTAGTTGGCCGCCACCGCGCAGAACAGGGTGGCGATGCTCCAGAGCACCGCCATCAGGATCAGCGACCGCACCCGCCCCCAACGGTCGGCGAGCAGCGACAGCGGGAAGGTGAGCAGGCCGACCATCAGGGCGACGATGCTCGTGAGCGAGGCCAGCTGGGAATCGGACAGGGCCCATTCGGCTTTCAGGAACGGGAAGACCGCGCTGAGCACCTGGCGGGACATGTAGTCGGACAACAGCAAACTGAAGGTGAGCGCGAACACAAGCCACGGGTAGATCCGGCGGCGGGTCGCGGGTCGCTCGGCGGCGGTCCCGGTGAACGGGGGTTCGACGGCGGGTTCGGCCGGCTGATCGGTGGTGGTGGACAGTCCCATGGGGGCTCCTGGGGGCGACTGGACCGAAGTGGGTGAGGGTGAGGACGTCGGGGATCAGGGCGCAGTGCGCAGCGCGGCGACCTGCCGACGTTCGTGAGCGTCGAGTTCCTCCTCGAGGATGGGGACGCCGAGATTGCAGGCATGGATTCCGAGAACGCTGACCATCTGCAGAACGGTGAGGATCTCGTCGCGGGAGACGCCGAGTTCGAGGGCCATCCGGATGTGCCGTCGCACGCCGGGCGCGTACATGTGGGTGGCCGCGGCGTCGATCGCGATGCTGAGGAGTTCGACGAACTCGGGAGTGAAGACCCCGCGCCGGACCGGGGTGGCGTTCATCGCCATGAATTGCTCGGTCCACTCCGGATCCCAGTCGGACAGGGTGTTCCACAGGGGGTTCCAGTCGCCGTCACGACGCATGGCGTCGAGGGTCGGCGTGTGGATCGGGTCGGGATTCGTCGTCACGCGGCACTCGTTTCACGCAAGGGGCGAATGGGATGTGATGCAGGCTGTGCTTCACAGTGGATGTGGTGTGCATCACGTTAGCCCCGATGCGCTCCGTAGAGTTACCCCTTCGGGACGTCATTCTGTGCATTTCGGGACAGGGCGATCGGTCAGCCCTCCGAGCGCTTGCGCCATTCGCGCGGGCTCATGCCGAACTGCTGGTGAAACCAGCGGGAGAAGCTACTGGGTGCGGAGAACGCCAGCATCTCGGAGATCTCGGTGAACGTGTGGCGCCGGCCCGTCACCATGCGCTGGGCCAGTTCGGCGCGGGTGGCGTCGACGACCCCCGTGAAGGTCAGGTTCGACTTGGCCAGGTGTCGGTGTACGGTGCGCCGGTCCACGCCGAGGCTCCGGGCCACCTGCTCGACCGAGCAGCGGCCGGTCGGCAGCAGGAGTTCGACGAGTTCACGGACCCGGATCGTGAGGGTGGGCTCCTCCGGCGCCGCCAGGTCATCGAGAAACTGCTGCGTGTAGTTGCGCAGCAGGGGGTCGGACAGTCGGTTCGCTCGATCAAGATCGCTTGTATAGGTGACGATCCCGGAGTAGTCGCCGCCGAAGGTCAGTGGTGCGTCGAAGATGCGGCGGTGGGTGCTGTCGTCGTCGGGTCGTCCGTGTTCGAAGCACACCGACACGGGCTGCCACCGGTCCCCGAGAAGGTACTGCAGCAGTTGGTGGGTCACGGCGGTGGCGAGCTCGACGGACTGGCGAACGGGCATCGGTTCGCCGGGTTCGACGCGGAGCGCGATGGTGGAGAGACCGTCGCGCTCGGTGACCCGGATGTGTAGGGATTCGTTGTAGGTGTGCTGGTAGCGGATCAGCATCCGCAGCGCGCTGCGGGCATCCGGTTCCTCGCGGATGCTCACGCTCAGCGGGCCGAGGGTCGACAGGCGCCGCCGTTCGGCGAGCCTGAGGGCGAAGTCCTGGCGACTGGACGCGGCGGCCGAGAGTTCGAGGAGCCGGACGACGGCGGCGGCCGGCACCCAGCGGTCCTGGATCTCGAGGCCCGCCGGGTCGAGGTTGACGCTGCGCAGCAGCTGGACCGGGTCGATCGACAGCGAGCGTCCCAGCTCGACGTATCCGGTGAGTGCGGCGTAACGCGCCAGGGGTTTCGACACCGTGACTACCTCCGATTTCCTCGGCGAGGCCGGGGATGTCCCTAAGGGGTAATAAATATGTCCCGTGAGGATAAGTGTAATGAGGGTCTCCTGGCTACTGTCGTGTTAGCGAAGTCACAGCGAGAACGGCAACCGCCGGCAGCGCGACAAGACTGGGAGGCAAAGATGGCAAAGGCGATTCGATTCCACGAGACCGGTGGTCCGGAGGTCCTGACGTGGGAGTCGACGGAGGTCGGAGACCCGGGAGCCGGCGAGGTTCGCATCCGGCACGAGGCGGTCGGCCTGAACTTTGCCGACACCTACTTCCGTACCGGCCTGTACCCCGCACCGCTGCCCGCGGGTATGGGTGTCGAAGCCGCCGGTGTCGTCGAGGCGGTCGGGTCCGGTGTCACGGGCGTGAAGGAGGGTGACCGCGTCACCTACACCGGGAGCCCGCTCGGGGCCTACAGCACCGAGCGGCTGATGCCGGCCGAGCACCTGATCGCCCTGCCCGACGCGATCCCCTTCGAGGCCGCCGCCGCGATGACCATGCGGGGCCTGACCACCTCGTACCTGCTCTGCCGCATCCACCCGCTGAAGCCGGGCGACACGGTGCTGCTGCACGCCGCCGCCGGTGGCGTCGGACTGATCTTCTGCCAGTGGGCGAAGGCGTTGGGAATCAACGTCATCGGCACCGTGTCCAGTGACGCGAAGGCGGAGGTGGCGCGGGCTCACGGGTGCGGCGAGGTCATCATCTACACCCGCGAGAATGTCGCCGAGCGTGTGCGTGAGCTGACCGATGGTGCCGGCGTGCCGGTGGCCTACGACAGCATCGGCGCGTCCACCTTTCAGTCCTCGGTCGACTCCCTGGCCCGCCGCGGCCTGCTGGTGGCCTTCGGCACCGCGTCCGGCCCGATCCCGCCGATCGACGCGATGCAGCTCGCGGTCAAGGGCTCGCTGTTCGTGACCCGGCCCGCGCTGGCGGACTACATCGCCGACCCGGCCGAGCGCGCCGAACTCGCCGGTGAGTTGTTCGACCACGTCGCTTCGGGGCGGATCTCCATCGAGAGCAACCAGCGGTACGAGTTGGTCGAGGCCGAGCAGGCGCACCGCGACCTGGAGGCAGGCCTCAGCGTCGGCTCGTCGGTTTTCTCCGTCTGATCCCGAGAACCATCCCGCCAAGCACAAGGAGGATAGTCATGACTGCCACCGTCGACCGCGTCAGCGTCCGCGCCGATGCCCGGTCCCGGGCCCCGATGGATGCCCGGAAGCTGACCTGCAGCATCGGCGCCGAACTCCACGGTGTGGACCTCGCCGAGGTGTCCCGGGACGAAAAGCTGTTCGCCGAACTGAAGGCACTGCTCCTCGAGCACAAGGTGCTGTTCTTCCGGGACCAGCACATGGGCCGGGCCGAGCACGTCACTCTCGCGGAGCGTTTCGGTTCGCTCGAGGACCACCCGGTCCTCTGCAGCGACCCCGAACACCCGGGACTGGTTCGGATCTACAAGGATTCGACCAGCGCCCCGGAGCATTTCGAGAACAGCTTCCACTGCGACGCCACGTGGCGGGAGAACCCGCCGATGGGATCGGTCCTGCGCTGCGTCGAGGGTCCGGAGATCGGTGGCGACACCATCTGGGTCAACATGGCGATGGCGTACGAGAACCTGCCCGAGCCGGTGAAGACACAGATCGCGGGAATGCGGGCCCGGCACAGCATCGAGGCGACGTTCGGCGGGCGGATGCCGATCGAGCAGCGTCTGCAGTTGAAGGAGCGGTACCCGGACCCCGAGCACCCGGTGGTGCGGACCCATCCGGAGACCGGCGAGAAGATCCTGTTCGTCAACTCCTTCGCCACCCACCTCACGAACTACCACACCTCGGAGAACGTGCGCTACGGCATCGACTACGCACCGGGCGCGAGCGACCTGTTGCAGTACCTGATCAGCCAGGCGTCCATCCCCGAGTACCAGGTGCGCTGGCGCTGGACCCCCAACAGCGTCGCGATCTGGGACAACCGGTCCACCCAGCACTACGCCGTCCAGGACTACTGGCCCGCCGTCCGCAAGATGGAACGCGCCGGCATCGTCGGCGACCGACCGTTCTAACCTTCCCTCACATTCGTTCGACCCACCGAGAAATGGAGTCTCACAATGCATTTCCACGACGATGCACTGTTCCCCGAGAACCAGGAGAAGCTGGTCATCACCTGCGCACCGTACGGACCGGAGTGGGAGCCGGAGGACTTCCGTGAAGACCTGCCGCTGACGATGGAGGAGCACATCCAGAAGGCCGTCGACTGCTACGAGGCCGGCGCCACCGTGCTGCACATCCACGTCCGCGAGCTCGACGGCAAGGGCAGCAAGCGGCTCTCGAAGTTCAATGAGTTGCTCGCCGGTCTGCGCGAGGCCGTGCCGGACATGATCCTCCAGGTCGGCGGCTCCATCTCCTTCGCGCCGGAAGGCGAAGGCTCCGACGCCAAGTGGCTCTCCGACGACACCCGACACATGCTGGCCGAGCTCGATCCGAAGCCGGACCAGGTGACCATCGCGATCAATACCAGCCAGATGAACATCATGGAGTTGATGAGTGCCGACGACATCGCCGGCACGTCGATGGAGCGGCCCGAGCTCGCGGCTGCGTACCGGGAGATGACGGTCCCGGCCGGGCCGGAGTGGGTAGCCGAGCACCTGCGCCGCCTGCAGGCTGCCGGCATCCAGCCGCACTTCCAGCTCTCGTCCATCCCGCAGCTCGAAACGGTCGAACGGCTCATCCGCCGGGGCATCTATACCGGCCCGCTGAACCTGACCTGGGTCGGCATCGGTGGCGGCTTTGACGGCCCGAACCCGTACAACATCATGAACTTCGTCCAGCGGGTTCCGGACGGTGCCTGCCTGACCCTCGAGACGCTGATGCGCAGCGTGCTTCCGGTCAACACCATGGCGATCGCGATGGGTCTACACGCCCGCTGCGGCAACGAGGACACCATCTGGGGCCGCAAGGGCGAGAAGATGACCTCGGTCCAGCAGATCCAGCAGCTGGTGCGGGTCGCCGGCGAACTCGGCCGCGAGGTGGCCACCGGCAAGGAGGCGCGCGACATCTACCGGATTGGCACCTCCTACGCGGACGCCGACGAGACGCTCGCCCGGCTCGGCTACGCGCCGAACCGCCGGCTCGGCCAGGTCGGATTCACCCAGCACGCCTGACCTGAACCGCTGACCGAGGCGTCGGGGGCGGGGCCCGACGTGAACCTCGGTGTCCGCCGGTCATTCTGTGAGACAACATCTTTGGGAGAGCAATGAACAGCAATGTCGAACCGAACGTGGTCATCGTGCCCGGCCTGCGCGACCGCGTCGCCGACCACTGGCAGACCCTGCTCGCCGATCGACTCGGCCGGGTGCACACGGTTCCGCCGCTCGAGCACGACAAGCTGAGCCTGGCAGCCCGGATCGCCGCCCTCGACGCGGTCGTCGCCGAGGTCGAGGGGCCCGTGGTCCTGGTGGCGCACAGTGCCGGTGTCCTGATCGCCGTGCACTGGGCGCAGCAGGCGACCCCACCCGTCCTCGGCGCACTGCTCGCGACGCCGGCCGACCTGGAGACGCCGCTGCCCGAGGGCTATCCCACGATGGACGATCTCGAACGGGGCGGCTGGCTGCCGGTGCCGCGGCGCCGGCTCCCGTTCCCCAGCATCGTCGCGGCGAGCAGCAACGATCCGCTCGCGAGCCAGCGTCGAGTCGCGGGCCTGGCCGAGGTGTGGGGCAGCCGATTCGCCGATCTCGGCGAGGTCGGACACCTCAACCCCGCGTCGGGCTTCGGCTTCTGGCCACGGGCAGAGGAGTTCCTGCAGGAGCTGGTCGGCGCACCCGCGGCGGCGGCGTCGTGACCCGGGTCTACATCTCGGCGGCCGATGCGGTCGCCGACATCCCCGACGGGGCGTCGCTGGCGGTCGGTGGGTTCGGTTTGTGCGGCATCCCGGACGCCCTGATCGCCGCGATCGCGGCCGGTACGGCGACCGACCTCGCGGTGGTGTCCAACAACTGCGGGACCGACGGCCATGGCCTGGGAATGTTGCTGAACGGGAAGCGAATCCGGCGGGTGACCGCATCATATGTGGGGGAGAACCGGGAGTTCGCGCGCCAGTACCTCGACGGGGAACTCGAGGTGGAACTGTCCCCGCAGGGCACCCTCGCCGAGCGGCTGCGGGCCGGTGGCGCGGGCATTCCCGCCTTCTTCACCCCCGCCGGCGTGGGGACCCCGGTGGCAGAGGGCGGACTGCCCTGGCGCTAC
>NZ_JBAQEO010000236.1:0-6473 GCF_049286785.1 Rhodococcus sp. (in: high G+C Gram-positive bacteria) | reverse complement strand
GGCGCCGACTAACGAGTGGAAGGGAACCCGGCCGAGGTAGTAGCCAATGGGGAATCCGGGGACGAACCGTTGGGTGCGCTGGAACTTGCGATATGCGCTGAGGGTGACCGGCTCGAGCTGCTCCGCGACGGGTAGCTCTTTGGACACGATCTGCGGTTCGAGCTCGACGGTTCCACGTCCAAGGCGGGCGGCGAGGTAGGGACGGTAGGACTTCTCGTCTTCGTTGCCGGATCGGGTGACGAAACCGCCCGGATTCTTTGCTCGCACCGTCCACATCGACGGGGTGCCGTCTTCGTCGATTCCGATCAGCTGGGTCAGTCGGGCGGGCTGCGGGAACGCCGCCTCCTGTGCCTTGAACATTGCTGTGCCGTGCCTGTGCACGATCGTCCGCTGCTCGCGCGTGGCGAGGAAGTAGTTACGGCGCTCCGCGTTCAGATCGGTGGTTCCGCCCCCGCCCCCGCCCATGAATCCGAGGACACCGACTAGAAGCATGAGCGGCATCATCATCATGTAGGGGTTGAACGATCCGGACGTCGAAACCATAAGTACGACGAAACCCACGACCGCGATAATCATGATGATCGGCAGGATTCGCTGCAGTACCGGAGGCTTCGTTCCCTCCGGTTGCGCCAACGGTGTGGGGACCTCGACACGCTCGCCGCCGAGCTTCGGAGAATCCGGTGGTCTTGGATGAAATTCTTGCTGCGCCACTAATTCAATCCTTCGACATTTGTGAGCGGATTCTCTGCCATTTCCGCGGGGATTTGTTCGTGAACAACGGTAGCTGAATCAGGTGATAGATTCGCGCCCTCCGGAAGCAGTCGGAGAACCGACCACGGAACCAATTTCGGGGTCGATTCACCCAAACCCAACATGACAAGCGTTTCAGCCGGAGAACTGCGGGAATCACCGGTGATCGCATACCGGACGCCGTTGTCACCGACCCACCACAACTGCTCACGCGCGAGAGAATTGTCGGACTGCCCGGTCACCTGCACCAGCCATCCACGGCCGGGATCGGTGTAGAAGAAATCGGCCTGCGGCGTCTGATCGCGGGCTGGGAGCAGTGCGACCACGCGATCACGCGCCTCGGTTTCCAAGGGCACCGAGTTCAGTGCATACAGGGACGTTTGTGCCGCGGCCTGCCCGTTCCGTGACCAGTCGAAGCACACAGTGTCCCGCTGCACCAGCGTCGGCCGCTGCGACGGCCAGTGGTCCATGTCGGCACCGGACACGACCGGCGCGGCCGCGATCTGCGCTGCCGACACGTTCGAGACGAGTTTGGAGCCGCTGTTGATCAGTACCTGAGCGGCGAACGCGCCCACTGGCTGCACGCCGGTGTCGAGGACCAGGTACATCGAGTCGCCGTCGAGTCCGGTGGACGAAAGAACCGCTCCGACCTGGTACTGCGGCATCGCGGTCGAGGTCTGTCCCTGGCGTAGCAGTTGAGGTGCACGGATCGCTTCGCGGACCGGGATGGCGTCGAGGAACACGGAGGAGACCGGGGTCGCGCGGTCGAGGGTGTCCCGGTCGATCTGAAGGGCCGCGGTCAGTGCCTTCTCCGATGTGGTGATCTCGCTGCGGACCCCACCGTGCAGCAGCCAAGTCCGTTTCGTGCGGCCATCACTCTCACCCACGAGGATCGCTTCGTCGTCGCTGATTGGGTTCTGTGCGGGAACGATTTCCTTGTCGCCGGCGACGATGAGGGTTCGCGTCGAAGTCCGCGGGGTCGGATCCAGGGCCGATGCCGAGTCGTACTGAGCGCACACCGCCCACCGGGACACGTCGTCGGTACGGGGGCGCATCTCGTCCGGCGCACCGGGGATGCCTATGAGCAGACCCCGCGGATACTCCGACAACGCGTCGTCCTTGACCGTCTTGACCGAGTCCGCCTTACCGACGATCAGCCGGGCCGACGACAGGTTCGTCACCGGGTGCAGGGCGCCGTTGTGCATGACATACCTGCCACCGGATTGGGTCGCGATGATCGACGCGTCCCCCCGCAGCGGCGCCGGTTTGATGAACGACATCGCCAGGCCGGCGAGAAGCAGCAGCGCGGCGATCCCAGCACCGAAAGAGAACGCTGTGGTCTGCGCGGAGAACGGGGATGACAGCAGGCGCGTGTCACGGCGGATGAATGCCTGTTCGATCCGGCGGACCAGCATCCGGTAACCCGAAATTTGTGTCTTCGTCGTCAGAAAGCGTGGCGCCATCGCCATTTCCCCCAGTCTTAATGACCCGATTATCGGGCCCGGTCTTCATAGAGTTCTTCGGCCGCGGACCGCACATCATTTTCGGTCAGTGTTCGCAATTCATCGTCGCTCATGACACTCAGGTCTAGCGACTCAAACCTGCTACTTCTGTATCCTTCGGCCTTTTCGATGATATTACGAACGAAGCGTCCATTTCCCGCCGTGTCAATCATCGTCTTTCGGTTCTCGTCGATAACGCGGACCATGCGGCGGGCAACGTCCGAAACCGCTTTCTTGGCGTCGTCTGTGAGAATCCAATTCTTGCCCTCGGCGATCACTTCGGCGATGTCCGCCAACTCCTCGGGGGAGTAAGTCTCGAACCGGATCGTGGTGGTGAAACGCCCAACCAAGCCGTCGTTGGTGGCCAGGAACCGTCTCAGATCCTCTTCGTAGCCCGCGATGATGACCACGAGGTCGTGGCGATGATTCTCCATCTCAGTGAGCAACACGTTCACCGCTTCCTGGCCGAGCGGGTCGGTCTGTCCGTTTTCGGTGGCCTGCACCAAGTCGTAGGCTTCGTCGATGAACAGCACGCCACCGAGCGCGGAGGCGATCACAGCCTTGGTTTTCGGCCCGGATTCGCCCCAGTGCTGCCCGACGAGATCCGCGCGTTTGACCTCGATGATCTTCGGAATCCGGCACACCCCCGTCCCGGCATAGAAGTCGGCGACTACCCGCGCGATTGTGGTCTTGCCAGTGCCGGGTGGGCCCATGAACATGAGATGGTTCGAACGGCCCGGCGTAGGCAAGCCTCTCTTCTTCAACTCTTCAGTCACCCGCACGCTCTGTCGGAGTTGCGCGATCTGCTTCTTCACGTTGGTCATTCCGATTTGGCGCTCCAGTTCCGCGGTGGCGCGGGCGAGCAGCTGCGTGCGCTCGTCGTCCTGTTCGGAGAGTTGCTCGGCTGCCAATGACGGCTCAGTGGTGACGTCCCAGTAGCTGTCGCGGCGGGAGATCATCTCTGCATTGGTCAGTCGCAGAATTTCGTTGCGGGTTGTCTGCGCACGGACCAGATCGTCGGACTTCGATAACGCCACACCGATACCAAACAGTTTCTGAGCCTGCTGTTCGTCACCGGCCGCGCGGGCCAGGAGGCCGAGCACTCGGTGAGCCTCGGCGGAAATCTGGTTGAAGCGGGAGTTCAGCAACACCGTGAGTGACGACTCGGCGGAAGAGGTGCTACCCAGGTGCGCCAGCGCTGTTCCTGAGAGTAGGTACGAGAGCTCCTGGTACAGCACGTTCGGTGCGGGCCGTCCGTCGTCGCCGATCGTGACGGCGCCGTGCTCGTTGATCATCGCCGCGGTCTGCAATGGTGCGGCTGCCGAGATCACGTCAGGCCAGCGCTCGGTGCGGTAGTACAGTGCCGCCGTCATCAGTTTCACGCTCGGCAGATCTGTTGGTGCTTCGTCCAGTACTGCGAGGGCCTTGTCGAATTGGCGAACGTTGATATAAGCCGCCGCGGCGGCGGCGTGCACATTCCCGAGGAACAGAATGGGGATGTCGACACCGAAAAATCCGGTTCGGTACTGGCACTGCGGCAGGTGTTCGACGTCCGCACGTGCAGGGATCTGTTCCTTCACGGCGCGGCAATCCTTGACGAACGCCTTATAAGTGAGGTTCCCGAACGTGCTGCGAGTCAGATAAATCGCTTGGACATTTTCGTCGCTTGCCACCCTGCCCGGCTCGCATGCGGCCAGTCCACGGAATATGTCACACTCGCGAGTGCCCTTGCGGAGTGCGTAGACGAAGTGGTCTCGGGCAGCGCTGGTGTTGCCGGCAGCAAGCGCGGTGAGAGCTTGAAGGTGTCGGTCGACGATCTGACTCTCGTCCATCATTGTCGCTTCCTATTTCTGGGTCAGGGCTGGTGGCCGGTGATGCGGATGAGGGAGATGGCGAAGGAATCCACCTTTTTCCCGGTGGCGGCGCCGAAACCTCGCTCGGCGTTGCCACCGGGCGTTTCGGAGGTTTCCATGATCGTCAGCGTGATCTTCTGTGTCTCCACCGACGGGATTGCCATGTTCGCACCGGCACGGGAGGGGTTGATCTGCTGAATGAAACGCTGGCCGCCGACCGTCCACTGGGCGCGAGTCACGGCTCGGTGCTCGACCCATCGATCGATCCCAGACGGCTCGACGTAGTCGAAGCCTGGAACCAGGAACACGTCGGTGACCACGACCGGATGTGGAAACGTCATCTCGAGGACAGCCCCGTCGATCCCGAGTGCTCGCTTGCAGATCCACGCCTGCGACTTGTCCGAAGTGAATGCGAGCCGTGCTTCGGTCGACCCGTCCGGGCACCGCGCCGATATAGTGCTCGGCGCGAGCACACCGACAGCGCTGTCTGGGACGGGGATCTCCGAGGAACCGGTTGCCGGTGCGGCCTGCGAGGTAGTTTCGGATGCGGTGGGCGCGGTGCTGTCTTTGTCGGGTAGGCAGGAACTGACGATCACCAGAATCACGACCAGGACGACGCCGGCCACCAACAATTTCGCGCGTTCGTTTGGTGAAAGATCGCCGTACTTTGTGCGTAGCGAGTCGAGGGCATTTCTGGTGGCTCCGGCGATCTCCCCGCGCTCGGCCCGCAGCGGGATCGGGGGCGGTTCGTTGCGCGCTGCGGTGGGAGATTCCGGTGCGGTATTTGACATCACCACGGGGTCATCGACCGGCTTCGGTGGAAAATCTTGTTGCGATGCGGGCACTGCGGGGACCGGCCGGTCAACAGCCCATGGAGTCTGTCCGGTGTCACGGTGGCTGTCGCCCGTCGCGGAACCGTACACACTTCCTGTTCGCGCCGGCGCGAACGATGACAATCGGCGCGCGAGCAAATCGCGGAGACCGGAACTCAAGTTCAGACCAGGGTCGGACGATGGCGCCAAGTTCTCGCGTTCCGGATCGGATTCGAGTGCGTCCTCGGTGTGGTGTGCGCCTGCTTCTGGTTCTGGTTCTGTGTCGGTGTGGTCGAGCGCTTCGTCGTCGTCCTGCGCGGGCTCACGCAGAGCTCCGCCCTCGGAAGTGTGATCGCTGTCGTTCCAGATCGGTAGAAGTTGAAGGTCGTCGGCATCGTCGAGATCCGCGTCGCCGACAGCATGGTGTATGGGACGTTTCGGGGCGCGGGGAGCCGGATCGTCCGGTACATCAAGGGGGCACCTCATGTTTCCCGGAATCAGTGCGCTGTCCAACTCGGCGAGCCACTGGGCGTCGTTTAGTTTGTCGAGAGGAGTGCTCGCGAAAGCGTTGAGCACATCATCGATTCGGCGCATGTCGAGCGCGCGTAGTTCATCGTCACTCAGAAAGTGTTCTGAAAGTGTCACGCGGCGCGGGTCGACTGCCAGGGGCGTCGTCCGCGTGCGGGGGCGAGTCGTCGGGCCATCAATCCGATCATTGCCCATTTGATCATCGCCTCCGAGTGCGCCGGGAGGCGTTCGTAGTCGTGGTCAAGTCGACGGCAACGCACGAGCCACGCCAGGGTCCGTTCGATTAGCCAGCGGTGTGGCAGAACACTGAATCCATGCTGCCCCTTGGGTTTCCGCACGATCTCGAGCGTCATCCGGCAATGCTCCGCGACCCACGCGACGAGGCGTCCGGCGTAGCCACCGTCTGCCCACACCAACACCATCGACGGCATCACTGTCCTCGCCCGAGACAACGCCAGGCGCCCACCGTCGCGGTCTTGCACGCTCGCCGCGGTCACCAGCACGGCCACCAACAGGCCCAGCGAGTCCGTGACCACGTGTCGCTTCCTGCCGTTGACCCGTTTCCCGCCGTCCCATCCGCGGGTGTCCGTTCCGACTGTGTCGGCGCCCTTGACCGCCTGCGCGTCGACCATCCCCGCCGACGCCATCGGATCCCGGCCGCTACGGTCACGGAGCTTCGCCCGCAGCGCGTCGTGGATGCGGTCGGTCACCCCGGACTCGTTCCATCGCTGGAAGTACCCGAAAACGGTCTGCCAGGGCGGGAAGTCATGCGGGAGCTGCCGCCATGAGCAACCGGTGCGGTTGACGTAGAGGATCGCCTCCACGATCCGCCGTCGATCGTGGATCGCCGGGCGACCGCCCGGCAGCGCCGCGGGCACCATCGGTGCGATCAACTCCCATTGGGCATCGGTCAGATCGGACGGATACGGCGTCGGCTTGCGACGTTTCCTGCGAGCAACCACGGCCCCAATCATGCCGCCACCGGCCGGTCCGCCGCGCCCGAATCGAACACTTTCAAAACACTCTCT
>NZ_JBAQEO010000235.1:0-2297 GCF_049286785.1 Rhodococcus sp. (in: high G+C Gram-positive bacteria) | reverse complement strand
TCGCCGATGACGACGGAGCGGCTACTCGCGCGAAGGTGTCCGGCCAGCAGCCGCATGGCGGCGATATCGCCGGCGTTCCAGTAGCGCTCACGGTCGAACATGCCGATGAGGGCCTCGCCGTCGGCGAACCGAAGGTGAATGGCAGAGGCAGTACCTATTCCATGGGGTGCGAGATACTCCTCCACGTAGGACTTCTGCGGTAGGGGAAGTCGGGCGAGATCGTCGAGCATCGCGAACCCTTCATCGGCGAGCACGCGTCGTGCCTGCGGTAGCGCAAAAACGTCCTTATCGCGCCACCGTTCCTGGTACTCCTCCAGGAGTGGTTCGGCTGCTCCGGTGAGAAGTGGCGCCGGGTCGGTGAACAGCGTCGGGTAGGTGCGCCCGAAGAAGAATGTCACGTCCCGAACGTCGAAGACGGTGGCGATCGCGTCAACAAGCGTCTCCTTGAAGTGTGTGCCTCCGCCGGAGGTGCGGCTCACGTCGAGTACTTCGAGTATCCGTCGAAGATGTACAGGGGTGAGCAGGTCCTGCCATCGGTCGTCCGCCCAGACGCTCCGCCGACAGTCGAAGCGATTCACGATAGCGCGATTGCTTTGAAGGTGTCTCGGAGTTGGCGTTTGAGGATCTTCCCGCTCGGGTTCTTGGGGAGAGTGTCGGCGATGATGACGTACTTGGGAACCTTGTAGCCCGCGAGGCGTTCGCGGCAATGTTCGATGACGTCCGTTTCGTTGAGATCGGAACCGAGAGTGGGCACGACGACAGCGGTGACCGCTTCGATCCAGCGTGGGTGCGGGACAGCGAAAACCGCGGCCTCACCGACTGCAGGGTGGGTGTAGAGGGTTTCCTCGACCTCTCGGGTGGCGACGTTCTCGCCGCCGGTCTTGATCATGTCCTTCTTACGATCGACGACCCAGAGGTAACCGTCTGAGTCGAGGTACCCGAGGTCACCGGAATGGAACCACCCACCGGCGAAAGCCTCGGCGGTCTTGTTGGAGTTGTTGAGGTACCCGAGCGTGGCGTGCGGGCTGCGGTGCACGATTTCACCCACCTCCCCGGCGGGAAGTGGGTGGTCGTTGTCGTCGACGATGCGGGTTTCGACATTGAGTGCGGGCTTGCCGGCCGAGCCGCCACGGGTGACCTGATCCTCTGGGCCGAGTGCGGTGGCGAGGGAGGACATTTCGGTCTGCCCGTAGAAGTTCCACAGCTGGATTCCGGGCAGGCGTCGATACATCTCCTGCAGGATCTCGAGCGGCAACGCCGAGGCGCCGTAATACCCCTTGCGCAGTGAGGTCAGGTCCGCGGTGGCGAATTCGGGGGAGTTCAGCAATGAAATCCATACGGTGGGTGGAGCGAACAGGTTGGTTACTTTCTCGATCTCGATGGTGTGGAGCAGTGCCATGGGGTCGGGGCCGTCGAGGATGATGCTGGTGGCGCCGAGGTAGATGTCGGTGCTGAGGAAGTTGTCGAGTTGCGCGCAGTGGTAAAGCGGTAGGGCGTGAACCTCTACGTCGTCGCTACTCATCCCACCGGTAACGATGCAGCTGATGTACTGCCACATCAGCGACCGACTCGTGAGCATGGCGCCTTTGGGCCGTGACTCGGTGCCCGAGGTGTACATGACGCGGATGACGTCGTCGTCCGACACGATCACCTCTGGCGGCGAATCGAACTCGTCACACGTCCAGTCCGCCAGCGAATTCCACCCGTCCGGCAAAGCCTGACCGTCGAGGGGGATGGCCGCCCGGAGCCGGACGCTGCCACCGCTCGCGACCAGGGCGGACTCGGCGACGGGAATGAGGGCGTCCTCGACAACGAACGCGTCGGCGGCGCAGTCGTCGAGGATGTAGGCGATCTCGCCGGCGGTGAGCATGAAGTTGACCGGGACGAGGATCACTCCAAGTCGAGCGGTGGCGAAGTTGAGGACCGGGTACTGCCAGCAGTTGTGCGAGAGCAGGGCGAGGGCGTCACCTTGCCGCAACCCGGCCGCATGCAAGCCTGCTGCGACGCGGTCAACGAGTGCGTCGAACTCTGCGAAGGTGAGTCGAACGTCGCGGTGCACGATCGCGAGTTTGTTCGGGAACCGGGCTGCCGAGCGGCGAGGGATGTCGCCGAGCGACTGTTGCCTGGCGGGGGCCACGAGATTCTGAATCGTTGACTCGGAAGTCATCACTTGCCTACCTGACGGGGTTCAAAGGGGGTGCGGGGGTCGGAGTGGGCCGGGTGAGTTTGTGGCCGAGCCGATCCCGCTTGGTGGCAAGGTAAGCGGTGTTGTGGTCGTTTGGCGCACTTTCCAGAGG
>NZ_JBAQEO010000234.1:0-1987 GCF_049286785.1 Rhodococcus sp. (in: high G+C Gram-positive bacteria) | reverse complement strand
CGCAGGGCCTCGGTCAGGGTGGAGTCCTCGGTCACGGTCGCGGTCAGTCGCGCCAACTGCACGACCGCGGTCTCGGTGGCCTCCGGGTCGCCGAGGGTTTCGGCCACCGCCCGCGAGGTCACGCACCCGTGATACGTGCCGTCCGCGCCGACAACGGGCAGGATTCCATGTTCGGACAACGACAAGGCGTGGGCGGCGTCGGCGAGGTTGGTGGTCTCGGTCAGCGGGGCGGGCAGGGGTTGGGCGAGATCACGCACGGTCATGCCGGCGAACGCTGTCGGGGTCTTGGGTTTTTCGATGTCGACGCCGCGGCGTAGGAGTTTGCGGGTGTAGATGGTGTCCTTCGAGATGAGGTGGCTCAGTCCCGCGGCCATGGCCACCGCGGCCATCAGCGGCAGGATGATCGAGTACTCGCCGGTGAGCTCGAACAAGATGATCACCGCGGTGATCGGTGCCCGGGTGGCGCCGGCGAGCGCGGCGCCCATCCCGACCAACCCGTATGCCCCCGCTGGCGAGCTGATCCCGGGTGCGGCCAGATTCGCGACGTCACCGAACGCGGTACCGGCCATCGCGCCGATGAACAGAGTCGGGGCGAACACCCCGCCGGAGCCGCCGATGCCGATCGTCAGGCTGGTGGCCACCATCTTCCCGACCATGAGGATCAGCAGGAACGCGAGCACGTACTTGCCCTCGACGGCGTTCTCGAGTACCGGGTACCCGACCCCGTACATTTGCGGCAGGACCAGCAGCAGGGCGCCGATCAGCAGACCACCGACGGCGGGGCGCAACCATTCCGGTCCGTGCCACGCCCAGTCGCAGACGTCCTCGATCAGGTACAGCACCTTGGAGAAGCACACCCCGACCGCGCCGACGACCACTCCGAGCGCGATGAACAGCAGGTATTCGAGTGGGCTGTGCACCGAGAACAACGGCAGCGACAGGAACGCCTCGTTGCCCAGGATCGCCCGCCCGACGATGGACGCCATCACACTCGAGAGCACCACAGCGCTGAAGGATTCCGTAGCGAAGTCGCGCAGGATCAGTTCCATCGCAAAGAACGGTCCCGCCAGCGGGGCGTTGAATGTCGCCGAGATCCCGCCGGCGGCCCCGCAGGCCACCATCACCCGCATCCTCGGTCCGCTCAGTCGGGTGATCCGGCCGAACGTCGAGCCGAGTGCGGCACCGATCTGCACGATCGGCCCCTCCCGCCCGACCGATCCGCCGCCGCCGATACACAGTGCGGACGCGAGGGCCTTGACCACACTGACCTGTGGGGCGATCCGGCCTTCCCGTTCGGCGACGGCGTACATCACCTCCGGAACCCCGTGCCCGCGTGCCTCCGGGGCGAACCGGTATACCAGCGGCCCGTAGATCGCCCCGGCGATCACCGGCACCAGCAGGACGAACCACATCCCCAGCGCCGGCAGGTGTGGATTGGCGGCATGCCCGGCATCGGAGTAATCGTCGACACCTGTGAACATTCGGGTGAACGTCGTGATCAGCCACCGGAAGACGACCGCGGCCAGACCGGTCCCGGCGCCGATGACCAGGGCCAGCGGGACCAGCGAGGTCGGACTCTCCCGCAGCCACCGACCGGCGGATTCCCTGCCTGGGACCGGGAGCGGGCGGCCCATCGGCCACCGTCCTGCCTCCGCCATCATTATTGCAGTATGCAATAGTTGCTGAGGGACGGCATCGCCGGGGCGACGACGAGGAGCGCATCGTGCACGACAGAGCAGCGGCCACCGGGGAGGACACCGTCGACGCGATCACCGATGCGGTGTTGACCGCATCGCGGTTGCTGGTGTCTCTCTCCGCTCGATCCATCGCCGACGTCGACGAGACGATCACGATCGCGCAGTTCCGGGTCCTCGTCGTGCTCGACACCCGCGGCCCGCTGAACCTTGCCTCGCTCGCGCACCATCTCGGAGTGCAGCCGTCCACGATGACGCGAATGGTCGAGCGTCTCGTGCAGGGCGGACTGATC
>NZ_JBAQEO010000233.1:0-1838 GCF_049286785.1 Rhodococcus sp. (in: high G+C Gram-positive bacteria) | reverse complement strand
TGGAGTCGTTGACGGAATACACTGCTCCCCACAGTTTCGCGTACGAGTTGACCGAATTCACGAACATGCTGGGCCGTTTGGTGGGGAAGGTGCGCGGCGAGTGGACGATGACCCCCGACGGCACCGGTACGATCGTGCGCTGGACGTACTCGTTCTATCCGTTGCCGGGAAGGCGATTCGTCGTCTCCACCGTCCTCGCTCCCTTGTGGCGTCGATACGCCCGGAAGGCGCTACGACTGGCCGTGGGCATCGCCGAGCGGGGCTGATCGCGCCACCCACCGATGCCCATTCCGCGTCGGAGGACGAGAAGCGGCATCGAACCCGAGACGGCTACCTTCGCCAGAACAGGTGGTGGGTCACGCCACTCGGGCTGGGCACGACCTCGAGGTGGAACCGGTCGAGCAGCTCATCGGGTGATTCCCAGAGTCGCGCACCGGATCCGAGTTCCACCTGCGAGACCGCCACATGCATGGTGTCGACGAGGTCGGCGTCGAGAAACTGCCGGATCGTGGTGGCCCCGCCGCCGAGTCGGACGTCCTTACCCTGCGCCGCGTCCCGTGCCCGCTCGAGGACCGACGCAGGATCGGCGTCCACGAAGTGGAACGTTGTGTCGCCGAGGGTGAACGAGGGACGTGTGTGGTGGGTCATCACGTATACCGGGGTGTGGAACGGAGGCTCCTCGCCCCACCAACCGCGCCAGTCATGGTCCGGCCAGGGGCCGCGCTGCGGGCTGAATTTGTTGCGGCCCATGATCTCGGCGCCGATGTTGCGGGCGAAGTCTCGCGTGAAGTAGTCGTCGAGGCCGCGGCTTCCGCCCGGGTCTGTGCGCATGGGCCAGCTCGCCGTGGCACCAGCCCAGGCGAACATGTCGCCAGGGTCGGCATGACCGAACGGCCTCTCGAGGCTCTGGTGTTCACCGGCACCGAATCCGTCACGCGAGACGGTGAAGTTCTGGACTCTCAGCAGCTGATTCACTCGGCTCCTCCTGCGCTCTTGATGATGGTAAGACTGCGATGATGATAAGACTGTGATGATGGTTAGACTGCGCGGGCCGGACAGACTCATCGGCGAGGGCCGGCCAATTTTGGAGACCCGACCACACCGAGAGATGCCGGGAGGCATCTCCAGAGGTCCAGATAATGGTTCCTTGGCAGAGGACGCCGATGGCGACACCGCCAACTAGCTCTGTCCCGTCGTTCCCGCAAGCGGATCGTCTACTGACCTGCGTGGCGCCGACGATCCGCGGGCCAGGGACCACCCCGGAGCGGCCGGTCGGCGAGCGTGCGTTTCTCTATCGGGGCGTCGTGGATGCCGGTGGCGTCGCCTTCGGGTTGCACGTCCGCGGGCACGATGCCGTTACACGTAGATCTCGGCCGTCGGCGCGAGCGGCCACGTCAGCGTCGTAGGAGGTCACTTCCGCCTCCGGCGCGGCTCGGGTTCGCGTTCGGTTCCCGATCCGCTGAGCAGCTCACCGAGCGATTCCCCCACGCCCTCGAGGACACCTTTGGTCTTGGACTTCGTGCTGCCGCCGCCCTTCACATCGGAGACGAGGTCGGCCAGTCCCTTGGGTTCGCTGCCGATCTCCAGTCGGTTCACCGCCTCGGCGAAGCGCAGGTAGGTGTCGACGCTGGCGACCACGATGCGGGCGTCGATAGTGAGCAGTTCGATGCCGACCAGCGAGACCCGCACGTAGGCGTCGATGACCAGGCCCTTGTCCAAGATGGTGTCGACGACATCGGCCAGGCTGCTCGAACTCGGGCCGCCACTTCCTGCTGTGGTCATCGCTGCGCTCCTCGCTTTCGACTACCGGACGTTTTCGCCTGGGCGCTCCGCTTGCG
>NZ_JBAQEO010000232.1:0-2015 GCF_049286785.1 Rhodococcus sp. (in: high G+C Gram-positive bacteria) | reverse complement strand
CAACCCACTCGCGACCACCGCCCGTACCGGATGTGGCAGCAGCGCCCGGGTTTGGGATCCCCGTCCCTGCGGGCCGGTGCCGGCCACCTGCGGTGTCCCCTGAGTCGAGCTCCGCTGCGCTGCGCTCTGTGAAGGGCATTGTTGTTTCCCCTTTCTGGCCGTCCGAGTGTCGCCGGGCCGCTCCTCCCCGCAACCAGACGACGCCGCTGCGCGCCGCCCTGACGGGTCGGGGAACTTTTCTCCGCCGCTTCGCTCCCCCGAAAACTTCCCGCTCGCAAGTTGCGGCCCGTCGCTCTCACCCGGCGAATCTCTCCCTTGCCAGAAGGGCGAAAAAACGATCGGGGCCGGGGTTGCCGGTCCCGTCACCAGCGAAGGGAGCTTTGGGATGGGTGCGATAACGGGTGCGCCGAGTGTGCGGGTGCGGGTGCTGCACAACGAGGCGCGGGACGCGATGCTGATCGGCTACACCGACGGGGACCCGTTGCGTGAGGTGATCCGGTTCGAGATGGATCCGCGCCGGGACGTCGAGGTGAACCTCGAGGAGGTCTTCGAGGCGTTCAACGAACCAGGTCCCCGGCTGGTCGAGTTCGATGTGGTGCGCCGCTACCGGGCCGAGCGGAACCGGTCGCTGAGCAAGGGCGACGTCGTGTTGTACGGGGAAGTCGCGTACGCCGTCGCCGCTGCCGGATTCGTGCGGGTGTACCCGACGCGCGAGTCGATCACCTTCCGCTGACCACAAACCCAGGAGAACCGAGATGACCAGGAGAACCGAGATGACCAGGAGAGCCGAGATGAGTGAGGACGAGGTGCGCGTCATCCGCGAGCAGGGTTTCACCGCCGGTGTGCTCGCGTCGTGCGGTGAGAGCGACGAAGCGCCGTTGCATGTGCTCGCCGAACGCGCCGGCATCGAGTTCGGCTACATGGCCGCCGAACTCGACATGTTCAACGACGGCTTCGCCGCCGGGTGGCAGATGGCACGGCAGTCGTACGGCACCGCCGATACACCGGCCCCCCGCTGACGAGTAATCACCCCGGAAATGCGAGAACACCGGGCAGCAGCTATCTGCCCGGTGTTCTCGCCCGAACATACAGGAGAGAGGACATCATGACCGCAACACAGCAACCGGCAGGCGTCGAGCTGATCGAGGTCGACCCGCACACCCTCGACGTCGGCAAGAACGTGCGCGACCGCGTCGACCTGGACGCGACACCCGAGTTCGTGGCGTCGGTGCGCGAGCACGGTGTGCTGCACCCGATCACCGCGAACCGCCGCGAGGACGGCACCCTGGTGGTGATCGACGGGCAGCGGCGTGCGCTTGCCGCGCGTGCTAGCGGACGCGACCGCATTATGGTGCTGGTGCGCCCACTCGAGACGGATGACGCCGTCGAGCAGGCGGTCGCCCGGATCAGCGAGCAGGTCAACTCGAACAACCACCGAGCCGCGCTGACACGCGGACAGAACGCGGCGGCCGTGGCCGAGATGCTCGAGCTGGGTGTGCCGGTGGAGAAGGTTGCCAAGACCCTGAGCGTGAAGCAGAAAAGCGTCAAGCTGTACGGCGCGGTCGGTCGCCATGAGGCCGCACGGGCGAGCCTCGAGGACCAGGGGCTGACGATCGAACAGGCCGCCGTCGTCGCCAAGTTCGAGGCCGACGGGGACATCGAGGCGGTGGAGTTGCTGGCGCAGTCCGACCGCCGCCAGTTCGACTTCCACGCGACCAATCTGCTGCGCAGCCGGAAGGAGCAGGCCACCAGGGCCGAGCGCACCGCCCCGTACGTCGAGGCCGGGTTCACCGCGCTCGACGCCGACCCCGGATACCGGGACGACACGGTGATCCACTGGCGCTATCTCGCCGCCGTCGAGGACGTCGAGTCGAACTCGAACGCGCGGGTGAGCGAGGACCAGGTGCGCGAGCGCCCCGAGCTGTGGGGTGTGTGGGTGGAGACCACGTCCGAATACGTCGACGTCGAAACCGGAGAGCCGGTCGACGAACGCGAGATCGACTGGGACACCTTCG
>NZ_JBAQEO010000231.1:0-5816 GCF_049286785.1 Rhodococcus sp. (in: high G+C Gram-positive bacteria) | reverse complement strand
GACCGAAGGAGGGGAGTCGTGGTGGTCAGTCTCGCGGCGCGGCCTGTGCGAGCACTGGGTATCTTCTTCGCCATGGTGGCCGACACGGCGGTCGCTGTCGGTAAGAGACCTTTTGCTGCAAGGGAATTCGTTCTGCAGTGCTGGTTCGTGGCGCGGGTGTCGATCGTGCCGACGCTCATGCTGTCCATCCCGTTCACCGTGCTGACGGTGTTCATCCTGAACATTCTTCTGGTGGAACTCGGTGCCGCTGACATGTCGGGGGCCGGTGCGGCGCTCGGGGCGATCTCGCAGATAGGGCCGCTGGTGACCGTCCTCGTCGTCGCAGGGGCGGGATCGACGGCGATGTGCGCGGACCTCGGTGCTCGGACCATCCGCGAGGAGATCGACGCGATGCGCGTGCTCGGCATCGACCCGATTCAGCGGCTGGTCCTGCCCAGAGTGCTCGCGGCGACCCTCGTCGCGCTCCTTCTGAACAGCCTCGTCGCTGTGGTGGGCCTGACCGGCGGCTTCCTGTTCTCGGTCTTCGTCCAGGACGTAACACCCGGGGCGTTCGTCGCCGGAATGACACTGGTGACCGGTCTGCCCGAAGTGATCATCTCGGTGGTCAAGGCTGCCCTCTTCGGCCTCAGTGCCGGCCTGATCGCCTGCTACAAGGGACTCACGGTCAAGGGCGGGCCGAGCGGCGTCGGCAATGCGGTCAACGAGACCGTGGTGTTCGCGTTCATGGCCCTCTTCGTCGTGAACGTCATCGTCACCGCCGTCGGCGTCAAAGCAACGTTGTGAGAAAGGAATCAGCGATGGCGTTCACGCTCGCCGACCGCTTTCCCCGATCGTCCCGATTCGTGACGGGCAAAGTCCGTGCGTGGAATCAACTGGGCGAGCAGACGACATTCTACGGTCGCGCGCTCGGGTACACGGTCGATGCGGTGCGCTTGTACAAGAAGGAGACGCTTCGGCTCATCGCGCAGATGAGCCTCGGTACCGGCGCGCTCGCGGTGATCGGCGGAACCGTGGTCATCGTCGGGTTTCTCACCCTGTCCGCGAGCGCCCTCATCGCCGTGCAGGGATACAACTCGCTGAGCAACATCGGCGTCGAAGCGCTCACCGGCTTCCTCGCGGCATTCCTCAACGTCAGGATCATCGCACCACTCACGGCGGGTATCGGACTGGCCGCAACGATCGGAGCGGGCGCCACCGCACAGCTCGGGTCGATGCGCATCAGCGAGGAGATCGACGCGCTCGAAGTCATGGGAATCCGATCGATCACCTATCTGGTGTCCACGCGCATCGTCGCGGGGATGGTCGTGGTGGTCCCCTTGTACTCCGTCGCCGTCATCATGTCTTTCCTGTCCGCGCGCTTCGGTACGACTTTCGTCTACGGTCAGTCGCCGGGCGTGTACGACCACTACTTCACCACGTTTCTGCGGCCGACCGACCTCTTCTGGTCCTTCCTGCAGGCGGTCGTCATGGCGGTGGTCGTGATGCTCGTGCACACGTACTACGGGTTCACGGCATCCAGCGGTCCGGCCGGCGTCGGGGAGGCGGTCGGACGCGCGGTCCGGACGTCCCTCATCGCCGCGGTGTTCGTGACGTTGTTCATCTCGCTGTCCGTGTACGGACAGTCCGGCAACTTCGACCTCTCGGGATAGCCGCCGATGACATACGCAAGTTCGAGGCGCCACATCGCGCCGGGATGGTGGGCCGCACTCCTGGTCCTCGTGATCGTCGGACTGGTCGCCATGACGGTCGTGCTCTTCACCGGCAGCTACAAGCGTTCCGTCGACGCGACCCTCACGTCCGAGCGGTCGGGTCTGGTCATGGAGCCGGGCGCGAAGGTGAAAATGAGGGGCATTCAGGTCGGGGAGGTCGGATCGATCTCGTCGGGTTCCGAGGAAGCGACCCTGGTACTGCACCTGTATCCCTCCGCAATCGAGTCGATCCCGGCGAACGTACGCGCAGACATCAAGGCGACTACGGCATTCGGTGCGAAGTACGTCGATCTGATTGCGCCCGCCGATCCATCGTCGACGCGACTCACCGGCGGAGCGCGGTTGGTATCGGACAACGTGACGACCGAGGTCAATACTGTTTTCGAAAACCTCTCCGACGTGCTCGATTCGGTCGACCCGGCCAAGCTCAATGCGACCCTGGGTGCGGTCTCCAGCGCACTCCGCGGTAGGGGGGATGAACTCGGCAGAACACTCGATGATGCGAATGCAGTGCTCGGGGAGGTGAATCCGCGCATGGTCACTCTCGACCAAGACGTACAGGCATTCGGCGACGCCTCAGGGGCATACAGTTCTGCAGCGCAGGACATTTTGCAGGTCCTCTCTGCGGGAAGCGTCACGGCCACGACCGTCACCGACGAGCAAGCGAATCTGGATGCGGCGTTGACGTCGGTGATCGGACTGTCGCACACGGGAATCGACGTGCTCGGTTCCAACCAGGACGCCCTCGTCCGATCGGTAAACCTGCTCGAGCCCACCACCAATCTCCTGCTGAAGTACAACCCGACGTACACGTGTCTGCTGATTGGAGCAAAGTGGTTTCTCGATAACGGCGGCTACGACATGGTCGCTGGCAAAAACCACAAATCACTGATCCTCGACGTGGGAATCCTTGCTGGTGACAATGCATACCAGTACCCCAAGCACTTGCCGAAGATCAATGCGAGCGGTGGACCCGGAGGAAAGCCGAGTTGCGGCTCACTGCCGGATCCCAGCGCGTCGTATCCCATCAAGCAACTGGTCACGGATACGGGGTGGGGCGCCAATCCCGGTGATCTACCGACCACCCCCGCCATGGGGAATCCGCCCTTCCTCGACTTTCTGACCGGTATTGCGGGAGGTGCTCGATGAGAGAGAACGTTCGTGGCGCGCTGGTACGGTTCCTGGCGTTCTTCGTAGTGTGCACGGTGGCGCTCTTCGGTGTGATCGTGATCTTCGGGCAACTCCGATTCGACGACCAGGCCGGGTACAGCGCCGAATTCACCACAGTGTCCGGACTGAAGCCGGGCGAGTTCGTTCGCATCGCCGGAGTCGAGGTCGGCAAGGTGAAGAGTATCGACCTGCGCGACGACAACACTGCCGTGGTGAACTTCGCTCTCGATTCCTCGGTCACCATTACCGAAGGAACGAAAGCCGCTGTCCGCTACGAGAACCTGATCGGTGATCGCTATATGGCGCTCGAAGATTCGGCTGGTTCGATCGCGCCGGTGGCGACCGGGTACACGATTCCCGTGGACAGGACTTCACCGGCCCTGGACCTCGACGCGCTCCTGGGCGGTTTCCGTCCGTTGTTTCGTGCGCTGGACCCTGATCAGGTCAACGACCTGACCGGGCAACTGATCTCGGTGTTCCAAGGACAGGGCGGGACGATTGCGTCCGTGCTGGCACACACCGCGGAGCTGACGAACACCCTTGCCGATCGAGATGCGCTCATCGGCAGTGTCGTCGACAATCTGAACACGGTTCTGGGTACGATCACCGCCCGGAACGAGCAGTTCTCCGAAGGCGTCGACACACTTCAGCAACTCGTATCGGGTCTTGCGTCTGGCTCGCCCGATCTCGGGCAGGCTGTGAGCAGCATCGACGCGGCCGCGAGCACAGTCGATGATTTGCTGACGCAGGCGCGGGCACCGTTGAAGGAAGTCGTCACGCAAACCGAGCGCACAGCAGGACAGATCGACAGTGACCGCGACTACGTCGACAACCTCATCGCGAACTTGCCGAACATATACCAGATACTCGCGCGTCAGGGGATCAACGGCGACTTCTTCAGTTTCTATCTCTGCGACCTGGTGTTGAAGGTCAACGGTCCCGGCGGCAACCCCGTCTACATCAAAGTGGCCGGACAAGACACAGGACGGTGTGAACCGAAATGAGATCCTTCGCGGAAATGAACCCGTTGGTGGTCGGAGCTGTCGGCTGCGCGGTCACCGGTGCGCTCGTGATCGGATCTCTCCAGTACGACAAGCTCCCCTTCTTTTCCTCGTCCGACTCATACTCGGCCTACTTCGCCGAGTTGGGGGGACTGAAGACCGGGAGTGCAGTGCAGGTATCGGGCAAGAATGTCGGCAAGGTGACCAAAATCGAACTGGCCGGACAGCAGGTACTGGTCGAGTTCTCCATGGACGAGGACGTCCACCTCGGCGACCACACCGAGGCGGCGATAAAGACGGAAACCGTGCTGGGGGCCAAGAATCTCGCCATCACACCGCGCGGAACGAGCGACCTCGACGGTGCGATCCCCCTCGAGCGCACCACGTCACCGTACGAACTGTCCGATGCCCTCGGTGATTTGACGACGACCATCAGCGGGCTCGATACCGGTCAGCTGTCGAACGCGCTTTCCTCGCTGTCGGAGACCTTCGAGGAGACACCGACCGATCTAGCACTCGCCCTGGACGGGGTCGCCCGCTTCTCCGACACGATCAACATCCGTGACGAGCAGCTTCGAAACCTGCTGACCGAGGCAGGCAAGATGACCTCGGTACTCTCCGAGCGCAGTGATCAAATCGCTGCGTTGATCGTCGATGCAAATACTCTGTTGGTCGAGTTCCAGAACCGAAGCGCCGCCATCGACCAGGTGATGGGTAATGTCGCCGCTGCCTCGAGGCAGCTGTCCGGAATGGTGGCCGACAACCGGGAGAAGATGAAACCCGCTCTGGACAAACTCAACTCCGTTCTGGGTATTCTCGACAACCGGAAGTCCGAGATTCAAAAGTCGATCGAGAAGCTATCGCAATATGCAATGTCACTGGGTGAATCTGTCAGCTCCGGACCGTTCTACAAGGCGTACCTCGCCAATCTCCTTCCTGGACAGTTCCTCCAACCATTCGTAGACGCAGCTTTCGCCGATCAGGGGATCGACCTCGACCAGCCCTTGCCCTCGGAATTGGTGAAGCCGCAGTCGGCAGGAGCGCCTGCGATGCCTTCCGTTCCCGGACTGGAGCTGCCGTCGATTCCCGGACTCGAAAACGTCATACCAGGAGGCGGACGATGACAGTGTCGCGTTCCCGGATCGCGATCCTCGGCGCGGTCGTAGTGGTCTTGGTCGCGGGTACCGTTCTCGCCGTCAGGACGTGGACGAACAGCCACACGACCACCGTCGTGGGGTATTTCTCCACAGCGAACGGCCTGTACGTGGGCGACGAGGTTCGTATCCTCGGTGTCCCGGTGGGCACCGTGGACGAGATCGAACCCGGTCCGGACAACACCAAGATCACGTTCTCCTTCGAGTCCGATCAGAAGGTACCTGCTGATGCCAAGGCGGCGATCCTGTCTCCGTCGCTGGTGTCCTCTCGCGCAATCCAATTGGTGCCCGCGTACTCGGGTGGCCCGCAGATGGAGAGCGGTGACGAGATCTCGATCGATCGCACCGCGGTGCCTGTGGAGTGGGATGACTTCCGGACCCAGCTCCAGAAATTGTCGGAGTCGCTCACCCCATCGACACCTGACGGCAATAGTTCGCTGGGTGCATTCGTCGACAGCGCGGCAGATAACCTCCGCGGTCAGGGAACCAACGCGAACGAAGCACTGACGAAGTTGTCGCAGGCGGTGTCCACGCTCGGAGAGAAGAGCACCGATATCTTCACGACGGTCAAGAACCTGCAGGTACTCGTCAGTGCATTGTCTACGAGCAGTGACCTGATGGCACAACTGAACGACACCCTTGCGTCGGTCTCCGGTTTGTTGGTCAACGATTCCGGCGAAGTCGATCAGGTTGTTACGGATCTGGATGCTGCCGTGAGTGACGTTTCGCAGTTCGTCGGAGACAACCGTGACAACATCTCGACGACAGCGACCCGGCTGGAG
>NZ_JBAQEO010000230.1:0-2524 GCF_049286785.1 Rhodococcus sp. (in: high G+C Gram-positive bacteria) | reverse complement strand
GGCCGTCACCTCCTCCGCGCTGCCCAGGTACTGTTGCGAGACGATGCGCGGTTTACCCTCGACCCGGGCGGACTCGACCAGGTAGTAGTACGTCTTCCCTCCCTGCCGTTTCCCCACGATCGAAGCCCTATATAGGTAATACACTCTCCGGTCGCGTTTGCCCAGCTCAACACGCACGACGCGACACGAAAACTCGGCTACCTAGGAAACTCACGCAAGGACCGGGTCGGCGGAGAGCGCGGACACATCGAGGGTGTCGAGCTCGACGGTCGCGACGGAGTCCGGCAGTGCCGCGCGATCGCCGGTGGTGGTGAGGATCAGGACCGGGTCGGCCGTCGCCACCACGTAGTCGATGCGCTCCGCGGGCTGGTCCGGGTCGATCGGAACGTACGCGCCGCCCGCCTTGATCACGGCATAGATCCCGACCAACAGGTCCACCGAGCGGCGGATCGCGATGCCCACGGCCGATTCCGGCCCCACGCCCGCCCGAATCAGATGCCGAGCCAGCCGATTCGCGCGGGCGTCGAACTCGGCGTACGACAACGCCGTCTCCTCGAACGTGATGGCCTCCGCGTCAGGTGTGCGGGTTACCTGCGCCTCGAACAGCTCGGCGAGGGTGGTGTGCGGCAGTGGGTGCGCCGTCGCGTTCCAGGTATCGACCACCAGTTCCCTCTCGCCCGACGCGAAGAGGTCGACGGCACCGACCGCGGTTTCGGCGTCACCGGCAATGGTCTCGAGGATCGCGGTCACTCGCTCGGCGAGCCGGGTGGCCGTCTCCTGGTCGAAGACTCCCGGCTGGTAGCGCAGACTCAACCGCAGTCGGGGTTCGAGGATCGCCAGCAGTGTGAGGGGATAGTGGGTGGCGTCGCGGGCGTCGAAGGCGGTCACGTGCATGCCCGCGATGTCGGTGTTCTCGTCCAATCCGGACTTGTCGACGGGATAGGACTCGAACACCGACAGCGTGTCGAACAGGTTGCCCAGACCCGCACGGGACTGGATCTCCCCGAGTCCGAGATGATGGTGATCGAGCAGGGCCGCCTGCTCCCTCTGCAATCGGGCGAGCAGCCCCGCGAAACTCTCGTCCGGGTCCACCCGCACCCGCACCGGGAGGGTGTTGATGAAGAGCCCCAGCATGCCCTCGACACCGGACAGCTGCGGGGGCCGGCCCGAGACGGTGGCGCCGAAAACGACGTCGTCGCGGGAGACCAACCGGGACAACAGTACTCCCCATGCAGCCTGCACCACCGTGTTCATCGTGACCCTACCCCGCTCCACCACAGCGGCGAGCGCCTCGCTCAACGAGGCGGCTAGTTCGATGTCGACCTCACCGGGTACACCGCGGAGCGCCAGGGACGCATCGGGCGCCAGCAGCGTCGGCTCCTCGAGTCCGTCCAGCGACTCCTGCCAGGCACGTGCCGAGGCGTCGAAGTCACGTCGAGCGAGCCATTCCAGATAGGTGCGGTACGAGACCGGCTCCGGCAGACCGGCAGGGGCGCCGTCTGCGGCATAGCGAACCAGCAACTCCCGCACCAGCAGTGGCATCGACCAGCCGTCGAGGATGATGTGATGGTTGGTGATCGTCAGCACATAGCGCTCGGGTGCGGTGCGGATCAGCGTCAGCCGGAGCAGGGGCGGATGGGCGAGGTCGAATCGAGCGATGCGGTCCTCGTCGAGGAGCCGGGCGAGTTCCGCCTCGGCGTCCGGCCCGTATCCGTTCAGATCGACCTGACGCCACGGCAACTCCACGGCGTCCACGACCAGCTGAGCGGGTATCCCGTCGTCATCATAGACGTATGCGGTCCGCAGGTTCGGGTGGCGGGCAAGGAGTTCGGCCGCGGCGGCACGCAGTCGCACGGCGTCGACCGCGCCCTCGAGATCGATGCGAAGCTGCGCGGTGTAGACGTCCACCGACTCCGCGGCGAGGGTGGCGTGGAACAGTAACCCGGTCTGCAACGGTGACAGCGACCAGACGTCCCGCAGCGCCCCGAAACGCGATTCCCAGCGCTCGATCTGATGCTGGCTCACCGACACCAGCGGAAGATCGGACGGTGTCAGGCCGCCTGCACCGGGCCGAGAAACATGCGCGGCGAGTCCGTCGAGCGCGCGGCGCCAGAGATCTGCGAACTCCGCGACGTCGGCCTCACGCAGCACCCCGCGCGGGTACGCGAACGTGGCGGTCAGTCGGGGACCCTCCGGCCCGTCGAGAACAATCGCGTTGATATCGATCGCGGCCGCCACCGCCATGTCGGATCCGCTCGTCAGAAGCAGTTCCGGCGCCTGCGGATCGGGCATCCAACCGAGTTCCGCCAGTTCGCGGCTCAGATGCTGCGTACCCACTCGACCCAGGTAGTTGAAGCCGATCTGCGGCATCGGCAACCCGGCGAGGATCGGCCGGGTGGTCTCGTCGAGGTGCCGAAGCACCCCGAACCCGACGCCTCGGGCGGGCACCGCTACGAGTTGTTCCTTGACGGACTTGACCAGGTTCCCCGCGGCGGGGCCGCCCTCGAAGGCCTCTGCGAGGTCG
>NZ_JBAQEO010000229.1:0-1682 GCF_049286785.1 Rhodococcus sp. (in: high G+C Gram-positive bacteria) | reverse complement strand
GAAGTGCGCACCATGAACTTGCCGCTGTAGGGACGATCAGCGATCGGGACCGGTGGTTGCTCGCCGGTCAGCGCCATGTCCTCGAGCACTGCACGGACGACGTCGATGACACCGACCAGTGCTTCGGCCTGCGTTTCCGCCAGCCATGACAACGACGGGAATTCGGCGACGGCCCCGACGAATTGGCCGTCGTCTTCCGACCAGGTCACCCGATAGGTGTAGTGCGATACGTCAGCCATCGTCAGCCTCCTTCGTGAGCTTGTCGTATGCGATGACAACCTGACCGACCTGGTAGGGCTTGGCCTTGCCGCCGCCGCCTTTCTTCGATGTTCACTCGCGTGTCGCCCGCCCACGGCATCTTGAATACGGCGTGCGAGGTGCCGCACTGCCGCGGTTCCCCGAATACGTCGCAGCAGAAGTTGAACAGCTCGGTATAGGTCACGCTCTGCGGACTCGCGATCAGCTTCGCCTGCTTCGACCTACCGGCATGGTATCACCGGCGATACTACAGAGGTAGGTGTTGGCGCGCACGAAGCACCAAGTCAGCGACATTCAACACCCGTAGATCGCATCGAAATACCGCTGGTTGGTCGCATCAACGAGGGGTATCGCCGCTGTCACCCGCGCGGGAAGAGCGATCGGAGCGTGGCGGCGAGCCGCTCGGTCGCGGTGGGCGGCGGAGGGGTCGCGTCAATTGCTCGCGCGGCGTCGACGGCGACGGACTTTTGCTGTCGCCATTCCTCGTGGGAGACGACGTGGCCGGTGATCGGGGACCGTCGCGGGAAACGGTCGCCGGGCCCGGCCTTCTCGTTGGTGGCGATCTTGTAGCGCAGTCGGGCCCGGGCGAGTTCGGGATCGAAACCGCGGGCCCACTGCGCATCGTTGTTGCAGAACAGATGGGTGAGGCGGCAGTTCGCCCGCGTATGGGGGCCTGCGCGGTCGATGTGGTCGATCGACAGGGCTTCCGGGCCGTGCAGGGCCTCGAGGTCCACGGGCTCCAGGCAGAGTTGGCATATCCCGCCGTCGCGGGCGTAGATGTCCATGGGGGTGAACCGCTCGGTGACGGTCTTGCCGTCGACGTCGACCGGCGGGATGAAGCTGGCCCGGCGGAGGCGGTGATCTGGGAACGGCTGCTGTCGTCGTTGCATCCGGTTATCGCGTTTCACCTCGGCATTGAAGGCGGCCGTTTCCTCGGCGCTCATCATCCTGATCTCGCCGAATTCGACGTCCTCCCACCGGTTCATACGAGGAGAGTAGCGAGGCGCGCCCACGGCTCGCGACGATCCGCATCTCCGCAGATCCGTAATTCCGTATTGGCTTCCCTTGGATCGATGGTTACTCGACGCTCATCGGCGCGCGTCTCTCTCGGTCTCCTCGTGGCCGTGGTCGGCTTCGGTGAGGTTGTGCAGAGCAAGCGCGCGAACGAAAGTCTCGAGAATGCTGGTTTCCGCGTGGGTGAGAGCAATGGCCGCTCCCTCGGGCCGGATGGTCTGGCGCGTTCGGTGGATGTCGGTGGTCCCGGTGCAGTCCGGGGAAGTAGTCGATGGACATGGGTCTGCTGGATGCGGTCAGCGTGCATCGGGGGTTCGTCAGAAAAGGGCGCCCTGGTTCTCGTTCGCAGCCGCGTCGGTGCGCTGCTGGTAGGCGGCGGCGAAGGCGCGGGCCGTGGACTCGGTGCAGCC
>NZ_JBAQEO010000228.1:0-9957 GCF_049286785.1 Rhodococcus sp. (in: high G+C Gram-positive bacteria) | reverse complement strand
TGCCTGAACCACCCGTGAGTACTTGTCAACCGCCCGCGGTTGACAAGTACTCACAGGCGGGGACTTATCCGGCGTAGATGGCGTCGATGTCGTCGGCGAAGCTCGTGTGCACCACGTTGCGCTTGAGTTTCATCGTGGGAGTGAGTTCGCCGGTCTCCTCGCTGAAGTCGACGGGCAGGATCCGGAACTTCTTGATGGCCTCGGCATGAGACACGAGTCTGTTGGCTTCCGCGATGGCGTCTTCGATTTCCGCGGTCAGATCGGGATCGGCCAGCAGGCCCCCGACCTCGGTGTTCGCGGGTTTGCCGTTGCGTTCGTTCCAGGCGGGCAGCGCGTCGGCGTCGATGGTGATCAACGCGCCGATAAACGGCTTCTGGTCGCCGACCACGATGGCCTGGCTGATCAGCGGATGGGCGCGCAGGTGGTCCTCGAGCTGGGCGGGGGAGACGTTCTTCCCGCCCGCCGTGACGATGATTTCCTTTTTGCGGCCGGTGATGGTGATGTACCCGTCGGAGTCGACCGAGCCGAGGTCACCGGTGTGGAACCAGCCGTTCTCGATCGCTTCTGCGGTGGCCTTCTCGTTGCGCCAGTAGCCGTTGAAGACGACCGGACCCGACAACAGGATCTCGCCGTCGTCGGCGATACGAACAGAGTTGCCGGCCAGCGGCTTTCCGACCGAACCGACCTTCTGCTCGCCGATCGTGTTGACCGCGAAGGCCGCCGACGTCTCCGTCAGTCCGTAGCCCTCGTAAATGGTGATCCCGATACCGCGGAAGAAGTGGCCGAGCCGGGCGCCGAGCGGTGCTCCGCCCGAGATCGCGAGCTGGCACTTGCCGCCGAGGGCCGCGCGCAACTTGGAGTACACGAGCTTGTCGAAAAGTGCGTGCTTGGCCTTGAGCACCAGCCCGGGTCCACCGGCATCCTGTGCCTGGCTCCAGGCGACGGCGGACTCGGCGGCGGCGTCGAAGATCTTTCCCTTGCCTTCGCCGTGTGCCTTGGAGCGGGCACTGTTGTAGACCTTCTCGAATACGCGGGGGACCGAGAGAATGAAGTCGGGCTTGAATTCGCCGAATGTGGGAACGAGGTTCGGGATGTCGCTGGTATGCCCGACTGCGGCACCGGCATCGAACGACGCGATGCTCACCGCGCGCGCCAGGACGTGCGCCATCGGCAGGAACATGAGGGTTTTGACGCCGGGGGTCTTCAGCAGATCGCCCAGACTCGACGCGAGGATGCCCTGCGACTCGGCCATGAGGTTGGAGTGTGTGAGCTGGCAACCCTTGGGGCGCCCGGTGGTGCCGGAGGTGTAGATGAGCGTTGCCGGATCGGCGGACTGCAGTGCCGCGACCCGCGCCTGCACCTCGGCATCGGGAACCTCGGCGCCCAGCGCGCTGAGTTCCTCGACCGCGCCGCGCACACCGTCGTGTGCCTCGATCTGATACACGCCGCGCAGATCGGGCGCCGCGGCGGCGACCTCTTTCACCGTGGCGGAGTGTGAGGCGTTCTCGACGACCAGTTCGATGGCCGCGGAGTCCTCCAGGATCCACCGGACCTGATCTTCGGACGAGGTTTCGTAGATCGGGACGGTGACGCCGCCCGCCGCCCAGATGGCGTAGTCGACGAGCGGCCACTCGTAGCGGGTGGCGGACATCAGTGCCACGCGGTCACCCTGCTGCACGCCCAGCGCGATGAAGCCCTTGGCTACCGCCGTCACCTGTGCAGCGAACTCGGCGGCCGTGACGTCGATCCAGGTCGTGCCGGACCCGCGCTTGTACACGACATGGGTGGGGTCGGCGGCCGCACGAGAGAACACCGAGTCGACCGTGGACGCGTCCTCCGGGATCGTGAACGATTGGGGTGCGCTGAACTCAGGCACGAAAACCTCCGACACTGAAAAATACTGACGAGTAGGATTGTCTGATTCAACTTTAGACCTTCTCGTGCGGCGGCTGCGTTCAGCCCGCGGGCGGGGCGAATTGTCACATTCGCCCCCGACGGTCACCGCCTGTTCCCGGACTCCCACCGTGACCGCGGACCGCGATATGTGAAGCTAGTCGCGTGAGCAGCATTCAGGTCGCCGACCAGACGTTCGTCGCGGCCCCACCTCAGAAGATCGCCGCAGCGATCGCCTCGCCCGGTCGCTGGCGCCGGTGGTGGCCCGACCTCGCCCTGTCCGTGCGCGAGGATCGCGCCGAGAAGGGCATCCGCTGGACCGTGGACGGTTCTCTGACCGGGACGATGGAGGTGTGGCTCGAACCTGTCCTCGACGGTGCGATCGTCCATTACTTCCTGCACGCCGAGCCGGTGAGCGCCGCAGATTCGGGCCGCCGGACCGATCTCGCGACGGCGAACCGCCGCCGGCGCGTCGAGGGGAAAGTGATGTCCTTCGACGTCAAGCGGGAACTCGAGGCAGGTCGCCCGGCCGGAGAACCGCCGGCCTGAGTCGGGCGGGCGCTGTACAGCGTGCACTAGTCACGATCGGCATTGTGTCCGAACGCCGAGATCGTGTGTGATAGTCGGGCACGACAGGATAAGACGGAACGGAAAAGAATGCGGACCCCGATCCCGGACGGGCTCGCGACGCGAAAGGAAGCGTTCACTCCATGCCCGAGAGGACCAAGAGGTCGATCAGTATCGAGGCGCCCGCCGCCCGGGTGATGGACGTGATCGCCGATTTCGACGCGTATCCGGCGTGGGTGACGGCGGCGAAATCCGTTGAGGTGCTGGATGCGGGCCGTGGCGGCCGGGCCGATCGGGTGCGGTTCGTCCTGGATGCCGGGATGGTGAAGGACAACTATGTTCTCCGGTACGCCTGGGCGGCCGACGGAATGTCCGTGAGCTGGGAACTCGAGTCGGGGGAGATCCAGAAAGCGCAATTCGGCTCGTACGTGCTCGAGCACGAGTCGGGCGGCGGGACGACGGTCACCTACGAGCTCACCGTCGATCTCACGATTCCCATGATCGGGCTGTTCAAGCGAAAGGCGGAGAAGGCCATCACCGACACCGCTCTCAAGGAACTGAAGAAGCGGGTGGAAGGCTGATCAGCGAGGATCGTGTGCCGGCGCGGGTCCAGTTCTTCATCGGCAAAGGCGGTGTCGGGAAGACGACGCTCGCAGCCGCGACGGCCCATGCGGCTGCCGGTTCCGGACATCGGACGCTGCTCGTCTCTCTCGACCAGGCGCACTCTCTGGCGGACGTGCTCGGGACCGCTGCCGGCACGGAGATCGTGTCGACGGGACCCGGCCTCGACGTTCTCGAACTCGATACGCTCGCGCTCCTCGAGGACCGGTTCCGGGAGCTGACGTCGGTTCTCACCGCCGCAGGCAACCATGACCACGGTGCCGAGTTGTCGGCACTCGAACCGGAGGAGTTGACCGGCCTCCCGGGGGTGCAGGACGTGCTGGGACTGCGAGAGGTCGCGCGGTGTGCGACCGAGGGCCGGTACGACGTGGTGATCGTCGACTGCCCGCCGACCGCAGACGCGCTGAGGACGCTGTCCGCGCCGGCGATGGCTCTCGATTATCTCGAGCGAGTGTGGCCGCAGCATCGCAGGGTCGCCGCTCTGCTGGGCTCGGATCCGCGTCTCGTCATGCTCGTCTCCTTGATCGAGCAGGTGGTCTCCGCGGTGGGTGAGGTGCGCGCACTGCTGACGAACCGCGCGAAAACCACTGTGCGGCTGGTGACGACACCGGAGCGTGTGGTTCTGACGGAAACCCGGCGAATTATGACCATCATCGCGCTGTCCGGCATGTGCATCGATGCCATCCTGGTGAACAATCTTCTGCCGCAATTCGATTCGGAGGAGGGCGACAGCCCGGGTGTCGCCTGGCTGGTGCGGCAACGTGCACTGCAACAGCGTGTGCTCGCCGAACTCGAAGCGATGGCAGGCCGGACGACGGTGCTTCGGGTCACTCGCACAGTGACCGAACCGGTAGGGTGGGCCGATCTCGGGGACATCGCTCGCGAGTTGTACGCGGACGACGTGGACCCGACCGCGGTGCTGGGGAAGAACCCACCCGCGGTGCGGGTGGAGCTGGAGTCGGGAGTCGGGGTGGATTCGGTGTACACGATGCGGATGTACTTGCCGCTCGTGAACCCGGCGACGCTGACGTTGGGTCGAGTGGAGGACGATTTGGTAGTGGGGGCAGAAGGAGCGCGCCGCCGGGTGCGTCTCGCCTCGGTCCTGCGCCGGTGCGTCGTCGCCGGCGCCGAACTCGACGGCAGCGATCTCGTCGTTCGTTTCACGCCCGATCCGCAGGTGTGGCCGGTATGAACGACGACCACGCACAACTGGTGGCGGAACTGCGCGCCCTGGCGGAGAGTGCGCTGGACCGCCTCGAGCCGCTACTGCAGCGGGCGGCCTCGCCCCGGGCTGCGGAGGACACCGTCCCGGCGGCGGCCGGGCCCGATACCGACCCGGCGGCGGCCGGGCCCGGCACCGCCTCGTGGTCGGGGTGCACCTGGTGCCCAGTCTGCGCGCTGGCCGCGGTGATTCTCGGCGAGCAGCACGACCTCGTGACTCTTCTCGCGACGCAGGCTTCCGTGCTGGTGACGGTGCTGCGGCAGATCCTCGACGAGCACGGCGCCCACGACTCGCCGGATCCGGGTGGTCCGCCGCCGTCGGGGGCAGAGCCTGCCGGTGCTCGGGCGAACGCGGGTGCGGGGTTTTTGCCGATCTCCGTGACCGTCAAACAGTGATGTTCGGCAGTACCATATTCGCCGGCGAAGCGGTATGGGCACAATCATGCCCATGATTCCCGGCGAGCACATCGACCAGGACGACAGCCGGGCGCTGACCATCGGGATCGACGTGGGTGGAACGAGCATTCGCGCCGCGGTGGTCGATGCGCAGGGAGAGGTACTCGACTCCCTTCAGTCGCCCACCCCGACATCGGCTCCGGCACTCGAGAACGGACTCGACCGGGCGGTGCGGGAACTTGCGCGGCGGCACCGAATCGGGGCGGTGGGCCTGGCGGTCGCAGGTTTCGTCACCCCCGACCGCACGACGGTACGGTTCGCGCCGCACCTGCCGTGGGTGGAGGCGCCGGTCGGGCGGGACCTGAGCGAGAGACTGGGTCTGCCGGTGATCCTCGAGCACGACGCCAACGCCGCCGCGTGGGCCGAGCATCGATTCGGTGCGGCGGCAGGTGGCGGGAACGTCGTCATGCTGGCGATCGGAACCGGCATCGGCGCTGCCCTGCTGACGGACGGACGACTCTATCGCGGGAGCCACGGTGTGGCACCGGAACTCGGGCATATCCAGGTGGTTCCCGGCGGCCGGGCCTGTGCCTGCGGTAAGCGCGGATGCTGGGAGCGGTACTGCAGTGGCACCGGACTCGTCGACACGGCGATCGAACTGCTGGCGGCGGATCCGGACGCGTCCACCGTGCTCGCGCGCGACGTGGCCGCCGATCCGGGTTCGTTGACCGGGCGGCGGATCGCGGGTGCCGCACAGGACGGAGATCCGCTGGCGTTGCAGACCATGCGCGACTTCGCGTGGTGGCTCGGGGTGGGTCTGGCGCTGATCGGCGATGTGTACGACCCGGACCTCATCGTGATCGCGGGTGGCGTCGCGGGCTCCGCGCCCCTGTTCCTCGACAGTGCCCGTGAACACTATGCGGCGCTCGCGACGGGCACCGGGCACCGGCCGCTGGCACGTATCCGGCCCACCCAGTTGGGGGCGGCCGCGGGGATGATCGGGGCAGCCGAACTGGCCAGGACGCTCCTGCCTGACGCATCGCTTGACACCTCCCGACCTGTGTAAACCCCGAAATGTGATCCTGCGCATCGCCTCGGGGCGTGTGTAGCGGCCCTCACCGGCCCGAAGTACAGTCGACGAGAACGAAGCTTGTTTTGCGAACGGGAGGGACGCCATGTGGTACTGGCTCTTCAAGTACGTGTTGGTGGGGCCGGTTCTCTGGGTTCTGGGTAGGCCGACAGTCGAGGGGATGGAGAACATTCCCGCCGAGGGTGGTGTCATCATCGCGAGCAACCATCAGGCCGTTCTCGATTCGTTCTTCCTACCCCTGCGCGTCCCGCGGCGCATCACGTTCCTCGCGAAGAGCGAGTACTTCACCGGCACCGGTCTCAAGGGTGCTTTCCAGCGCTGGTTCTTCTCCGCGGCCGGACAGGTTCCTATCGATCGCACCGGTGCAGACGCCGCGCAGGACGCCCTGAACGCGGGGTTGCGGGTTCTCGGGCAGGGCAAGCTCCTCGGCATCTACCCCGAGGGAACCCGGTCACCCGACGGCCGGCTCTACAAGGGCAAGACCGGCCTCGCACGGCTCGCACTCGAGTCCGGCGCCAAGGTCGTCCCGGTTGCGATGATCGGAACCCAGAAGGTCAATCCCATCGGCTCGAAGCTCTGGCGTCCGGCGAAGGTGGCCATCCGTGTCGGCGAGCCGATCGACTTCGCCCGCTTCGAAGGAATGGGCGGCAACCGCTTCGTGGAGCGGGCCGTCACCGACGAGGTCATGTACAAGCTGATGAAGCTCTCCGGTCAGGAGTACGTCGACATCTACGCCGCGACGCTCAAGAAGGCTCCGAAAGCTCCGGCGGATCCGGTGACGGCCGAACCGGACGCTGCCGATGTGGCGAGGCTTCCCGATACGCGAGCCAGCTGAAACCCGGGTCTACCCGACCGTCACGGTGTGGTCGTCGATACGCAGTGAGCCGTCCGCATCCGAAGGGGAAGTACGCATCCGGAACGCGAAGAGCGACACGATGATCACGAGCAGTCCCCACCACACGTAGGACGACGCCAGGAACTGGTCCCACAGACTCCAGCCGGTGCCGGACCAGCGTCCCGGGCCGAGTTGCCAGTGAGCGGCGACCTTCACCACGACCAGGCCCGCCACCGCGACGACGGCGAGGGGGACTATCCGACGGCGGTAGGCGACGATCGCCAGGGTGATGATGATCGGTACGGCCCACACCCAGTGGTGCGACCACGACACCGGTGAGACGAGAAGCCCGAGAACAGCGGTGAGTCCGAGGGTGAGCGCCGGCTCGCCCGCCCGCACGGCGCGGAACATCGCGACGAGCGCCAGCATGAGCACCAGCACGCTCAGCACGAGCCAGATCGGGGTCCGCATCTGCTCGCTCACCCCGAGCCGGGCGAGGACACCGGTGATGCTCTGGTTCGCAGGGTAGGCCGGGGTGCCGATCCGATCGGAGTCGAAGAGAGTCTGCGTCCAGTAGGTAACGGAGTCCTTCCACGTGGCCAGCGCCCCCAGCGCACTGAACACGACGAACCCGGCCCCGGTGACCACCGCGGCGCGAAAATCCTTGCGCACGAGGAAATACAGGATGAAGACGGCGGGCGTGAGTTTGATCGCAGCGGCCAGGCCGATCAGCAGACCCCGCGGCCACGGCGTCTTCTTCAGGAGACAGTCCGCTGTCACCAGCGCCATCAGGACGATGTTGATCTGCCCGTAGTCCAGCGTCGAGGAGACCGGCTCGAGAGCCATTGCTACGGCGAGCGCACCGAGTGCCGTCCACACCAGCGTGGTCCGCGGACGGACCCCGAGCGAGCTGAGAGTGACGACCAGCACCGAGAACAGCGCGAGCAGAGACAGCACCGTCAGAACGATTCCGGCCACATCCAGCGATACCAACGACAGCGGACTGAACACCACAGCCGCGAGCGGCGGGTACGTGAAGGGCAGGGAATTGCCCATCGCCGTGGCGGGCATCGCGCCGTACAGTGTCGGGCCGTCCAGGAAGACCGAACCGCCCAGCCGGTAGACATCGAGATCGAGACGGTAGTAGTTGCCGAAGTCGCGCAGGCCGGGGAACCCGAAGAGGTTGTAGGCGACGCCGACCGCGAGGCCGGCGATCACGAGTACCCGGACGAGCAAGCCGAGTGGTGCCCGCAGTGAGCCGAAACGGTCCGCGACGGGGGCGGCGGACTGTCGACCGTCGGAGGTTGCGCTCACAAGGCCTCCTTCACGAGGTGTGGGGTGGATCGGGCCGCCGCCGCCGGGTGAGGCATAGTTTGCGGGCGTGCGGTACTTCTACGATTGCGAGTTCATCGAGGATGGTCGCACGATCGACCTGGTGTCGATCGGGGTGGTAGCGGAGGACGGACGTGAATTCTACGCGGTGTCCACCGAGTTCGATTCGCACCGAGCCGGCAAGTGGGTGCGCCGCAACGTCCTGCCGAAGCTGCCGCCGCCGTCGTCGCAGCTGTGGAAGACTCGCTCACGTATCCGCGACGACCTGTATGCGTTTCTGATACCCCGTCCCGGAATCGTCCCCGAATTGTGGGCGTGGGTCGCCGCCTACGACCACGTGGCCCTCTGCCAGTTGTGGGGCGACATGACGGCACTGCCCCAGACCCTTCCGCGCTACACCCGGGATCTACGCCAGTACTGGGAAGACAACGGCTCCCCCCCGCTCCCACCTGCACCGGGAGATGCTCACGACGCGCTCGCGGATGCCCGTCACAACCTGGCGAAGTTCGAGGCGGTACAGGCGGCGCGATCGCTGAGGTGACCTGCCTCGCCAACGTTCGTTCCGAGCGAATATCCTGTATGGGTGAACTGGACTGTCGACGTACCGATCGACCGCTTGCCCGAACTTCCCCCGCTGCCCGCGGCGATGCGGGAGCAGCTCGATGCTGCGCTGGCCAAGCCGGCCGCGCAGCAGCCGCAGTGGCCCGAGGGGCAAGCGGCCGCGATGCGGACCGTCCTCGAGAGCGTCCCGCCGATCACGGTGGCCAGCGAGGTGGAGGCACTCCAGTCGAAGTTGGCTCAGGTTGCCCGGGGCGAGGCCTTCCTGCTCCAGGGCGGTGACTGCGCCGAAACGTTCGCCGACAACACCGAGCCGCACATCAAGGGCAACATCCGCACCCTGCTGCAGATGGCTGTCGTCCTGACCTACGGTGCCAGCCTGCCCGTCGTCAAGGTGGCCCGCATCGCCGGCCAGTACGCCAAACCCCGGTCCGCGAATGTCGACGCTCTGGGCCTGCCGTCCTACCGCGGCGACATGGTCAATTCGATCGTCGCCGCCGACGCAGTTCGCCAGCACGATCCGTCCAGGCTCGTCCGGGCTTACGCGAACGCCAGTGCCGCGATGAATCTCGTCCGCGCCCTGACGGGTGCCGGCATGGCCGACCTGCACAAGGTGCACGACTGGAACCGCGAGTTCGTGGCCTCTTCTCCCGCCGGCGCCCGGTACGAGGCCCTCGCCGCCGAGATCGACCGCGGCCTGCAGTTCATGAATGCGTGCGGCGTCACCGACCCCAGCCTGCAGCAGGCACAGATCTTCGCCAGCCATGAGGCTCTCGTGCTCGATTACGAGCGGGCCATGCTGCGTCTCGACAACGACGACGAACATCCCAAGCTGTACGACCTGTCGGCCCACTTCCTGTGGATCGGCGATCGGACCCGTCAGCTCGATGGTGCCCACATCGCGTTCGCCGAACTGCTGGCCAACCCCATCGGGCTCAAGATCGGTCCCAGCACCACACCGGAGATGGCCGTCGAATACGTCGAGCGTCTCGACCCCACCAACAAACCGGGCCGCCTCACCCTGATCTCTCGGATGGGCAACAACAAGGTGCGCGACATGCTGCCCGCCATCATCGAGAAGGTGCAGGCCACCGGGCACCAGGTGATCTGGCAGTGCGACCCGATGCACGGCAACACGCATGAGGCGTCGACCGGCTACAAGACCCGCCACTTCGACCGCATCGTCGACGAGGTGCAGGGATTCTTCGAGGTCCACAACGGTCTCGGTACCTACCCGGGCGGCATCCACGTGGAGCTGACCGGCGAGAACGTCACCGAATGCCTCGGTGGTGCCCAGGACATCTCCGACATCGACCTGTCCGGTCGTTACGAGACGGCCTGCGATCCGCGGCTCAACACCCAGCAGTCGCTGGAATTGGCGTTCCTCGTAGCGGAGATGCTGCGCGGCTGAGATGCTGCGCGGCTGAGATGCTGCGCGGCTGAG
>NZ_JBAQEO010000227.1:0-10663 GCF_049286785.1 Rhodococcus sp. (in: high G+C Gram-positive bacteria) | reverse complement strand
GACTGGGGATCCCACTGGGACGCGAACTCGACCAGCTCGTCCTCGGTCACCGTGTACGAACCCAGCTGATAGGTGTCTCCGATCTCGACGTCCTCCGCGTAGACGGTGTCGATGCGGGGGTCGACGGTTTCGTGTGTCACCGTTTTCCGGGCCTCCTTGCGTAACAGGGTCTTCAGAATGTTTCCGGAGTCCGATGGCGTCACAGCGCCCGTCCGATGAGTTCCTTCATGATCTCGTTGGTGCCGCCGTAGATCTTCTGGACGCGGGCCGCGGCGTACATCTGTGCGATCGGGTATTCCATCATGTAGCCGTAACCGCCGAAGACCTGCAGGCAGCGGTCGATGATCTCGACCTGTTTGTCGGTGCCCCACAGCTTCGCCATCGATGCGGTGGCGGCGTCGAGGTTTCCGTCGATGTACCGCTGAATGCAGTAGTCCATCAGAGTCTTTCCGGCGAGAACATCCGTCTTGCACTCGGCGAGAACGAACTTGGTGTTCTGGAAGCCGAGGATCGGCTGGCCGAACGCGTGCCGCTCCTTTGCATACTTGATGGCCTCGACCACTGCGGCCTCGGCCATCGCGACTCCGGCGACCCCGAGGATCAGGCGCTCGCGCGGCAACTGCTCCATCAGTTGGACGAAACCCTTGCCCTCGACTCCGCCGAGCAGGTTCTCGGCCGGCACCCGCATGTCGGTGAAGGACAGCTCGCGGGTGTCCTGGCCGTGCTGGCCGATCTTGTGCAGCACCCGGCCGCGGTCGAATCCTTCGAGGTCCCTGGTCTCGGCGACGAGCAGGGAAATGCCCTTGGCGCCGAGCTTGGGGTCGGTCTTGGCGACGATCACCAGAAGGTCGCAGTGCGTCGCGTTGGAGATGAATGTCTTGGAGCCGTTGATCACGTACTCGTCACCGTCGCGGATTGCGGTGGTGCGCACAGCCTGCAGGTCGGATCCGGTGCCGGGCTCGGTCATCGCGACGCCGATCACCATCTCGCCGCTCGCCATCCGGGGGATCCAGCGCTTCTTCTGCTCGTCGGTGGCGTAGGCCGAGATGTAGTGGGCGACGATCGTCGAGTGCACGCTGAAGCCGAATGCGGTGTCGTGAGCCAAGGCGAGTTCCTGTTGCACCACTGCCTCGTGACCGAAATTGCCGCCACCACCGCCGAATTCCTCGGGCAGGCCCAGGCACAGCAGACCGGCGTCGCCCGTCTTCGTCCAGAATTCGCGATCGACCTGGTGTTGCTCGGCCCAGCGGTCCTGATTCGGTGTCGCCTCCTTGCGGAAGAATGCGGCGGCATGCTTGCGCAGCACCTGCTGGTCCGCCGTCTCCCACGGGGATCGGTACCCCGGGAACAATTCGCTCATGATTCCTACTTTCCGGTGAACTGGGGTGGGCGCTTCGTCAGGAAGGCAGCCTGGCCCTCGCGGCTGTCGGCGGACTGAACCGCAACATGTAAATTGCGCAGGACGTCCGTCATGACTGGACCGGCTTGTAGATGTCGCCGTGCTCAGCCCGCATCGTCTTCTTGTCGAGCTTGCCGACGCTGGTGCGCGGCAACGCATCGACGAACAGAACCGTATCGGGCAACTGCCATTTGGCGAACTTGTCCACGAGCACGCTGTTGACATCCTCGAGAGTGAGATCTTCGCCGTCCACCGTTACCAGAAGCACGACCGGGCGTTCCTGCCACTTCGGGTGTTCCACGCCGATGACGGCGGCCTCTTTGACCTTCGGGTGCCCGACGATGGCGTTCTCCATGTCGATGGAGGAGATCCATTCGCCGCCGCTCTTGACGACATCCTTGATCCGGTCGGTGAGCTTGAGGTAGCCGTTCGCGTCGATCTTGCCGACATCGCCACTGCGCCAATACCCGTCGAAGAACTTGTCCGCGTCGTCGTCAAGTTTGTGGTAGCGCTCGATGATCCACGGTCCGCGTAGGAGCACCTCGCCCTGGCTCTTGCCGTCGTGCGGGAGGTCGTTGCCCTCGGCGTCGACGATCCGGATGTCGATTCCGCTCACCGGCAGACCCTGGCAGCGCTTGAGATCCCACTTCTCGTCATCGGTGAGGGTGCCGCGCAACGAGGGTTTCACCGGCCCGTTGGCGGCGACGATGGGAGTGGTCTCGGTGGCGCCGTAGGCATGGATCACGTCCGCGCCGGTGACCTCGTAGAAGTCGCGCATCAGCGACAGCGCCGGTTCGGTGGCTCCCGAGAGCAGACGCGACCGGCCGAAGTCGGGTTTGACATCGAGCGTCTTGATGTAGTCCATCATCGGCTGGAAGATCGCGGGCGCACCGTTGGCGACGGTGACCTGCTCCTTGATCATCACATCGACCAACACCGAGGTTTCCTCTGCCGTGTACCGGCCCGGCAGCACGATCTTCGATGCCGCATAGACGGCGGCCTGCGGCAGACCCCAGCACTGGCCGTGGAACATCGGGGTGATGAGCATCGACGTGTCGTCACTTCGCATGCCGATGTTCGACGCCAGGGCCAGAGTGTGCAGGTAGATGCCGCGGTGCGAGTAGTAGATGCCCTTGGGCCGCCCCGTGGTGCCCGTGGTGTAGCACGCACTGTAGGTGGATGTTTCGTCGATGACCGGCCAATCGATCTCCGCGTCTGCCGCGGCGAGGAGGTCCTCGAAGTGGTGAACGTTCTCGAGCGTGGTGCTGATCTCGGACATCGGCTTGTCCGACATCACCACCCAGGTCTTGACGCCCGGAGCGTGCGGGGCCAGCGCCTCGGCGACGGGGAGAAGGCTCTCGTCGACCAGCACGAGCGAGGCCTCACTGTGGGTGGTCACGTAACCGAGATCCTCGGGGGAAAGGCGCAGGTTCATCTGCAGCATCGCCGCGGCGAGACCGGGGATCGCCCAGTACAACTCGAAGTGGCGCTTGCTGTTCCAGTCCAGGATTCCGACCACATCGGCGGGACCGATCCCGAGCCTGGTCAGCGTGTTGGCGGCCCGCTTGATGCGTGCGTACGCGTCGGCGTAGGTGTACCTGTCCCAGTCGCCGTCGGCGGTGCGGAACACGATCTCCTGCTCCGGATAGGTCCGCGCTGCGTGCCGGATCAGCGTGGTGGTGTTGAGCTGGTAGTGGTCTCCGTGCGTGGACGGCAGACCCTTCACGATGTTGGTTGTCATGTCTCGTTCCTCGTCGCTTCCGAAAGTCTCAAATACGTTCGATGATGGTGGTGTTGGCCGTGCCGTGTGCCTCGCAGATGGTCTGGAGACCGAACTTCTTGCCGGTGCGTTCGAGCTCGCACAACAGGTCGGTGAGCATCCGGGCGCCGGTGGAGCCGAGGGGATGTCCGATCGCGATGGAACCACCGTTGACGTTGAGCTTGTCGTCCGGAATTCCGAACTCCTGCTGGAACATCAGGGGCACACCCGCGAAGGCCTCATTGACCTCGAAAAGGTCGATGTCGGCCACGCTCAGTCCCGAGCGTTCGAGCGCCTTGCGGGTGGCGTCGAGAACGGCGGTGAACTGGATGACCGGGTCGGCGGCCGCGACGGAGAGCGCCCGGAACCGGGCGCGCGGGACGAGACCGTTCTTCTCTGCGAACTCGCGATCGGCGATCAGCAGGGCCCCGGCGCCATCGCTCAATTGTGATGCATTGGCGGCGGTGGTGCGTCCGTCGGCTGCGAAGACCGTCTTCAATGACGCGATCTTGGCCGGGTCGAGGTGCTCGCGGATACCCTCGTCCGCGTCGATCACCGGACCCGACGGATCGTGCGGGTCTGCGGTGACGGGGACGAACTGGTCGCGGAACTTGCCGGCCCGAGTCGCGGCGAGCGCACGTTCGTGACTGCGAATGCTGAACGCGTCCAGCGCCTCCCGGCTGAGTCCGAACTTCTCGTTCATGAGCTCCGACGACGGTCCCTGTGCCATCAAGCCGCCGTCGTACCGCGCCAGTTCGATCGGACCGTACTGGGGTCCGAGCGGTGCGCCGGGCTGAAATGCCGACGGCATCGGCACCTGGGACATCGACTCGACACCACACGCGATCGCCAGATCGTAGGTACCCGCGATGATGCCCTGCGCGGCGAAGTTCACGGCCTGCTGGCCCGATCCGCACTGGCGGTCGACGGTCACGGCCGGTACCGATTCGGGGAAGCCCGCAGAGAGCACCGCATGCCGGCCGATATTCGACGACTGCTGGTCGTTCTGCAAGACGCAGCCCGCGATCACGTCCTCCACCAGCACGGGGTCGATACCGCTGCGCTCGACCAGATTCCGCAGGGTGAGACCGAGCAGGTCGGCGGGATGCCACTGACTCAGGACACCGCCGCGCTTGCCGACGGGTGTGCGGACCGCACCGACGATGACCGCTTCGCGAACTGTCACTTCTCGTCTCCTCGTGTTGGTATGCGTATGCCGGTCAGCGGTATGTCCGCTCGCTCGCCGATTTCTTCCCAATACGCGGTATCGCGGGTGGCGAAGGTTCGCTCGAGTTCTTCGCGTGTTCCCTCGATCCCCAGTGCGTCACGGATACGCGCGCTGAAATGCGGTTCGAGCGCGCCCAGTGCGACATATCCGTCGGCCGATCCGTAGATCCCGTACGTGGGAATCGCGCCTCCGAGAGGGGCGCCGACGCCCATCAGTCCGTGGCGGACCGCGGCACCCGCGTCCCGCGCGGCGTCGTCGAGGACCACTCGCCGGTGCCCGCCGGTTCCGGTGCTCGTCTTCTCCAGCAGTACAAGCAATGCGGCCGATACGGACCGCTCGGCACCGAGAAGATCGGCGATGGGGACCGTCGGCATCGTTGGGGGCTGTACGGTCCCGTGTGCTGCCTGATAGTTCAGGTCATGTCCCGGCAGCTCTTCGAACTCGCCGTCGTAGCCGACGATTTCCACGTGCGAGAGTCCGGGATACGTCAGGTGTGCGTCCGCGAGCCCGAGCCTGCGTAACGCCGAGGGCCGCATCGCGGTGATCAACAGATCCGCACCGGCGAGTTCGACGTCCAGCTTCTCGCGGTCGGCGGGCGCCTTGAGGTCGAGAACGAGGACCTGCTGATCGGCGGTGAGTTCGGCGTACCACTCGGCTGCTGCCGCCGCCAGCGCGTCACCCGATGGCGGTTCGACCTTGGTCACCGAAGCTCCGAGCGCGGTCAACCGCGCCGCTGCCACGGGCCCGGGAAGATTTCCGGCGAGAGAGACCACCCGCACGCCGCCCAGGATGTTCGTCATCGCGCTCCTTTACGTTTACTATACAGATGTATAGCACAGTGAATAGCTGTATAGAAAGCTGTAATGAATGTACTATCGCCTCGACGGAGGGGATGTATGGAATCGGAAATCAACCCACGAGCGAGCGTGGACGACTTGACTGCGAAGGCGCGCATTCGAAACGCCGCGATGGACCTGTACGCCGCAAACGGCGAAGACCGCACCTCCATGCGGGCCGTAGCCGGTGCGGCGGGCGTGACGGTCGGCTTGCTGGTGCACCATTTCGGGACCAAGGACGGAATTCGGGACGCGGTCGAGCAACTCGTCGTCGACTATTTCGCGCAGGCCATCGCGCAGGCGCCCCACACGGGCACGCCCCACGAGATCGCCGCGGCGCGCGATGCGTCGGTCGCGCGGATGCTCGAGACGCATCCGGCGGTCGTGAACTACCTCCGCCGGACGTTGCTCGAGCCCGGCAGTCCTCATGGGACGCTGCTCGAGCGGCTGACCGATTTGACCTACAGTGAGATCACGAAGCTACGCAATACCGGCATCGCCTCCACGCGACGGCGCGACTCCAGCCAGGTGATCGGCCTGGTGGTTCGACAGGTCGGCCAGCTCTTTCTCCAGCCCATGATCGACGCGATGTGGGAGCAGCTGGAAGGCCCGGACGCTCCGGCCGAAGGTAAGCCGGTGCTGTCGGTCACCGTGCACGACACCGAGTCGGACACAGGCTGACAGTCAGCAGCGTCGGAGAAATTTTGCCTTCACCAGCACATATCCGAGACGTCGGTGATAATGAGCTGTCTTGTCGGATACTGCGAGGAGCGCAGGTATGGCTTCTGTCGGCCTGGAGTTGGGTGTACTCGGTGGGTTGACCGCCGTGGTGGAGGGGCGCCCGACCGATCTCGGGGGCTTTCGGCAGCGTGCCCTTCTGGCTGCCCTGATCGTGGCCTTTCCGCGTGACGTCTCCGCGGAGCGGCTCCTGTCACAGGTGTGGCACGACGTCGACGACCCGAAGACGAGCTCGCTCCATTTCGCGGTGTCGAAACTGCGTGACAGGCTCGGCCCCGACCGTCCGCGTGGCGAGGCGGGGGCGATCGTCCGCTCGGGCTCGCGCTACGGACTGGAGGTCGGTGCAGATCAGATAGACGCCGTGCGCTTCGCCGATCTGGTCGACCGCGGAGGCCGGCAGCGCGAGCAGGGCTTCGTCGAAGAATCCGCCAGTTCGTACGCGGAGGCGCTCTCCCTGTGGCGGGGCTCGCCCTATGCGGACGTCGCCGACGCAGAGTTCACCCGGGCCGAGATCTCCCGGTTGACCGACCTCGAGCTCCGGGCACGAAAAGCGTTGTTGCAGATGCAATTGGATATAGGACGACACGACGAGGCCATAGGCTCGGCCGAGGAATTGGTGACCGCGCATCCGCTCGACGAACGGGCATGGGAGCTGTTGGTCATCGGCCTGTACCGTGCGGGACGCCAATCCGACGCGCTCGCCGCCCTGCGACGCGTTCGCGGGGCACTGGACCGCGACCTCGGCATCGAGCCGGGAACCCGGTTGCGCGAGCTCGAATCCGCCGTGCTGAATCAGGACGACGAACGGTTGCTCGTTCGCCGCGCGCCCGCTCGGCCGGTTGCGGTTTTCCCCGCCGCAGCCCCCGCGACTCCCGGTCCCTCGACGTCGAACGTGCCGATTCCACGGACCTCGCTGGTGGCACGTGAGTACGAGATCGGCACGGTCGGTGCGGCGTTGGCGAACTCACCATTGGTCACGCTCGTCGGACCCGGCGGGGTGGGCAAGACTCGTCTGGCCATCGAGGTGTGTCGTCGACTCGGCTCGACCGCCGACGGTCCCTGGATGGTCGACTTCACACCTGTCGAGTCGAATTCGTTGGTGATCACCGCGATCGAAAGCGCACTGCTCATTCGAGGACCCGGCACGATCGATCATCTTCTCGACACACTGGCCACTCGCTCATGCACGATCGTGCTCGACAACTGCGAACATCTCCTCGACGGCGTGACCGAGGTGGTTGCGGCGATGCTCGATAAATGCCCGGACGTGAGGATTCTGGCGACCAGCAGGGAAGCGCTCGCTGTCGACGGTGAGCAGGTGTACGAGGTGGAACCGCTGGACGAGGTCGCCTCGATCGAGCTGTTCGGTGTGCGGGCGGCGGGCGTCGTCCCCGACTGGAGGCTGAGTGACGCCGTGGCCGAACCGGTCCGGCGGATCTGCACCGAATTGGACGGCATACCCCTCGGGCTCGAGCTTGCTGCCGCTCAGCTTCGAGTGCTCTCCGAGGAGCAGATCGCCGAGGGCCTGTCCGATCGTTTTGCGCTACTCGGCGGCGGGGCGCGAACCGCGCCGGCACGTCAGCGTCGGCTCGCCGACACCATCGACTGGAGTTACCGGCTTCTCGGTGAGGAGGAGTCGCGACTGTTCCGCGAAGTCGGCTTGTTCGCAGGCAGTTTCGACATCGAAGGTGCTGCTGCACTCCACGGGGACCAGGCTCCGCTGGCGATACTCGAACCTCTTACCGCGCTGGTTCGGCGCTCCCTGCTTCGGGTCGAACCGGCTTCGTCGCCGCGTCGCTACCGCATGCTGCAAACGCTCAAGCAGTTCGCACTCAGCAGGACCGAGGGCGTGGAGCTCGAGAAGTCCAGGGCCGCGCACCGCGCCTTCGTCCTCGAGCGGGCAGTCGCCGCCGAGAAGCGGTTGCGTACCTCGGGAAGCGCCGAGGTGGTCGCGGCCCTGGGACGGGATCAGGCCGAGCATCGCGCCGCGGCCCGCTCGGCCCTTGCGGCAGGCGATCCCGAATACGTCCTGGAACTCGTCGCCGCGCTGTACTGGTTCTGGTACCGGCAGGGGCATATCCGGGAGGGACTCGAGATCATCCAGACCGCTTTGGATGCGGTCGAGTCCGTCGACCGGGGCGTCGACGACCGGATTCTCGCCCGTGTCCTCACCGGCCTGTGCGGGTTGACCTACCTGTCCGGGGATCCCGGGACCGCCGGCGACGCGGTGGGACGCGCGGCCGAGGCCGCCCGGCGAGCGGGTGATGCCGGGTACATCGCGTACGCGGAGTCCTGGCAGTCCTACTGCCGGGCGATCGTCGACGGCCCCGCACAGTGGGAGGCGCAGGCCCGCGCCTCCGTGGAGGCGTTGCGGCTCTGCGGTGAGCCGTGGCAGCTGGCGGAAGGCTTGATGATCGAAGGCATGATCCTCCGGTTCCTCGGGCGTCTCACCGAAGCGGGGGAGACTCTGAGGGCGGCGGTGTCCACGGCGGAACGGTGCGGGCACGGGTGGCCGGTGGGTTCCGCGTCCTGGACCTTGATGCGGGTCGCCATGGATTCGGGTGACCTGCGCGGTGCGCTGGACACGGTGCCCGTGATGCAGTCGGTGTTCGAGGCCGAAGGTGACGTCACGTCCTGGCTGGTACTCGTCCACAGCACCGCCGCGGTCGTCTCGACGGCGGGCCGGACCACGGACGCGGCTCGTCTGCTCGGCGCGGTCCGGGCACAGGGTTCACGGCTCGGATTCCAGCCGGAGGCGATGGACCCGATGGACGCTCCCCGGGAAGCAGCAATCGTGCGTGCTGCGCTCACCGCAGACGAGTTCGAGAAGTACGCGGCACTCGGTGAAGACATGAGCCGCGCGGAGGTGAACGCGCTGATGTGGAAGCTGTACACCGAGGAGTCCTCGCGGCTGCCCCGCGACGAGTCGGCAGTCGGATAGTCGGCGCTAAGAGCGCGCTAAGCGTGCGTTGGTGTCCTTGACGGGAACGTCACCCCAGCCAAGGAGCATCATGGTTTTCGCACCCGATCAGACAATGTCCACGCAGCCCGTTGCCGACCGGATTCGGAGTTCGGTCGCCGGCGCGGTCTACGGCCCGGACGACGAGGGCTACCGGTCCGCAGTCGCCGGTTTCAACGTGGCCACCGCGCATCGTCCGGCCGCCGTAGTGGTCGCGTCGAGTGCCGCGGACGTCGCGGCAGCCGTCCGGATCGCAGCAGATAACGGACTCACCGTCGCCGTGCAGGCCACCGGTCACGGCGCAGACGCTGCGCCCGAGAATTCGATCCTCGTCACCACCGGGCTTCTCGACACGGTCACCATCGACCGGGACGGGCGCACGGCCACCGTGGGGGCCGGGGTGCGCTGGCAGCAGGTACTCGACGCCGCCGCACCGCACGGCTTGGCGGCCCTCGCGGGCTCGTCCCCCACGGTCGGCGTCGTCGGTTACACGGTCGGCGGTGGTCTCGGACCCATCGCACGTACGTATGGTTTCGCCGCCGATCACGTGATCCAGATGGAGGTTGTCACTGCGGAGGGACAGCTGCGCCGGGTCGACCACGACACCGAACCGGACCTGTTCTGGGCACTCCTCGGGGGCGGGGCGGCATTCGGCATCGTCACCCAGATGACATTTCGGCTCTTTCCGATCCAGACACTCGACGGCGGCGGCATCTTCTACGACATCGCCGACGCCCCGGCCGTCCTGCGGTGCTGGCGGGACTGGATCGGCACCGTGCCCGACTCCGTCTCGAGTTCGGTGGCGGTGATCAACTTCCCACCGCTCCCCGAATTGCCCGAGCCCCTTCGCGGACGAACCGTCCTGCACCTGCGGTACGCGTACGTCGACGATCACGGCGACGGCATGGCGATGATCGCCCCGATGCGGTCGGTGGCCACGTCGATCATCGACACAGTAACGGAAATGATGTATCCGGCTCTGGCATCGATTCATGCCGATCCCACGCACCCGATGCCGGCCGTCGAACGATCTCGTCTCCTTCGGGAGCTGCCGGATGAGGCGCTCGACGCGCTTCTCGGTGTCGTCGGTCCCGAGGCGGGTCTGCCGATCATGCTGGCGGAAATCCGCGCCATGGGTGGTGCGCTCAGCCGGGCACCCGCGACGCCCAACGCCGTCGCGGGCCGTGATGCCGCCTTCACCCTCGTCGCCATCGGTGTTCTCGCGCCGCCGATCGCCGAGGTCGTCCCCACCGCACTGGATGCGGTCATCGACGCGCTCGCGCCATGGGGTACCGGCGGAGCACTGGTCAATTTCGCCGGCTCGACACAGGGAGAGTCCGCGGACCGGGTGGTGGCGGCGTGGAGTCCGGCGCAGCTGGCTCGACTTGTGGAGACCCGTGAAAAGTACGATCCACGAGGCGTTTTCGCATCGGCAGCGCGCTGGGGACGCCGGCTCGGCCAGGCGGCCCCGTAGAACCTGCCGATGCTCGCCGTCCCGGTGATGTAGTAGTACCCGGTCACCACCACCTTGCCTGCGCCGGTGTGGATTTCACGGCGATCGGGGTGCTGGTCGGAGATCGTTCCCGAAGCCCCGGTGGACAGGTTCACCCACGTGTGGGTGTAGCCGTAGCCCACCGGGGTCGGGAAGATCAGGCGGGACGACAGCAAGTCCGGGAATCTGTTACTCGATGATCAGCGTGTTCCAGAGCACAATGGTTCCTTACTCTTTCGCACTCTTCCGCGC
>NZ_JBAQEO010000226.1:0-1683 GCF_049286785.1 Rhodococcus sp. (in: high G+C Gram-positive bacteria) | reverse complement strand
CAAACGTGTCGTTGCACTTTCGACCGACAAGGCCAGTAGTCCTGCCAATCTTTACGGTGCGACAAAACTGGCATCCGACAAATTGTTTGTAGCAGGCAATTCCTACGCAGGTGCACACGACACCCGTTTTGGTGTGGTGCGTTATGGCAACGTGATGGGCTCACGGGGCTCTGTTATCCCTTTCTTTCTTTCGATTGCGGACAAAGGTACATTGCCAATCACGGACGCTCGTATGACTCGCTTTATGATAACTTTGGAACAAGGTGTCGAGCTGGTGTGGCATGCTTTTGAAGACATGGTGGGCGGAGAGATTTACGTCAAAAAAATCCCGTCGATGAAATTGGCTGACGTCGCGCTTGCCTCCGTTCCTGACGCAAAACACGAGATTGTTGGTATCCGTCCTGGCGAGAAGCTCCATGAGCAAATGATTGGGACAGAAGATGCGCTCTATACTTACGAATACCCCGAGCACTTTAAAATATTGCCCGCCATAAATGGTTGGTGTAGCGACCCATGCCGTATCAAGGATGGTAAGAAGGTGTCTGAGGACTTCACCTACTGTTCGGATAACAATCTCGAATGGATGAGCATTGCTTCGTTACAAGCGTGGATCGCACAAAACCGTGAAAAGGTTGGCCATATATGACAACGATGATTCCGTACGGTCGGCAAGACATTTCTGATGCAGACATCCAGGCGGTTGTGGATGTACTGCGTTCCGACAACCTGACACAAGGTCCCGCTGTTCCCGCTTTTGAAAAGAGTGTTTCGGACTATTGCGGTACGCAACATGCCATTGCGGTGAACAGTGCTACGAGTGCCCTGCATATTGCCTGTTTGGCGCTGGACGTGGGGCCAAACGATGTGGTCTGGACCTCTCCGATCACCTTTGTGGCCAGTGCAAACTGCGCGCTCTATTGCGGTGCACGGATCGATTTCGTGGATATCGATCCGTGCACGTACAACATGAGCGTGGAGATTTTGGCAGAAAAATTGGCGCACGCAGAAAAGCTCGGCAATCTACCCAAAGTTGTGATTCCCGTGCATCTGTGTGGACAACCCTGCGATATGGCAGGCATCCACGCACTTAGTCAGCAATATAACTTCAAGATCATCGAAGATGCTTCGCACGCCATTGGCGGTAAATACTGCGGCGAACCGATCGGCAACTGTCGTTACAGCGATATCACCATATTCAGCTTCCACCCTGTCAAGATCATCACCGCCGGCGAAGGCGGCATGGCACTGACTAATGATACACAGTTAGCCAAGCGTATGAAAATGTTGCGCAGCCATGGCATCACTAGCGATGCTGCAGACATGATTCCCCAGGCATCTGAAGAGCTTTGGTTCTACCAGCAGATAGCCTTGGGTTTCAACTACCGCATGACCGACATACACGCCGCACTGGGCTTGAGCCAAATGCAGCGACTAGACGAATTCGTCGCCAAGCGCCACGCTATCGCCAAGCGATATGAGCCGCTTTTGGCTAATCTGCCGGTGATTACTCCGTGGCAGCACGCGGACAGTTATTCCGGTATGCATTTGTACGTAATTCGCCTGAAACTTGCTGAAATCGGCAAGACACATCGCCAAGTGTTTGAGGGAATGCGTGTAGCAGGCATTGGTGTGAACCTGCATTATATCCCGGTGCCCCGTCAGCCTTACTATAAAGGTTTGGGA
>NZ_JBAQEO010000225.1:0-1896 GCF_049286785.1 Rhodococcus sp. (in: high G+C Gram-positive bacteria) | reverse complement strand
AGGGCGGCACCGCGATCGGTGACTTCCAATTGGTGCAGGCAATGCTCGCCGACCAACAGACCGGCGTGATGACCGGACGGGCCCTCGTGCGTGACGCCGCGCGGGCGTGGGTCGAGGAAACCGACCGGCGCATCGCACCGTCCATTGCCAAGCTCTACTGCACCGAGATGGTCGGTAAAGTTGCCGACCTGGCGGTGCAGATTCACGGCGGCAGCGGGTACATGCGGGAGGTTGCCGTCGAGCGCATCTACCGGGACGTCCGGCTGCTGCGCCTGTACGAGGGAACCAGTGAGATCCAGCGCCTGATCATCGGCGGGGGACTGGTCAAGCAGGCCCGCAACGCCGCAGGCGGTCAGCGATGAGCGAGCCGACCTCGCCTGGCATGCACAGCGCTTTGCCACTCGACGGGATCACGGTGGTCAGCTTCGAGCAGGCGGTCGCCGCCCCGATCGCCACGCGGCACCTGGCCGATCTCGGTGCCCGCGTCATCAAGGTCGAACGTTTGGGTGAGGGAGACTTCGCCCGCAACTACGACACCGCCGTCAACGGGATCGCATCGCACTTCGTCTGGCTCAACCGAGGCAAGGAATCGGTCAGTGTCGATATGAAGACCGAGGCCGGGCTGTCGGTCGTTCGCCGCCTGATCGATCGCGCGGACGTGGTGGTCCAGAATTTCGCCCCCGGCGCGACCGAGCGACTCGGTCTCGGCGCGGAGAACCTGCGACGGGATCGACCCGAGCTGATCGTGGTCAATATGACCGGCTACGGCACCGGCGGGCCACTGAAGGACCGCAAGGCCTACGACATGCTGGTGCAGGCCGAGACCGGTTTGTGCTCGATCACCGGCACCCCGGAGACCGCCACGAAGACCGGTGTCCCGGCCTCGGACATCGCCGCTGGAATGTATGCGCTGACCGCCGTGCAGGCGGCGCTGTTCCGCCGCGAGCGCACGGGCATGGGTGCCACTGTGGACGTGTCGATGTTCGATGCGACAGTCGAATGGCTGGGCCACCCCATGTACCTGCAGATGTACCAGGACACGCAGGTGCAGCGGATGGGACTGAGCCACGCCTCGATCTCGCCGTACGACGCCTACCCGACCGTCGACGGCCAGATCCTTATCGGTGTGCAGAACGACCGAGGCTGGCGGGCGCTGGTCACGGAGGTGTTCGGCCGGCCCGACCTCGCCGAGCATCCGAAGTTCGCGACCAACATCCTCCGGGTCCGCCACCGCGCGGACACCGACGCGATCGTCGCCGAGAACACTCGCCGATTCGACACCGCCGAACTCGACAAACGGCTCGCCGCAGCGGGCGTGCCCGCTGCGCGGCTGAACAGTATGAAGGACCTTATCGAGCATCCCCAGCTGACCGAGCGCGACCGGTGGCGTGACGTCGACACCGAGGCCGGTCCGGTACGGGCGGTGCTGCCACCGATGACGTTCACCGACATCGAGCTGCGCATGGACCCGGTCCCCGCCCTGGGCGGGCACACCGACACGGTGCTCACCGAGATGGGCCTGACCTCCGAGGAGATCGGCGGCCTGCGGAGCGCCCGGATCGTGGGTTGAGTCCGGCCACCGCCTCCGCCTGGGTGGCCGGCCTGCGCTTTGGGTGCTCGACGCGCTCGCAAGGTCAGCGAATCGCGCCAGCGCACGAGTCTGGACAAAGCTTACGCCGCTGAAGGATTCGACTTCTCCGAACGCAAGCCACCGATATCGAAGTTCTGACGACCGACATCGGAACGGCAGAAGAATGCATCGACGCCGTTCTCGCCGATCCGAACTCGAAGCACTCCCACGACCCCGGCCAGAAGGTCACCTGGAACAGCGACACCATCAACCTGTTGCCCCCGAGCCGATCGGGTCTCTGCCGCGTGCGGTATTCCGCCCGGAGT
>NZ_JBAQEO010000224.1:0-12043 GCF_049286785.1 Rhodococcus sp. (in: high G+C Gram-positive bacteria) | reverse complement strand
GTACCCGCACCGACCGACCAGCCACTGTCGTCAGCGGTGAGCTCTTCGTCGGGAAGCTATTCTGCGCAGCTGGTCCAAGGCGACCCAGACCCAGCGGTAGTCATTCGGGATGCATCCGGTAATGAGGTGTACCGCACTGTCGCAGAAGCGACCGCGACTCTGGAGTGGGTGGCGGGCTCCGACACACTGCTGATAACGGATAGCTCGGGTTCCTGGTCTGTCACTCGAAGTTCCGGTTCGTGGGTGTAGGCACCCGTCGTGACATAGTCTGCGGCAGTCTCGGCTCCTTTCGATCGCGAACGAGACTACGAACTGACCTTGCCTGCAGACGGGACAACGTTCCCGTTCAGCGAAGCGACATCGCGATACCGGCCACCACGAGAGTCACTGCCTCCGACTCCGCCGCGATCCGGGCGTTGAGCTTGCCCAGCAGATCCCGGAACAACCGGCCCGAGGCGTATTCCGGCACCACCCCGCTACCCACCTCGTTGGTCACCGCGACAACGGGCACCGTGCACTCCCGCCACGCGTCGAGCAGGTCTTCGATGTCTTTCTCGACGGCCTTGATTTCGCCCCCGTCCCAGACGCCCCGAACATCCATTCGCGCCGTCAACCAGGTACCGAGACATTCCACGAGCAGCGGTTCGGTGGCCGAACGGAGGACCTCCGCGACATCCGACGTCTCGACTGTCGACCAGGAGCCGGCGCGCCGATCTCTGTGCAGGGCAACCCGTTCGGACCACTCGGCGTCGCCGTCCCGGCTGCCTCCGGTCGCCACATAGGTGACGGCACGGTGGGTCGCCAGGAGATCTTCCGCGTGCTTCGACTTGCCGGACCGGACACCACCGAGCACCAGAGTGCGATGCCCCGGCGCCTTTTCTCCGAGCCGAATTACTTCTCCATCCTCCGCCGCCCGGGCGCCGCACGCCGCCAGTCTGCGTTCGAGTTCCGCGATCGGCGGGTTGTGATGTCCGAGATGCACCGCCACCACCTCCGTTCGGTCGGTGACAGCTCCGACATGACGAAGTGTGGCAACGGTTTCCGCGAACGACGCGAGTCCGAGATGGCTGGATCCGAGGCCGGTCCGGTCCCCGAACGTCTCCTCGATGAGGACGGCATCGAAATCGGCGTCCCGCACCGCCTGGAACCAGGGTTCCGGCAACGGCCCGGTGTCGCAGGCCCAGAGCAGGCGCTGCCCGTTCGGACCGGTCACGGCGTACAGCACCGAATCTCCGTCGCGATATACCTTGTGCCGGGCCGGCAGGACCTGCACCCGATACTCCCCCACCCTCACGCGATCTCCCGCCGCAACAGGGACGAACCGCACCGGATCGTCCGAACCCACCCATTCCCGGCACGCATCGAGGGCGTCGACCGGTCCCACCACGTCGAGCGGGAAACCTGCCGACACCCAGGAACGGAACAACAGGGCCTGGGCGCCGAGATGGTCGGCGTGCGCATGCGTGAGCAGAATATGGCGCACACCGGCGAGAGTGCGGCCGCGCCGCAGTGCCGCGTACGGCGCCTCGGGTCCACAGTCCAGCATCAGGACATCGTCGATCAGACCCGCGGTCTGACCACGAATCTCACCGCGTTGCAAGGCATCTGTGCACGATGCGCACGTACAGAACGGGTTCGGCCAGCCGTCTGCCGCGCCGGTGCCCAACAGCAACAATTCCATTTACCGCTCCTTCGGTGCATGCCTCAGCGGCAGGACGGCGAGACCGCCCGGCCGGTCGAGGATCTCCACTCGCGCCCCGTACACTTCGCCGATCCGCTCGGCCGTGAGAACCTCCACGGGCGTTCCGTCAGCTACCACCCGGCCGTCCTCGAGCATGACCAGGCGGCCGCCGTACTGGGCCGCGGAGGTCAGGTCGTGCATCGCGGCGACCACCGTCAGACCGTTCTCGGCACGCATCGATTCGACGAGGTCCAATACCTGCTGCTGGTGGCCGATGTCGAGCGCGCTGGTCGGTTCGTCCAGTAGCAGAACCTGTGGTTCCTGCACCAGCGCGCGTGCCAGCACCACCCGTTGAAGCTCGCCCCCGGACAGCTCGGTGGCCTGGCGCGATGCGAGCCGCGACAGGTCGAGCCGCTCCAGCACTGCGTCGACCACCGCGCGATCGTGCCCGGATTCCGCGGAGAAATGCGGAATGTGGGGCGTCCGCCCGAGCCGGATCAGCTCGACGACGGTCACCCCGTCCGGCACCACCGGGCGCTGCGGCATCAGTGCCACCGCCCGGGCCATCGCGCGGCGACCCGAGCGCGACGGTTCCGCACCGGCGACGGTGATCTTGCCGGTGGCGGACACGAGCCCGGCCAGCGCATGCAGCAGCGTCGTCTTACCGGCACCGTTGGGGCCGACGAGTGACAGCCACTCCCCTTGCTGCACGAGGAGATCGACGTCCGAGACCACGCGTGTTCCGCCGCGCTCGACGGACACTCGGCGACACACCACGGCAGTCACAGCGCACCTCGGCTCCGGCGCAGAACGAACAGGAAGAACGGGGCACCGATCGCGGCGGTCACCACCCCGATGGGTAGCTCCGCAGGCGACATCACCGTGCGGGCCAGCACATCGGCCAGCACCAGGAAGGCGGCACCCACCATGAGCGACAGCGGCAGCAGGAGGCGATGGCCCGGCCCGACCAGCAACCGCACCGCATGCGGGACGACGATGCCGACGAATCCGATGAGTCCGCTCGCGCTGACCACGGCAGCCGTCCCGAGGGTGGCGACACACACCAGCACCAGCCGCACCCGCGCCGGACGCACACCCAGGCTCGCGGCTTCGACGTCGCCGACTGCCATCACGTCCAGCATCCTCCGGTGCAACACGATGACGGCCGCGGACACCACCACGTACGGCAACACCATCAGCACGTCGGACCATCCGTCGGTGCTGAGGCGGCCGAGTAACCAGGCATAGACCTGCCGCAACGAATCGTCGTGACGCTGCTGCACGAAGGTCTGGGCCGCATTGGTGAACGCGGCGACGGCGACACCGGCGAGGATGATCACCACTTCCGAGCGCACTCCGCCCACGGTACGGCCGAGAGCGTAGGTGGCCGCCACGGCAAGGAGTCCGCCGGCGAACGCGGCGACGGGGATCCCGAAGGTGCCCAGCACTCCGCCTGCCGTGATCGCGAGAGTGGCCCCCAGCCCGGCACCGCTGGACACACCCAGCAGGTACGGATCGGCGAGCGGATTACGGAAAACACCCTGGTAGGCGGCGCCGGCGATCGCGAGGGTCGCACCGACCAGTGCGCCGAGCACCACCCGCGGCACACGGATGTTCCACAGAATCGCCTCCTGCCGGGTGGTCATCCCCGAATCGAGGTCCACCAGCGGCACCGCGTCGAGCAGTTCGAGGATCACACCGCGCACGGTCAGCCCGGCGGGACCGATGAACACACCCACGAGCAGCGCCGCGCACAGGACCAGCGCCGCACCTACGAGCATGAGCACTCGGTGCCGGAGAACTCGGACGCCGCTCACCGAGCGCGCCGGGTACGTCATGACGTCGGAGCGGGCACGGCGGCGACGAGCGCACCGAGTTCACGCACCAGGTCCACCACCCGTGGGCCCCAGCGGCTCGCGATGTTCTCGTCCAGAACGTGGACGCGTCCGGCCCGGACCGCGGTCAGTTCACCCCAGCCGGCCCGGGATGCGACGGTCTCGGGGGTGACGCCGCAGCACTGCCCGTCCGCCAGGAAGATCAGGTCGGGGTTGGAGTCGAGGATGAATTCCGGAGACAGTTGCGGGTAAGCATCGGCGCCGGTGGCGATGGACGTCACACCGAGCATCGAGTAGACGTGGCCGATGAACGTGTCGTCGGTGACGCTGTAGAAGGTGTCGTCGAGTTCGTGATAGTAGGTGAGCGGCGCATCGCGATCGGGCAGCCCCGCAAGGATGTTCTCCACGTCACGCTGCATCGAGTCGACCAGTTCCGTGGCCTCGTCGGTGTGCCAAGTGGTGGCGCCGATCTGCTCGATCTGGTCGTACGTGTCGTCGAGGGTGGTCGCGGCAGGGAGCACCAGGGTGGGCACACCCACGTTTTTCAGCCCGGCCACCAGATCACCGGCGTCCTCCGAGATGATCACCAGGTCGGGTTCGTAACCGAGAATGGCCTCGACATTGGGCGTGTACCCGGACAACTCGGTGACCGGCGCCTGCGCCGGGAAGTTGGAGCGGTCGTCGACGGCCACCACCTGGTCGCCTGCACCCACCGCGAACAGCATTTCGGTGATGGACGGGCTGAGCGAGACGATCGCGGCCGGTCGCGACTTCCCGGTCTCCGAGGTCCCGGAGACACCGCACGAGACGGCGAGAAATGCGACGACGGCGAGTGCGGCCCCGATCCACCGCCGAGGCATGCTGGAGTGCACGGTCACCCCTTCCCGTTCGTTCGGCGCGGTGCCGGACCGGGCCTCGTTCAGCCCAGAGCCTGCTCGAGGTCGGCGAGGAGATCCTCGGCGTCCTCGAGTCCCACGGACAGTCGGACGACGCCGTCGGTGATCCCTACCGCTGCACGACCTTCCGGACCCATCGCACGGTGGGTGGTGGTGGCGGGGTGCGTGATCAACGACTTGGCATCACCGAGGTTGTTCGAGATGTTCACCAGCCGCAGACCGTCGAGCAGTTCGAACGCACGCTTCTTCGCTTCACCCTCGGCGGCGTTCAGTGCGAACGTCACCACCGTGCCGCCGCCACTCATCTGCTTCTTGGCCAGCTCGTGCTGCGGGTGCGACTCGAGATAGGGGTACTTGACCCAGTCGACCGCGGGATGAGCTTCGAGGAACTGGGCGACCTGCAGTGAGGTCTGGACGGAATGCCGCACGCGGACGGGCATCGTCTCGAGTCCCTTGAGCAGCGTCCAGGCATTGAACGGGCTGAGCGCCGGACCGGTGTGGCGCATCAGGTTCTGCACGGGGCCGTCGATGTAATCCTTGGGTCCGAGAATGGCCCCGCCGAGAACTCGGCCCTGTCCGTCGATGTGCTTGGTTCCGGAGTAGACGACGATGTCGGCACCCAACTGCAGACTGTGCTGCAGCAGCGGCGTCGCGAACACGTTGTCCAGCACCACTTTCGCGCCTGCCGCGTGTGCGAGTTCGGACACCCGCGGCACGTCGACGAGGGTCTGCATCGGATTGGACGGGGTCTCGAAGAATACGGCCGTGGTGGGTTCGGACAGCGCCTGCTCCCACTGGTCGAGGTCCTCACCGTCGACGAACACGGTTTCCACGCCCCAACGGGGAAGGATCTCGTTGCACACCACGAAGCACGAGCCGAACAGACTCCGGGCCGCGACCAGGCGATCGCCCGCCTTCAGCAACGCACCCAGCGAGGTGAACACGGCGGACATCCCGCTCGCGGTGCCGAAGCATGCCTCGGCGCCCTCGATGAGGCGCAACCGCTCCTCGAACATCTTCACGGTGGGGTTGCCGTACCGGGAGTAGACGAAGTGATCGAGGTCGCCGGTGAACGACGCCTCCGCCGCGCCCGCGCTCTCGAACACAAAACCGGAATTCAGGAAAATCGCCTCGGAGGTCTCCTCGAACCCGGATCGCATGGTGCCGCCGCGCACGCTGATCGTGCCCTGCCCGATACCGTCCGGCAGCGCCTTCTCGAACGAGCCGCCACGGGGAATTGCACTCACGACTGCCTCCACGGCAGGCCGACTGCCCGCCAACCGACCGCCCCACGGTGACCGTCGGCGTCCAATCCGCCTTCGAACCCGTCGAGCACGTTGTACGACGGGCCGATGCCCGCCGCTGTCGCGGCGTCCGCCGCACCGATGGACCGCTGCCCGGAACGGCACAGGAATATCACCGGGGCGTTGTCGCCGCCCTCTATCCCGGCTTCCTTCAACTGGACCACGAAGTTGTCGTTACGAGCACCCGCAGCGCTCACCCATTCGACGAAGACCGTCGGCCGACCGAGCGAAGCCGTGTCGGGAACCCCGACATACTTCCACTCGGCGTCCGTTCTCACGTCGACCAGCACGGCCTGGGGATTCTCCCGCAGCAGCTTCCAGGCATGCTCGGGTGTTATGTCGCCTGCGTAACTCACCATGTCAGCTTTTCACAGCCCTCTACCGGACGCGTTCCGGGGCGTCTGATCAGTTGCACACAACCCACCTGTCGCCATCGCGGGTCAGCTGCCACGTGCCGGTGGTCTCGCCCTCCGGGTCGTCGGCACCGATCCGGACCTCGGCCCGGGCCCGGTCGCCGTTGACCTCGGAAGATTCTACTTTCTGCAGCGTGATCTCGCCTTCTCTGCCTGCGAGAACCGATCGTTCTTCGGAGTACGACGGGCACACGAGGGAGGCCTGCAGGTCCGCGTCGTCACGGTTGTGCGCTTCGATGAAGTCGGCAACCGTTCGTTCGATGCGGTCCGCCTCGGTGACGTTCTCCTCGGCCGGCGAGATCATCCCGGCGACCACGATCCCGATGAGCAGAACGACGATGATGGTGAGGGCGATGAGGAAGGGCGTCGCCGTCGTGCGACGAGGATCCTCCGGTTCGGGCGCCCCTCCCACACGGTCGGGGTACGAGTCACTCGGGTCGGACATGGGCTTCCCTTCGGTCTGACAGCGCCTTCGAGTGTATCGAGCAGGAGATACAAATCCAGATTGTGACCCCTCAACGAGGAGACGACTACCCTCGACAGCGACACACACCGACAATGGAATGCGGCCCGCCATCGGTGGCGGCCGGTTTCCGCGCGGAGCACATGCGACCTCGGCCACCGGCTCAGGTTGGGGCCTAATTTAAGCTGAAGTCTCGTTGTCCGCCCATCAGAAGGTAGTTCGCTCCAGATGACTGATCAGACACGTTCGGAATCCACGCAGGCCCGCCCGCTTCGGGTGGCGATCGTCGGTGCCGGCCCGGCCGGTATCTACGCCGCCGACGCCCTCATGAAATCCGACGTAGCCCAGACCGGCTGTGGAGTCAGCATCGATCTGTTCGAGCGGATGCCCGCCCCCTTCGGACTCATCCGATACGGCGTCGCCCCCGACCACCCCCGCATCAAAGGCATCATCACCGCCCTCCACAAAGTCCTCGACAAACCCTCCGTGCGGTTACTCGGCAACATCGACTACGGCACCGACATCACCCTCGACGACCTCCACACCTTCTACGACGCGGTGATCTTCTCCACCGGCGCCAACGCCGACCGCACCCTGAACATCCCCGGCATCGACCTCGACGGCAGCTACGGCGCCGCCGACTTCGTCTCCTGGTACGACGGCCACCCCGACGTCCCCCGCACCTGGCCCCTCGACGCCGAGAAAGTCGCCGTCCTCGGCGTCGGCAACGTCGCCCTCGACATCGCCCGCGTCCTCGCCAAAACCGGCGACGAACTCCTCCCCACCGAAATCCCCGCCAACGTCTACGAAGGCCTCAAAACCAACAAGGCCACCGAAGTCCACGTCTTCGGCCGCCGCGGCCCCGCCCAAGCCAAATTCACCCCCCTCGAACTACGCGAACTCGACCACTCCCCCACCATCGAAGTCATCGTCGCCCCCGAAGACATCGACTACGACGAAGGCTCCGAACAAGCCCGCCGCAACTCCAAACAAATCGACATGGTCGCCAACACCCTGCAGGACTGGGCCATCCGCGACACCGGCAACCGCCCCCACAAACTGTTCCTGCACTTCTTCGAATCCCCCACCGAAGTCCTCGGCGAGAACGGCAAGGTCGTGGGCCTGCGCACCGAACGCACCCAACTCGACGGCACCGGCAACGTCAAGGGCACCGGCACCTTCAACGACTGGGACGTCCAAGCCGTCTACCGGGCCGTCGGCTACCTCTCACAAAACATCGCCAGGCTCCCCTTCGACGAACAAGCCGGCACCGTCCCCAACGAAGCCGGACGCGTCATCGCCGACGACACCGCCGAGGGGGCGGCCCGTTACATGCCCGCCACCTACGTCACCGGCTGGATCAAACGCGGCCCCGTCGGCCTGATCGGCCACACCAAGGGCGACGCCAACGAAACCGTCGCGAACCTCCTCGAGGACCGGCCCACCTTCGCCGAACCCGCCCGCCCCGACGAGAACGCGATCATCGAGTTCCTCGAAGACAAACAGGTCCCCTACACCACCTGGCAGGGCTGGTACCGCCTCGACGCCCACGAACGCAGCCTCGGCGAACCCGAAGGCCGCGAACGCATCAAGGTCGTCGAACGCGAAGACATGCTCAAAGCCAGCGAACCCGACAAGGCCTGACAGTCGGACCCCGCGCGTCGCCCAATGTCACATCCGTTCACTTCAACGAGACGGCTGTCACATTGGGCCGGGCGCGGGGGGCCGTGACCACGACCCAGCAGGCTCCGACGGGTTCGGTTTCAGCGGCACAAGGCAAGATGGAAGCGTGTTTGACGCCCATGTGCATATCATCGATCCCCGGTTTCCGGTGTTCGAGAATCACGGGTACCTGCCCGAGCCGTTCACCATCGCCGACTACCGCGCGCGGACGGCGGGCTTCGGGGTGGACGGCGGCGCCGTCGTCACTGCCTCGTATCAGGGAACGAACCAGGAATACCTGATCACGGCGCTCGAGGAACTCGGAGCCGGCTGGGTGGGCGTCACCCAGCTCGAACCGAACGCCACCGACGAGGACATCCTGCGACTCGACCGGGCCGGGGTGCGTGCCGTCCGGTTCAACCTCCGGCGCAGTGCGACGGATCTGAAACTCCTCACCAAACAGGCACTGCGGGCCTACGACCTGGCGGGCTGGCACGCGGAGTTCTATGTCGATGCCACGCTGCTGCTGTCGCTCGAGCCGGTGTTCGCCAAGCTGCCGGCGGTGAGTATCGACCACCTCGGGATGTCGACGCGCGGTTTGCCGTACCTGCTCGACCTCGTCGACCGGGGTGCCCGGGTGAAGGCCACCGGGTTCGGGCGCACCACCATCCAGGATGTCTGTGAAGTATTGCGCAAGATCCATTCGGTCAATCCCGAGGCACTGATGTTCGGAACCGATCTGCCGGGCAGCCGCGCCCGGAGGGTCTTCCAGGACAGCGACATCGATATTGTGCGCGAGGCCGTGGGCGACGATTTCGACAAGGTGATGGGCGAGAATGCCCGCGCCTGGTATCGGTGCGACACCCCGGGCAGTCCCTGTTAGCACCCACCCATTCTGGTGGTGTTCATCGACATCATCTCGGTAACGGCCGGTGTCTGCGGCTGTGATGCCAGCCAGTCGTTGTATGCCTTCATCTCTGCGCAGGCGACCGAGTCGTCCTCGCGGCGGTCCTGCAGCCGCCGACGTTGCCGGTCATCCATGTCGATCTTGTCGTCGTCGCCGCGGTCGACGGCTATTGCATTGATGGACGTCCCGTCGGCTCGTCGTTCCATTCCGCGGACGCCGTCGGCCCTCATGATCCAGCCGAGGGTGTAGGTGGCGCCTTCGTGATCGGTTGTCGCACGGTAGAGACCTTCATCCTGCCCGGCGGGAGCGGCGTCGAATTCGGCGTCGGACAGGCCCGCGCCCGTCACCTGTCCTGTCATCGCGCCGCCGGCCATCGAGGCGGTGAGGGTCGCGTCGCCCGGCCCGGACATCGTCAGCTGATCACCCTCCCTGTGCCCGGTCAGCCACATCCATCTGTCGTCGCCGTCGCACACGAACGCAACCGCCTCGTTGCCCGACATCGCCACGGCAACATAGGCATCCGAGTCGTCCACATCCCCGATGTAGGTGGGTTCGATCTGTGGTGCCGGCGTGAATGGGGAGGGAATCTGCTCCATCACGTTGCCTGCCGGCGCACCGGCAGTCGCACCCGAGGCGGTGGTAACACTCGTCGCGGAAGGTGCCGACGAGTCGCCCCCGCATCCGTTCAGCATGAGCAGGATGGCGGCGAGTAGCCCGAGAATGGTGGTCTTCTTGTTCACGGCCGTTCCTCCGCTGGTGGGGAAGGTCTCCGTCCGCATTCCATACTCGCAGCCGGGGACCACCGCTGGATACCCCCGACGCCCGATATCCCTAGGTGGCCCCCGACGCCCGATATCCCTAGGTGGCCACCACCGCCGCCAGCCACAGTCCGGACGCGAGCAGCGCTCCCAGTAGTTCGATCAGCATCGACAGTCCGACGGCTTTGCACGCATGCCAGGTGGATGCCCAGGCGCGGTCGTGGGCGTGGAGTCGGTAGATCTCGGCCACATACGTTCCCGCGACGAATCCGAGGAACAATCCGACCACGGGGACGACGAAGAACCCGACGATGCCGACCAGTCCGCCGACGATCAGCGACATGTTGGGCACACCGGCATCCCGCATCCGACGGCCCGGCCAGGTGTACTTGACCACGCCGCTCACCACCAGGAAGAGGGTGGCGACCGCGAACACCACCCATGCCGTGGTCGTGCCGGTCATGACAGCCCACACCAGAATTGCCGCGAAGATCAGAATCGTGCCCGGAAGTATGGGGATGACGATGCCGACGAGCCCGACAAGAACGGCCAGGCCGACGAGAACCTCTGCGCCGGGACTCACCGGACCGGACGGACCTTGGCAGCCGCCTCGCGGGCGCGGGCGCGCGCGGTCTCCACATCCGGGCCGGTCGAGACCGCCACGCCCATGCGCCGTCGCAGGTAGCTCTCGGGCTTGCCGAACAACCGGAGATCCGTTTCGGGTATCGCCAACGCGTCGGCCACGCCCTCGAACCCGATGCCGGCTGCATCGACACCGCCGTAGATCACAGCCGAGGCGCCGGGTGTGACGAGCGTGGTGTCGACCGGGAGCCCGAGAATTGCGCGGGCATGCAGCTCGAACTCCGAGAGACGCTGTGTGCGAAGGGTTACCAGGCCGGTGTCGTGGGGACGCGGGCTCACCTCCGAGAAGTACACGTCGTCGCCCTTGACGAAGAGTTCGACACCGAAGATCCCGCGCCCACCGAGCGCGGAGGTGACCTTCTCGGCCACCTCCCGAGCGCGGGCGAGTGCCGTCGCGCTCATCGCCTGCGGGTGCCACGACTCCACGTAGTCACCCGACTCCTGCAGGTGACCGATGGGCTCGCAGAAGAAGGTGCCCATGTTGCCGTCGGTGCCGATGGCCCGGACGGTGAGCTGGGTGATCTCGTAGTCGAAGTCGACGAACCCTTCGACGATGACGCGTCCGTAATTGACCCGTCCCCCTGCGAGCGCGTAGTCCCAGGCCTTCTCGACGTCCGCACCTTCGTGCACGGTCGACTGCCCTTTCCCGGACGACGACATCACGGGCTTGATCACGCACGGAAATCCGATGCGTTCGGTCGCCGCCCGCACGTCGTCGAGCGATTCCGCGAACTCGTACGGCGAGGTGGGCAGTCCCAGCTCTTCCGCTGCCAGTCGGCGGATGCCTTCACGGTTCATGGTCAGCTGGGTGGCACGCGCGGTCGGGATGACCGTCGCACTGCCGTTCTTTTCGACGACGGCGAGGGCGTCGGTGGCGATGGCCTCGATCTCGGGGACCACGAAGTCCGGCTTCTCCATTTCGATGACCCGGAGAAGCTCGTCGGGATCACTCATGTCGATCGTGTGGGCGCGGTGCGCCACCTGGTGACCGGGCGCATTGTCGTACCGGTCGACGGCGATCACCTCGACGCCCAGCCGTTGGAGGGCGATGATCACTTCCTTGCCCAGCTCTCCCGAACCCAGGAGCATCACGCGGATCGCGCCCGGTGTGAGAGGTGTACCGAACCGCTGGGGTGCCTGTTCACGCATGGTTGCGACTATATGCGGACCACGATCACGCAGAGACGGGCATCCGCCGACGCCGAGTTACCCGGGCTGTACCGAATCACAAGAATCTTCGCGGAATGTGGGGTCCGGCCACGGGCTCGACGTGGTGGGAGACCGAGCGGCGCCAGCTCTGCTCGACTTCCTCGGTGGCTCGCCCTCGCGGCGTGACTTCCCCCTCGCAGCCCTATTGTCAAGCAGTCAAGACGATTCGTCCAGCAATGCCACCGGCGGTGAGATCGTCCAGGGCATGGGAGACCTCGGCCGCGGACAGCGCCCGTTCGACGATCGGGATGTTGGGCAGCTCCCCGCCCTGCG
>NZ_JBAQEO010000223.1:0-7283 GCF_049286785.1 Rhodococcus sp. (in: high G+C Gram-positive bacteria) | reverse complement strand
AACGCCAGTCGATCGGGCCGGACACTGATCTGGCCGGGGCCGAGGCGGACACCCACACAGATATCGAGGGTGGCCCGGAGATCGGTGGTGAGCCCGAGGTGCGAGGGCACAGGGCCGCGCTCACTGTTGGGGGCGGCGACGACGATGCCCCACGACGCCAGGTGTTCGAGCGTCGCCCGATAGTGGTCGGCCCCGGACATCCAGCCGTGCGCGAAGGCGACGGCAGGCAGATTGAAGCCGGACTCGGGCGTGTACACGGTCCCGGGCTGTCCCACCAGTGCGAGGTCTCCCCGCAGTACGCGGTGCGGCCCTCGCTTGGACAGTTCACGGGCCAGGGTCTTCGGTTTGGGCGCCACGGGGAGAACGTTATCCGATTTGCCGTCCGCCGCGAGACAGGATCCCGCCCACCGTCCGAGTTCGCGGCTAACGGTCCTCCAAGTACCCTGATGAACCATGTGCGGAATCGTGGGATACGTCGGCCACCGGCAGGCTCTGCCCGTAGTGGTGGAGGCCTTGCGTCGGATGGAATACCGCGGATACGACTCTGCCGGGATCGCTGTGCTGGACGGGAACGGTGGCATCGCGGTCGAACGTAAGGCCGGTCGCCTGATCAATCTGGAGTCGGAACTCGACGAGTTGGGGGCCGAGCGGTTCGTCGGCACCACCGGTATCGGTCACACCCGGTGGGCGACGCACGGGCGGCCGACCGATCGGAACGCGCACCCCCATCGCGATGCGAGTGGCCGGGTCGCCGTGGTGCATAACGGCATCATCGAGAACTTCGCTCCCCTTCGTAACGAGTTGGAGCTGGCGGGGGTCGAGTTCGCGAGTGACACCGACAGCGAGGTCGCCGTCCATCTGGTCGCCCGGGCCCACGAGTCGGGCGAGACGGCCGGTGACTTCGTCGCCAGCGCCCTGCAGGTGCTGCGGCGGCTCGAGGGCGCCTTCACGCTGGTGTTCACTCACGCGGACCATCCGGACACCATCGTTGCCGCCCGCCGCTCGACACCGCTGGTCATCGGCGTCGGTGAGGGTGAGACCTTCGTCGGCTCGGATGTGGCCGCATTCATCGAACACACGCGGGATGCCGTCGAGTTGGGGCAGGACCAGGTGGTGGTGATCACCGCGTCCGGGTACTCGATCTTCAATTTCGACGGAAGCGAAGCTCAGGGGCGTCCGTTCCGCATCAACTGGGACCTTGCCGCCGCGGAAAAGGGCGGCCACGACTACTTCATGCTCAAGGAGATCGAGGAACAGCCCGCGGCCGTCGCGGACACGCTGCTCGGCCACTTCGCCGGCGGGAAGATCGTTCTCGACGAGCAGCGGCTGTCCGACCAGGAACTGCGTGACGTGGACAAGGTGTTCGTGGTGGCCTGCGGTAGCGCGTACCACTCGGGTCTGGTCGCGAAGTATGCGATCGAGCACTGGACACGGTTGCCCGTCGAGGTCGAACTGGCGAGTGAGTTCCGGTACCGGGATCCGGTCCTCGACCGGTCGACCCTGGTGGTGGCGATTTCGCAGTCCGGGGAGACGGCGGACACGCTCGAGGCCGTGCGGCATGCGAAGGACCAGAAGGCGCGGGTGCTGGCGGTCTGCAACACCAACGGCGCTCAGATTCCCCGCGAGGCCGACGCCGTGCTCTACACCCGGGCCGGTCCGGAGATCGGCGTCGCGTCGACCAAGGCGTTTCTGGCGCAGGTCACGGCGAACTACCTGGTCGGGCTGGCTCTCGCGCAGGCGCGCGGCACCAAGTATCCCGACGAGGTTGCGCGCGAGTACGCCGACCTGGAAGCGATGCCGGACCTGGTGGCGAAGGTGCTCGCGAACGTCGAGCCGGTGCGCGCCCTGGCGCGTGAGCTGGCGGCCTCGCCGACGGTGCTGTTCCTCGGCCGGCACGTGGGGTACCCGGTGGCGCTCGAGGGAGCGCTCAAGCTCAAAGAGCTGGCCTACATGCATGCCGAGGGGTTCGCGGCGGGTGAGCTCAAGCACGGGCCGATCGCACTGATCGAGGACGGGCTGCCGGTGATCGTGGTGATGCCGTCCGCGAAGGGGCGCGCGGTCCTGCATTCGAAGATGTTGAGCAATATCCGAGAAATCCAGGCCCGCGGTGCGCGAACCGTGGTGATCGCGGAAGAGGGCGACGAGGCCGTGCGGCCGTTCGCCGACCACCTGATCGAGATCCCGGCGGCGCCGACCCTGCTGCAGCCGTTGTTGTCAACAGTGCCGCTGCAGGTCTTCGCAGCCGAGGTCGCGCAGACCCGCGGTTACGACGTCGACAAACCCCGCAACCTGGCGAAGTCCGTCACCGTCGAATAGTGACCGTGGGGCGCGGCGCGAACCGCTGCGCCCCTTCCGGGGGCACGAGCACGGTCAGGACACGATCACGGTGCCCCGCATGTCGGGGTGCAGCGAACAGGTGTAGTGGTAGGTGCCCGGTTCGGTGAAGGTGTGGGTGTAGGTGCCGGACTTCGACAGCGGGCTGCGCAGCACGCCGTCCGCATCTCCGGTACCCACCACGTTGTGGGCTATCCCTTGGTCGTCGAACGTCCAGGTGACGGTGTCGCCGACCTTCACGGAGATCGAGGACGGCGAAAAGGCCATCCCCGCCACCTCCACGGCCGGCCCGCTCGGGGTGTCCGGTGCCGCAGACTCCGTCGAACTGCAGCCCGACACCGCGGTAGCGGCCGAAATGCCTGCAACGAGAGCGACTCCCGAGATCCACGACCTTGCACGTCCACGCATGACGTCGAGCGTAGTCTGGGCACCCGTACCGACCGTTCTCGACCGGATACGCGCGACAACCGGATGCTCTCGAAAGAGGAGTTCCCATGCGGGGTTACTACACCGCTGACGAGGTTCGTGCGGCGGAAGCGCCGCTCCTGAAGTCCCTGCCTGAGGGCGCTCTGATGCGCCGCGCTGCACACGGGCTCGCCACGGCGGTGGCGGCGGAGTCGCGGGCGCGGACGGGTGGTGTCGTCGGCCGGCATCTGGTGGTCCTGGTGGGGTCGGGCGACAACGGTGGTGACGCGCTGTGGGCAGCAACTTTCCTGCGTCGACGCGGGATGTCGGCCACGGCGTTGCTCCTGAACCCGGAGAAGGCGCATGCCGCGGGGCTGGCGGCGTTCCGGAAGGCCGGCGGTCGGGTGGCGGTCTCGGCCGCCGACATCGGCGTTCCCGACCTCGTGATCGACGGAATCGTCGGTATCTCCGGCAAGGGGCCGCTGCGCCCGGACGCCGCCGACGTGGTAGCCCACCTCGAGGCGCCGATCGTGGCGGCCGACTTGCCGAGCGGTGTGGATCCGAACACGGGGACCGTCACCGGACCGGCGGTCCGTGCCGCCGCCACGGTAGCCTTCGGTGCACTCAAACCGGTGCACGTTCTCGCTGGAACGCACTGCGGGCGGGTAGAGCTGGTGCCCATCGGCCTGCCGCTCGGCAGCGCGGGGATCACGGCGCTCGACGCTGCCGATGTGGGTGCGTACTGGCCGGTGCCGGGACCGGACGACGACAAATACACGCAGGGTGTGGTCGGGATCGTCGCAGGTAGCGGTGGTTACCCGGGTGCGGGAGTGCTGTGCACGGGCGGCGCCGTGACGGCCACCTCCGGTCTGGTTCGCTACGCCGGCTCGTCCCTGCACGAGGTGCTGGCTCGATGGCCGGAGGTGATAGCCACCGCTGACGTGCCCAGCGCAGGTCGTGTGCAGTCGTGGGTGGTGGGCCCGGGAATGGGGACCGATGACGATGCCGGGTCGGTGCTGCGGCGGGTCCTCCAGTCGGACGTGCCGGTGCTGATCGACGCGGACGGTCTCACGCTGCTGTCGAAGGACCCGGAACTCGTCCGTGGGCGGACGGCTCCGACCCTGTTGACGCCGCACGCGGGCGAGTTCGCGCGACTTCGTGGTGAGGAGCCCGGCCCCGACAGGGTGGCGGCCGTGCGGTCCCTCGCCGCGGACTGGCAGGTACACGTCCTCCTCAAGGGGCGGTCGACTGTGATTGCGGAGCCCGGTGGGCGGGTGTTCGTCAACGAGGCGGGCGGGTCGTGGTCGGCCACCGCGGGCGCGGGCGACGTCCTCTCCGGAATCATCGGGTCGCTGCTCGCTGCCGGCCTGTCGCCGGATCTCGCTGCCGCGGTGGGCGCGCGAGCCCATTCCCTGGCCGGGAACCTCGCGGCCCGGGGCAGCGGCAGAGATCTCTCCGCGGGGTTGGGGTCGGCACCCATTTCCGCTGTGACCTTGCTCTCTCACCTCAGGGAATCCATCCGAGTTCTGCGCGCGGGAGTCTCACCCGACACCGTCGCGGACAATTCGGGAGTGGCAGGATTGAAGGCATGACGCTTGCTGAAGCAGTACCGGCGGACCAGCCCGGTCGGAGCGAAGCCGTGAGTCCTGCCCCGCAGGCCGAGGCCGTGATCGATCTCGACGCGATCGCCCACAATGTCCGGGTTCTGCGTGACAGTGCCGGTGACGCCGCGGTCATGGCCGTCGTCAAGGCAGACGCCTACAACCACGGCGCCGTGCCGGTCGCCCGGGCGGCACTGGCCGCGGGAGCAGCGGAACTGGGCGTAACGACGGTCTCCGAAGCCCTCGAACTGCGCCGCGCCGGAATCGAGGCGCCGATTCTCGCGTGGCTGCACACCGTGGACGCCGACTACCTGCCCGCCATCGCCGCGGGCATAGATCTCGGTGTCTCGTCGGCACGGCACCTTGCCGCGGTCGTGGCGGCGGCCCGCGAGGCCGGAATCACGGCCTCGGTCACCCTGAAGGTTGACACCGGCCTCAATCGGAACGGCATAGCGCGCGACGAGTTCGAACAGGTCCTCGTCGATCTCGCACGCGCGCAGGCAGACGAGGCGGTGCGACTGCGCGGGATGTTCTCGCATCTGGCGCATGCCGACGAGCCGCACCACGACGTCATCGACATTCAGCGCGAGCGTCTGGCAGCTGCGGTGGCTGACGCGAAACGTCAAGGACTGGTCCCCGACGTCGTGCACCTGTCCAACTCCGCTGCGACTCTCACTCGCCCCGATCTGCGTTTCGACATGGTGCGCCCAGGAATCGCGATCTACGGATTGTCGCCGGTGCCCGAACTCGGTCGATTCGGCTTGCGACCGGCGATGACACTGCGGACGAGGGTGGCGCTGGTGAAGAAGGTGGCTGCCGGTGAAGGGGTGTCCTACGGCCATCGGTGGGTGGCTCCGCACGACACGACGGTCGCATTGCTGCCGTTCGGGTATGCGGACGGCCTTCCGCGGGCGCTGAGCGGCCGCTTCGAGGTCCAGTTGGGTGGCGACCGTCGTCCCGGCATCGGGCGGGTGTGCATGGATCAGGTGGTCGTCGATCTCGGACCCGATGGCGCGGGCGTGCAGGAGGGCGATATCGCCGTGTTCTTCGGCAGCGGCGACCTCGGTGAACCCATCGCGCAGGATTGGGCCGACCAGCTCGACACCATTCACTACGAAGTGGTGACCGGGGTCCGCGGGCGTACCGTTCGCAGCTATGTGGGCGGGACAGGGTCCTAGACGTGGCCGTGTCGAAACGCTGGGGACTGGTCGGCGGAATGGGGAGCGTGGCTGCGCTCGCCGCGATGGCCGGCATCAACGCGGTCCGCACCGCAACACTCCCGGGCCGGGAGATCTACGCCGACGAGGACTTCACCCTGATGTCCCGCGATCGGTGCAGCACCGTGACCACCGAGGACGGCGTGCAGCTGGCGGTGCGCGAAGTCGGACCCCCGACGGCTCCTGTCACGGCGATCTTCGTCCACGGGTACTGCCTGAACATGGAGTCGTGGCACTTCCAGCGGCGCCACCTCGCGGACCGCTGGGGCGACAGTGCCCGCATGGTGTTCTACGACCAGCGCGGACATGGTGAGTCGGGTGCGGCGAGCACGGCCAGTTGTACCATCCCGCAGCTGGGGGCGGACCTGGCAACGGTCATCGAGGCGACCGCGCCCCGCGGACCCGTTCTGCTGGTGGGGCACTCCATGGGTGGGATGACGATCCTTGCGTTCTCTGGTCAGCGCCCCGATCTGGTGGAGTCCCGGGTTATCGGTGTGGCACTGATGTCCACGACGGAGGCAGGCTTGGCCGAGACCGGTGTGGGCCGCAACCTGCAGAACCCGATTATCGACGCCTTCCGATTCGCGGTCCGCACCGCACCCGACTTCGTTCAGTTCGCGCGCGGCGCCGCCCGCACGCTGATTACTCCCCTCCTGCGAGCGGCGTCGTACGGAACACACGTCAGCCCCCGGCTTCACGAATTCTCCAACGGCATCCTCGACCGCACCTCGGTGACTACCATCGTCAACTTCCTTCGCACGCTCGAATTGCACGACGAGTCGGCAGCCCTCGAGGTGCTCCGGGAGATACCCTCGGTGGTGGTGTCCGGCGACAGCGACATGGTGATTCCATTCGCCAGCTCGCGACGGCTCGCGGCAGATCTGGGCGATTCCGAACTGGTGCGGGTGCGCGGTGCGGGGCACCTGGTGCAGCTCGAGTTCCCATCGGTGGTCTCCGACGCAATCGAACGCCTGCTGCGCCGTGCCCTTTCCGCGTACAACACACGTGGGCAGCGCGATGTCGGTTGAGGGTGACGGTGTGCCGATGAGCGGGACCATCGTCCTGCCGGCCGCAGAAGACACCGAGAGATTCGGCCGGAAGCTCGCCGAGGGTCTGGTCGCGGGTGATCTCGTGGTCCTGGACGGGCCGCTCGGGGCGGGGAAGACCGCACTCACCAAAGGGATCGCCGCCGGCCTGGGCGTGCGGGGCCGGGTGACTTCTCCCACATTCGTGATCGCGCGTGAGCATCGGCCGGGGACGCGTCCCGACGGCGGTCCGCCGGTGGGGATGGTGCACGTGGACGCCTACCGGCTGGGCGGCAGCGGCCCCCACGCACTGGACGAACTCGACGCCCTCGATCTCGATACCGACCTGGCCGCAGCGGTAGTGGTCGTCGAATGGGGGGAGGGGATCGTGGAGCAGCTTGCAGATCGGCACCTGCGGGTGCGCCTGCGCCGCGAACCCGGAACGGACGTCCGTACCGCCCAATGGGAATGGATTTCCTGAGAGGTCGCGTGTCGGGGGCGTTGCTGACGTGCGAGTACCCTCTAGTACCGTGCTTGTTCTCGCTATCGACACGTCCACACCCGCCGTGACCGCGGGTGTCGTCCGCGTGGCGGATCACGCCGCGGGTGGGGACTCCGTGTTCCGGGATGCTGTCGACACCCTCGCAGTGCGTGTCACAGTCAATCCGCGCGCACATGCGGAGGTCCTGACACCCCATGTT
>NZ_JBAQEO010000222.1:0-2306 GCF_049286785.1 Rhodococcus sp. (in: high G+C Gram-positive bacteria) | reverse complement strand
CTTCCGCGAGCCGAACCGCGTGTGATCTTCCCTGACCACGTGCCGCACCGGTGATGAACGCAACCTTGCCTTCTAGCCGATCCATGAGTGTGCCTCTCGGAGTTTACGTCTCACATCGGGCGCAGGCGCTCTCGAGCGGGACGGTTGAATGTACGAATTGGCGCCGGCCCACAATCGCTTGTGAGCCACAACACAGACCGTAGTGGCCTACAGGCGTTAGGTCAACACCTAACAGAATTCGTCTTTTGTATCACTCGGCTGCTCAAAAGCTGGGCACCTCGGCACACGCCCCCACCTGATAGCACGAGTGCTCCTCTTCCTGCTCGAACGACATCAGACGGCACATCCGTACCGCGCCCGTATCTTTCGGGTCGATGCGAATCAGCGCGAGCTGCGCCCCGGCATCGCGCAGCGCATTGAGCGCCATCACCATCAGCGTGGTCCCCAGCCCCGACCCGCGGGCCGCTTCCGCGACGACGAGACCTCGAATCGATGCCGCCCGCAGCTCGAGATGCGTGGCGAGCTCGGGGTCGAACCACACGAACCCCACGCACGACCCTGTCGAGTCGCTCGCCGCCAGGATGCGCCCGGTCCCGATGCGAAGCTCGTCCTCCAGCCGTTCACGCTCGGCGGGCACCAGCGGTACCGAGTGCAGCACGTCGTCGATCGATCGCGGCACTTCCGGATTGCCGAATTGGAGCGCGTCACCGACAGAGATGCCTTTCGGCACGGTCGCGGGGTCGAGCGGGCTTGCGAACGGGCCGGACAGGTGACGGAACAGCGTCCACAGCCGGCTCACCGGCGGGATCCCGAACCGGCGCGTGAGGCGCCCGGCAGCGGGGTGCGTGCTGTATGCCCAGCATCGGAGCGCAACTGCACCGGTTCCGGCCCAACCACCCTCAGCCGTCGGGTCCAGGCCGATTTCTTCGACGAGCACCGTCGCGATACCCCGGGACCGATAGTCGGGATGGACGACGAACTGCACGGTGCCCAACCCCTCGGCGTCTATCCGAAGGTGCAGGTACGCCACGATCGCCAGTGGCGCATCGTCGCGTGTGCTCAGGCCTCTGCGTGCCTTGATCGGCAGGTGGAGAACCCGGACGCCATCGCGGTCGGTGGATGTCACATCACCCGGGTCTACTCGTGAGAACCCCGCCTCCGCGTCGTACTCGGCGGCCGCAGCAACGAGCCCGAGCACCTCGTCTCGATCGTCGGATTCCATTTCCGAACACCATTGATACGCGATCATTCTGTTCGCTCCTCATCTGCCGGTTTCTTCCGCCAAACCTAATGGCAGTCGGTATATGACCGCAATGATCGCGGCCGACCCGGGAAGCCCGCGACGGGTTTACACGTAAATCTACGTGAGTTAGATTTAGTGTCATCGGCCCGAAACGGCAGCCGGAGACGTGGCCCGCGAGGCGACGCTCCGAATCACTTTGGAGGACACCCCATGACAGAGGTCGGCATTCCCCGAGAGACACGCATCCGCCGCGCGCTCGATCATCTGCGCAACGACACGACCGACGAGTACGACCACATCACCTGGTTCGAGCCCGTCGAGTTCACCGACCCGGACATTGCGAAGAAGGAGCGTGACCGCGTCTTCGGCCGGGTTCCGTCGATTGTCGCCCACGGCTCCGAGATCCCCCGCGCCGGCGACTTCTTCACCCTCCAGCTGCCGCGTAACAACGTCATCGTCGTGCGCCAGCGGGACGGCGGCGTCAAGACACTGGTCAACCAGTGTCGTCACCGGGGAGCCATGGTCGAGAAGGAGGAGAAGGGACGCTGCCGCCTGTTCTCCTGCCCGTACCACCGCTGGTCGTACGATACCGACGGCACACTGCGCACCATCACGCGCGACAACACCTTCGGCGAGGCCGATCGTTCCGAACGCAACCTCGTGCAACTGCCCACCGAGGAGCGGCACGGGTTCATCTGGGTCGTCGACGACGCCGACGCCACCATCGACGTAGCAGACTGGCTCGGCCCGGAGATGGACACGATCCTGGCGTCGCACAGTCTCGACAAGTTGGTGAACACCCGGACCAAGGTGTTCGACGAACCCGTCAACTGGAAGCTCATGCAGGACGCGTTCCTCGACGGATACCACATCCAGTACGCGCACCCGAACACCGCCGCCAAGCACATCCACACCAACGTCATGTCCTTCGAGGACTTCGGGCACCACTGCCGGTTCCTGAACCTACGCAAGACCATCGACCGGTGGATCGAGGAGGACCCTGGCGACCTGAGCCTGGCCGAGCACACCACCGAGACCCACTTCATCGGCCCCAACAGCACCC
>NZ_JBAQEO010000221.1:0-7559 GCF_049286785.1 Rhodococcus sp. (in: high G+C Gram-positive bacteria) | reverse complement strand
GTACAAGGTCGCTGTTGGTGACCTCGTCAAGGTCGAGAAGATCGAGGGTGAGCCCGGCACTGCTGTCTCGCTTGCTCCGGTTCTCGTCGTCGACGGATCCGAGCTGACCACCGATGCCGGCAAGCTGGCAAAGATTTCGGTCACCGGCGAGGTTGTCGAGCACACCAAGGGCCCGAAGATCCGCATTCACAAGTTCAAGAACAAGACCGGCTACCACAAGCGTCAGGGCCACAGGCAGAAGCTGACGGTCCTCAAGGTCACCGGTATCAACAACTAGAGCTTCAGAGCTGTTTTCGCCCGAGGAGGGTCAACAACATGGCACATAAGAAGGGTGCATCCAGCTCCCGTAACGGTCGCGACTCGAACGCCCAGCGACTCGGCGTGAAGCGCTTCGGCGGACAGGCCGTCAGCGCCGGCGAGATCCTGGTGCGTCAGCGCGGAACCCATTTCCACCCCGGCGTGAACGTCGGCCGCGGCGGCGACGACACGCTCTTCGCACTCGCTGCCGGTGCGGTCGAGTTCGGCACCAAGCGGGGACGCAAGACCGTGAACATTGTTCCGGCGGCGGCAGAGGCCTAGTCCTGCTGCGAGTGTGCATCGTCCTGTGACAGGACGTTTCAAGCTCCCGATAGGGGCGGATCTGGGTCGAGCTACCCGGTCCGCCCCTATTGTTTGTTTTCCGTGCAATTCGTTTCAAAGCAGTGTGTTTTCAGCTAGTTGCTTCACCTGAGATCACCACAATTGACTGAGGAAGGATCCGGCAGTCATGTCCCGATTCATTGACCGCGTAGTGCTGCACGTCAGCGCAGGAAAAGGCGGCAATGGCTGCGCCTCCGTACACCGCGAGAAGTTCAAACCACTCGGCGGACCCGACGGTGGCAACGGCGGGCGCGGCGGTGACGTGGTGCTGGAGGTGGACGGCAGCGTGCATACCCTCCTCGACTTCCACTTCCATCCCCATGCGAAGGCCACCAACGGCAAGCAGGGTATGGGCAGCAACCGTGACGGTGCCCAGGGTGAAGATCTGATCCTGAAGGTTCCCGACGGCACAGTCGTCCTCGACAAGGACGGCCGGGTTCTCGCGGACCTCATCGGAAGCGGCACCCGGTACGAGGCTGCTCAGGGTGGTCGCGGAGGTCTCGGCAACGCGGCGTTGTCCTCGAAGGCACGCAAGGCGCCGGGCTTCGCGCTGCTCGGCGAGGACGGGGTCGAACGGGAAATCGTCCTCGAACTGAAATCCGTGGCCGACGTGGGGCTCGTCGGATTCCCGTCGGCCGGAAAGTCGTCGCTCGTCTCCGTCCTGTCGGCTGCCAAGCCGAAGATCGCGGACTACCCGTTCACCACCTTGGTGCCGAACCTGGGTGTCGTCTCGAGTGGGGACACCACCTTCACGGTGGCCGACGTGCCGGGTCTGATTCCCGGTGCCAGCGACGGCCGCGGACTTGGGCTGGACTTCCTGCGTCATCTCGAGCGGTGTGCCGTCTTGGCTCACGTGGTGGACTGCGCCACGCTCGACCCGGGTCGTGACCCGATTTCCGACATCGACGCGCTCGAAGCGGAACTCGCTGCCTACAAGCCGGCGCTGTCCGGCGACAACGGCCTCGGTGACCTGGCGGATCGCCCCCGCATCGTGATTCTCAACAAGTCGGATGTCCCGGAGGCGGCCGAGCTCGCCGAGATGGTCACTCCCGAGCTGCAGGCGCGCGGATGGCCCGTCTTCACGATTTCGGCAGTGAGCCGAGAAGGGTTACGGCCCTTGACGTTCGCCCTCGCAAAGATGGTGGAGGACTATCGTGAAGCGCACCCGCCGGAGGCCCCGAAGCGTCAGGTGATCCGTCCGATCGCCGCCAAGGAGAACAGCTTCAGTGTGGTCGCGGATCCCGAGGTACCGGGTGGTTTCATCGTTCGTGGCAACCGGCCCGAGCGGTGGGTGCGGCAAACGCAGTTCGACAACGACGAGGCCGTGGGTTACCTGGCCGACAGGCTGGCCCGGCTCGGGGTCGAGGCGGAGCTGGTGAAGCATGGGGCCCAGCCCGGTGCGTCCGTCACCATAGGCGACGTCAGCTTCGACTGGGAGCCGCAGACACCTGCCGGTATCGATCTCACGCGTACGGGACGGGGTACCGACCCCCGGATCGATCAGGTCGAGCGCATCGGCGCGACCGAGCGCAAGCACGCGAGCAGGATCCGTCGTGGTCTCGAAGGCCTCGACCCCGAAGAACAGTGAGCGAGACCCGGCGCACTATCGCGTCGGCCCACAGCGTTGTCGTGAAGATCGGATCGTCTGCACTGACGAGTCTGGTCGGCGGCATCGACAGGGGCCGTCTCGATGCGCTGGCCGACGCGATCGAGGCGCGGATGCGGGCCGGGTCCGACGTCGTCGTCGTGTCTTCGGGTGCGGTAGGTGCCGGACTGGCTCCGCTGGGGCTGACCAAACGTCCGCGTGACCTGGCGACGAAGCAGGCCGCCGCGAGTGTGGGTCAGCTGGCTCTGGCCCATGCCTGGGGGACGTCGTTCGCCAGGTACGGCCGCACGGTGGGCCAGGTGCTGCTCACCGCCGACGACATTGCGCGCCGCGCTCAGCATCGCAACGCGCAGCGCACCCTCGATCGGCTGCGGGCACTGCACGCGGTCGCGGTCGTCAACGAGAACGACACCGTGGCCACCGCGGAGCTGCGCTTCGGCGACAACGATCGGCTCGCGGCACTCGTCGCCCATCTGGTCGGCGCCGAGGCCCTCGTCCTGCTGTCCGACGTGGACGGACTCTACGATGGGGATCCGCGGAAGGGCAGTGCCACCCTCATCCGCGAGGTGAACAGCCCCGAGGATCTCGACGGGGTGGTGGCCGGCTCCGGTGGTGCACTCGGTACCGGCGGGATGGCCTCCAAACTGGCCGCTGCACGACTCGCCGCGGACGCGGGTGTGCCGGTCCTGCTGGCCGCCGCATCCGAGGCGGCTGCGGCGTTGAGCGATGCCGGGGTGGGAACGGCTTTCACTGCCCGGCCCACGCGTCTGTCCTCCCGCAGGTTCTGGGTACGTCACGGCGCCGACGAGCAGGGGATTCTGCACCTGGACGAGGGTGCCGTGCGCGCTGTCGTCACGAAGCGGCGGTCACTGCTACCCGCGGGCGTCACGGCCGTGTCCGGGAGGTTCTACGGCGGAGACGTCGTGTCACTGCTCGGTCCCGGTGAGAAACCGGTGGCCAGGGGAGTGGTGGCCTACGACTCCAGCGAGATCAGCGAGATCCTCGGGAAGTCGACGCAGGAACTTCCCCCGGAGATGCAACGTCCGATCGTCCACGCCGACGATCTGGTTCCGCTGTAGCGTCGAGCAGCGCGGTCAGCGCCTCCGAACATCCGGTGTCCAGCTTGACGGTGGCGAGTGCGTCGGCGCGGGTGCTTCCCCGATTGACGATCACGATGGGAATGTCGCGCTTGGCCGCATGCCGGACGAAGCGCAGACCCGACATGACGGTGAGCGACGAACCGGCGACGAGCAGTGCATCGGCCTCGTCGACGACCGCGTAGGCGGCCTCGACTCTCTGTCCGGGAACGGTTTCACCGAAGTACACGATATCGGGTTTGAGCAGTCCGCCGCAGGATGCGCAGTCCACCATTCGAAAGCGCTCGGTACTGGTGATCACCGCGTCCGCATCCGGCGCGATCTCGACTCCGCTCGAGGCAGAGACGGTTGCGGAGAAATCGGGGTTCGCTTCTTCGAGCCGGTCGGCGAGAGTGGCGCGTGAGATCAAGGCACCGCACCCGAGGCACCGAACCTGGGCGTAGGTGCCGTGCAGGTCGATCACCCGGCGACTGCCGGCCTTGGTGTGCAGGAGATCGACGTTCTGGGTGATGACCGCATGCGCGATGCCCGCCCGTTCGAGACCGGCGAGAGCCCGATGCCCGGAATTGGGACGCGCCGCGTCCATGTGCCGCCACCCCAGATGGTTGCGGGCCCAGTAGTGACGGCGAAAGGCGGGGTCCCCGACGAACTGCTGATAGGTCATCGGGTTGCGTGGTGGGGAGTCCGGCCCCCGATAGTCCGGAATCCCGGAGTCGGTCGAGATTCCGGCGCCGGTGATCACACACAAACGCCGTCCACCCAGGACATCGACGAGTTGCTCGAACACGATGTCAGAGTAGCGCCCGGATCAGTACCCGACGACAGGGTCGATGAGAGCGGTGAGCTTCTCACCGGCGACGAACCGGGCGACGTTGAGTGCCACGTGTTCGGCGAAGGCGGGGGGACGCACGGAGGGCGGATTGGAGTCGTGCGGGGTGATGATCACGTTCGGCAGGTCCCACAGAGGATGTCCGTCGGGGAGTGGTTCGGGCTCCGTCACATCGAGTCCGGCACCGCCGATCATGTTCTCCCGCAGGGCCTGTACCAGTGCGTCGGTGTCGATCAGTGACCCGCGGGCAACGTTGATCACCCAGGAGGTGGGCTTCATCTGTGCCAGTTCCGCGCCGCCCACGAGATGACGCGTGGCAGAAGTGGCCGGTGCCCCGATCACGAAGTGGTCGGCACGGACCCACACCTCGTCGAGTCGGGTGGCGGGGAGCGTCTCGAGGGCGCCGGGCACCGGACTTCCGGTCCGATTCACCGCGATCACCTCGGCGCCCATCGCCGCGAGCATCGGTATCAGTGCCCGCCCGATTCCGCCCGCACCCACGATGGCGACCGTCGCACCGCGCAGCGTGCCGACCTTGGAGAAGAACTCCTGCTGCCGCCACGTCTTGGCGGCGAAGTGTTCGGGAAGCGCACGGACCCCGGCGAGAAGCAGAGTGAGCGCATGTTCGGCGACCGTCGCGGCGAACGCACCCGCCGCCGACGTCCACATCACGGTGGTGTCCGGCCGGATGAGACCGGATGCGAGCCAATCCTCCACCCCGGCCGCGCTCAACTGGACCCAGCGGATGTTCTCCGGGAGAGGATCGGGGAAACCGATCGGTCCGGCATTCCAGACCAGCGCATCCGCGGAATCCATGGCGGCCACATGGGCACCGCCCCGGCGCACCGCATCTTCGAGAAGCGGGTCCGGGGCGGGTCCGAGAGCTATGGTCGGAACGACGTCGTCGACGGGCATGAGTCGAACCTACGCGGGTACCTCGACCAAGGGGTAGACACCGTTCTCGTCGTGCACTTCACGTCCGGTGACCGGCGGATTGAAGACGCAGAGCATGCGCATCTCGGTATCGGGCTCTACCCGGTGACGCTCGTGGCCGTTCAGCAGGTACATCGAGCCGGGACCGAGTTCGTAGACCCTGTCGTTGTCGAGGTCGATGAGTTTGCCGGTGCCTTCGACCAGCCAGACGGCCTCGACGTGATTGGCGTAGTGGAACTCGTTGACCGAACCCGCTTTGATCGTGGTCTCGTGGAACGAGAACCCCACCTTGTCGCCGCCGAGAACGATGCGCTTGCTGCGCCAGTTGCCGTCCTCGCTGATGATGTCGCGGTCGGTGTCGGTGATTTCTGCGGTAGTGCGAACGATCATGAATATCCCTTTCTCTAGCTGCAAACCTTGCCGGTGGCTTCGGCCAGAATGCCGAGGCCGTGATCCAGCTCGTCGTCGGTGACGGTGAGCGGCGGGAGCAGCTTGACCACCTCGTCCGACGGTCCCGAGGTCTCTGCGAGCAGTCCCTCGTCGAATGCGATCTTGCAGACCTTGCCTGCCTTGTCGGCGTCGTTGAACACAAGACCCTGGACGAGTCCGCGGCCGCGGGTGCTCACCTCGCCGTCGAACTGGAGGGAGAGGGCGGTGAACGCCTGGTGAATCTTCTCGCCCTTGGCCAGCGTCGACTTGTGCAGTGCGTCGTCGGACCAGTAATGGTCGAGGGCGACGCGTGCGGTCACGAAGGCGGGGTTGTTCCCGCGGAACGTGCCGTTGTGCTCACCCGGACCCCAGACGTCGAGCTCGCGTTTGAACAGGGTCAGGGCCATGGGCATGCCGTAACCACCGATCGACTTGGACAGGGTGACGATGTCCGGGGTGATGCCGGCGAGTTCGAACGAGAAGAACGGGCCGGTACGACCGCAGCCCATCTGGACGTCGTCGACAATCAACAGGATTTCCCGCTCGGCACACAGGTCGGCAAGCGCGCGCAGCCACTCCGGGCGAGCGACATTCACACCGCCCTCACCCTGGACGGTCTCGACGATGACGGCGGCGGGACGGTTGAGTCCACTACCCGAGTCGTCGAGCACCCGGGAGAACCACTGGAAGTCCTCGGTGACACCATCGAAGTAGTTGTCGAACGGCATCGGCGTGGCATGGACCAACGGGATACCGGCGCCCGCACGTTTCATCGAGTTACCGGTGACCGACAGCGCGCCGAGCGTCATCCCGTGAAAAGCGTTGGTGAAGTTGATGATCGAAGAACGACCGGTGACCTTGCGGGCCAGCTTCAGTGCTGCTTCGACGGAGTTGGTGCCGGTGGGGCCTGGGAACTGGACCTTGTAGTCGAGTCCGCGCGGCTCCAGAATGTTCTTCTGGAAGCTCTTCAGCAGATCGCGTTTGGCCACGGTCGCCATGTCCAGGCCGTGTGTGATCCCGTCGCCGACGATGTAGTCGACCAGTGCCGATTTGAGCACCGGGTTGTTGTGGCCGTAGTTCAATGCACCGGCACCGGCGAAGAAGTCGAGGTAGTCGCGACCGTTCTCGTCGCGAATCCACGAACCGGATGCCGATTCGAAGACGGCGGGCCACCCGCGACTGTAGCTGCGTACCTCGGACTCGAGGACGTCGAAGATGGTGGGTTCGATGGTCGTCATGGTGTGTATTCCTCCAAGGGTGGGCTCTCAGCCGATCGTGTACAAATCCTCGGCTTCGTGTCCATCGGGAAAATTGTTAGGGCTGAACAACTCTTGCTTGTTGATCGCCGTATCTCGGCGACGCGCCAATGCGGTGAACAGCGCGATCGATGCCTCGTTGTCGGGGCTGATCGTGGTCTCGAGACGGCTGATTCCTTCGGGTGCAAGGCGATCGAGCAGCGCGCTCAGCATGCGGCCGGCAATTCCCTTGCCGCGCTGGTCTGCGTCTACCGCGACCTGCCAGACGAACAGTGTCGCCGGGGATTCCGGGCGAACGTAGCCCGTGACGAACCCCACGACTCGTTCGTCCGCCACCGCAACGATCGACGTGCGGCTGAAATCTCTACACCACAACAGGTATGCGTAGCTCGAATTCAGGTCGAGCACTTCCGTGTTCCTGGCGATCTCCCAGAGCCGGACTCCGTCAGCGATCTGTGGTCTTCTGAACAACACCGCGTCCGGCGCGGTGGTCGGGTTGGCACTCTTCTGAACAGGGGTCATTGGATACTCCAAGCTAACAACCATTCCCGCCGATTTCATGTGCCTCGCGGAATTGGACAGTTCAGACATGGAGGCTTCGCAGGTGAGACGCACAATGTGAGGCTGATCACTTTCTGTAATGGCAGCGGAACCTCCCGCGAAATATGAAGGCTATTTGACCCCCGCCAGCGCGAAGGGCAGAACCGCAGGCGCGCCCGCCTGCCGGAGGGTCCGGGCAGCCATCGTCAGGGTCCATCCGGTGTCGGTCA
>NZ_JBAQEO010000220.1:0-2539 GCF_049286785.1 Rhodococcus sp. (in: high G+C Gram-positive bacteria) | reverse complement strand
CCTTCGGCCCGGTGAGGAACTGAGCACTTCAGCCGAAGGAATCGGCACGATGCGCCACCGCATGGTGACGAAGAAGGAAATGCAGTGAGCAGTACAACATTCCGTTTCGAAGGCGATGGCCAGGTGCTGTGGGACCCGACGCCGCAGACGCTCTCCGACTGCCGGATGGGCCGGTTCGTGCAGTGGCTCCGCACCAGCGACGGACTCGAATTCGCCGGTTACTCGGATCTGTGGCAGTGGTCGACGCAGGACCTGTCCGGATTCTGGCGTTCGATCTGGGAATACTTCGATGTCGTCGCCGATGGCGACCCGACCCGGGTCCTCGTCGACGAGATGATGCCGGGAGCGCGGTGGTTCCCGGACGTGAAGCTCAACTACGCCGAGAACTTGCTGCGTGGAGACACCGAACAGAACGTCATCACCGCACTGTCGCAGACCCGGGGAACCATCAGGCTCACACGCGGACAGCTCCGAGAGCAGGTCGCCCGAGCTGCCGCTGGTCTGCGGCGGCTCGGCGTCGGCCCCGGCGACCGAGTGGCGGCCTACCTACCCAACATTCCCGAAGCCCTCATCGCGATGCTGGCGACGGCCAGCATCGGCGCAATCTGGGCCGTGTGCGCCCCTGAGTTGGGCAGCCGCAGCGTGATCGACCGACTCCAGCAGCTCGAACCGAAGGTATTCCTCGCAGTGGACGGCTACCGCTACGGCGACAAAGTCGTCGACCGCACCGACGAGGTGACGGCCATCCGCTCCGAGTTACCGACCGTGACCACCACCGTGCAGGTGACCTACCTCAACCCCACGATCACGCTGGACGGCTCGATCGACTGGCGCGATCTGCTCGCCGAAGCGGCGACGGCCACATACGAACGCGTCCCGTTCGACCACCCCCTGTGGGTACTGTTCTCCTCCGGCACCACCGGTCTTCCGAAAGCCATCGTGCACTCACACGGCGGGATCGTGCTCGAACTGCAGAAGGCGCTCGGCTTGCATTCGGACCTGGGACCGGCCGACCGGTACTTCGTCTACTGCACGACCACCTGGGTCATGTGGAACATACAGGTGTCCGCATTGCTGCTCGGCGCGGCCGTGACCTTGTTCGACGGCAATCCGGTCTACCCCGAGCCCGACGAGTTGTGGAAGATCGTTGAACAGACCGAGGTAACGGTGTTCGGAGCCGGAGCCGCATTTCTGATGGGCTGCCGCAAAGCGGGGCTCCGCCCGGGCGAGAAGTTCGACCTCAGCCGGTTGAGGGGCATGTTCTCGACCGGCTCACCGCTTCCGGCCGACGGGTTCCGCTGGATCTACGACACCGTCAACCCGCTGATTTTCCTGCAGTCCACCAGCGGCGGCACCGACGTGTGCACCTCTTTCGTCGGCGGCACTCCCCTCCTGCCGGTCAGGGCGGGAGAGATCAGCGCGCCGGCTCTCGGCGTACTGGCCCAGGCACTCGACACCGAAGGCAACCCGGTCGTCGACCAACTCGGCGAACTCGTCATCTCGGCGCCCATGCCGTCGATGCCGGTCTATTTCTGGAATGACCCGGACGGCAGCAAGTACCGCGCCGCGTATTTCGAGCATTATCCAGGCAGGTGGCGACACGGGGACTGGGTCACCTTCAACGCCCGCGGGGCATGCGTGATCAGCGGTCGTTCGGACGGCACACTCAACCGTGGCGGCGTCCGCCTCGGGACCAGCGAATTCTACTCGGCAATACAGAATCTCGACGATATCGAGGACAGTCTGGTCGTACACCTCGACGATCCGACGGGAGAGATGGGTTCACTCGTCTTGTTCGTCCAGCTTCGTGAAGGAACACAGTTGGACGACGCTCTGCGGGTGCGGATCGTCAGCGAGCTGCGGCAGCGGCTGTCACCGCGTCACGCTCCCGACGAAATCATTGCGGTGCCCGCCATCCCCTACAACCTCACCGGCAAGAAGCTCGAGGTGCCGGTGAAGAAGCTGCTCCTCGGGGCTCAGCGGAACACAGTCGTCTCCGACGGTGCAGTGAGAAACCCGGAAGCACTCGAAATATTCGAAAAACTCTCCGAACGCTTCACCCCGTCACCGGCGTGAGCCCTATTCGAAATCCTCAGTAAGGAGAAAACTATGTCAGACATCCGGGTTCCGGTGCTCATCGTCGGCGGGGGGGCCAGCGGACTGACCACGTCCATCTTTCTGTCCGCGTATGGGATCGATCACCTGCTGGTCGAGCGCCATGAAAGTACCTCCATCCTGCCGAAGGCGCACTACCTCAATCAACGCACAATGGAGATCCTCCGGCAGTACGGCGTTGCCGACGACATCTACGACGTCGGCGCACCCATGCAGAACATGGGCAAGGTTGTGTGGCGTACCACACTGGCCGGTGATGGTCCGCTCGACGCGAAGACCTTTTACAAGATGGATGCCTTCGGCGGCGGCGGGCTGGCAGAGAGGTACGAGCGCGACAGCGCCTGCCCCTCGACCAACTACCCCCAGCTGCGACTCGAGCCTCTGCTGCGCCGGCATGCCGAACAGAGGGCTCCCGGTAAGGTCC
>NZ_JBAQEO010000219.1:0-11038 GCF_049286785.1 Rhodococcus sp. (in: high G+C Gram-positive bacteria) | reverse complement strand
CTGTGCGGGTGGCGTCTGTGAGTCGGATTTTTCGAACGAGATTTCACGAGCTCGAGTGGTGATGCCGCGGCCGCGGCAAAGACGAATCAAGCGGAGGGAAGACGAGTACATGCGAGTTGGGGGTACGACGAGAACACGCGGATGGGCCAGGCGCACCGCGGCGGCTGTTGCATTGGCAGTGGCGGTGCCACTCGGTGTGACGATGGTCGGCGGTGGAGCTACCGCGTCCGCGGCCTTCGACCCCGCGGCCCAGGATTTCTGGGTCGACTCGAGTATGGGTCCGATCAAGAGCCGCGTCTGGCGCGCAGCCGACGGCAACACCAACCGCGTGGTGTATCTGCTCGACGGTCTGCGTGCGCAGGACGATCTCAGCGGCTGGGAGATCAACACCGACGCCGGTGCGTTCCTCGCGGGCCAGAACATCAACGTCGTGCAACCGGTCGGTGGCCAGTCCAGCTTCTACTCCGACTGGGTGTCGAATTCCACGTTCAACGGCCAGAAGGTCAAGTACCAGTGGGAAACGTTCCTCACGAAGGAACTGCGCAACGCTCTGCGTGACCGTCTGGGCTTCCAAACCACCCGCAACGGCGTCATCGGCCTGTCGATGGGTGGCAGTGCTGCCCTGACCCTCGCGGCATACCACCCGGACCAGTTCAACTACGCGGGGTCGCTGTCGGGGTACCTGAACATCTCGGCACCCGGCATGCGTGAGGCGATCCGCGTCGCGATGCTCGACGCCGGACGGTACAACGTGGACGCGATGTGGGGTCCGCCGTGGAACCCGGCGTGGCTGCGCAACGATCCGTTCGTCTTCGCGACCAAGCTTCGCGACAACGGCACGCGGGTGTGGGCCTCGGCCGCCAACGGCATTCCCGGCCCCGGTGGCAACGCGCCCACCGGCGTCGTGGACGTGTTCAACACGACCACTGGTGCGGGACTCGAGGCGCTGTCGCTCGCGAACACCCGCGCCTTCCAGGTGCGCATGGCGACCATCGGCGCGAACAACGTCACCTACAGCTTCCCGCCCCGCGGTATCCACAGCTGGCGCTACTGGGGCCAGCAGATCCACGATCTGGCGCCCGATCTCAGCAACACCATCGGTTAGCGGGAGCAGCTCAGAGGTAACAATTGCACCAGTGGTAACAGCGCGGCACCCCCACTCGACTGCTGTTTGCGTGTAGAAAGAACCGGAACGCGAGGCCGTTCGGGTTATTGCCTCGACGCGCAGACAGGGAGTGAACGCCAATGCGAGTAGGCCTGCCCAGGGCGGAACGACGGCGAACTGAGTTTGCCGGTGTCCGAAGTCGGATCCTCGTGGCGCTTGCCGCCGTGCTCGTCGTACCGGTGGCGGCCGGGTTCAGCTCGGCCGCCACCGTGTCGGCTGCGCCGATGGCCGCGCACACCGCCCCGGTTGCCACACAGGCGCCCATCGGCGCGACGATCCACCACGTCGACTGGCTGACGGATCGCCGTGTCGCGCTGTGGATCAATTCCCCGTCGATGGGTGTGCCGATCCAGGTTCAGCTGTTGCTGGCGAGGGACTGGAACATCAAGCCGACGGAGAAGTTCCCGTCGGTGTACATGCTCGACGGACTCCGGGCGCAGGACAACGAGAACGGCTGGACGCTCGAAACCGATGCCGAGGCGTTCTTCGCCGACAAGAACATCAACGTGGTTCTGCCGGTGGGCGGCCAGTCCAGCTTCTACTCCGACTGGGTGGCTCAGGACAACGGGCAGAACTACCAGTGGGAAACGTTCCTCACCAAGGAATTGCCGCCCATCCTCGAGAGCGACTGGCGTTCCACGCAGACGCGCGGGGTCATCGGATTGTCCATGGGCGGCACGTCCGCGATGTTCCTCGCCGGCCGTAACCAGGGTTTCTTCAAGTTCGCGGCCTCGTTGTCGGGCATGCTCACCACGACGGCGCTGGGAATGCCGCAGGCCGTGGCGTACGCGATGAGCGATGCCGGCGGATTCGACGCCAACGCCATGTGGGGTCCGCCCACCAGTTCGGCGTGGGAAGAGCATGATCCCTACCTGCTCGCGGACAAGCTCAAGGGTGTCAGCCTCTATATTTCCAGCGGCAGCGGCACCACCGGACCGTACGATCAGCCGTCCGGGATTCCGGGGGTCAGCACCAACTACGCCGGTATGGGACTCGAGATCCTGTCCCGCCTCACCTCGCAGACCTTCGCGACCAAGCTCAACAAGCTCGGTATCCCCGCGCAGGTCAACTACCGGCCGTCGGGTACGCACTCGTGGCCGTACTGGCAGTTCGAGCTTCATCAGTTGTGGCCGCAGCTCGCCAGCGCCGTCGGCGTGGAGGCCGACAAGCCGGTGTGCACCATCGGCGGATCGATCGCCGGTGTCGCGAATGCCAATCCGTGGATCGGCGACTGCCTGACGCCGGAGTACAGCATCGCGGGCGGCACGGTCCAGGACTTCCGGTTCGGGCGGATCTTCGCCAAGGGCGACTCCGGCACACAGCCGGTGGCCGGCATCATCGGCGGCGTGTATCAGGGGATGGGTGGTCCGGCCGGAGCACTCGGCTACCCGAAGACGCCGGAACTGGGCACCCCGGACGGCCGCGGCCGGTTCAATCACTTCGCGAACGGTTCGATCTACTGGACCCCGCAGACCGGTGGACACGCCATCCGGGGCGCGATCCTCGGGGAATGGGCACGACAGGGCTGGGAGGCCGGCCCGCTCGGCTACCCCGTGGCCGAGGAAGTTCCCACACCTGGCAAGGTCGGTGCCGTGCAGGGCTTCGAGATCGGTGCCATGTACTTCAGTCCCGCCAACGGCACCCACGCGGTGCAGGGAATGATCATGGGCAAGTACGCCGAGACGGGGTACGAAGGTGGATGGCTCGGTTTCCCGAAGACCAGTGAGATCGCCGTCAAGAACGGTGGACGGTTCAACGAGTTCGAGGCCGGCAACATCTATTGGAGTCCGGCATCGGGTGCGTGGTCGATCGAGAACGGCCCGATCTTCGAGGCCTGGAAGAGCGTTGGGTACGAGGCCGGTCGGCTCGGCTTCCCGATCAGTGACAAGTTCGCGATCCCCGGCGGTGTGCAGCAGAACTTCCAGACCGGCTACATCACGCTGATCGACGGCAAGGCCGAGGTTCGCTAGAACATCCACAGCAGCGGGCGGGGCCGGGTCCAGCGGACCGGGCTTCCGCCCGATCTGCGTCTGTACCCTGTCGAGTAACAACGACTTGGAAAGCTAAGGACGGAAATAGATGCCGCAGCATTCACGAATCAGCACCACCTTCGCACGGGCAATCGCGGTAGGCGCGCTTGCAGCCGCAGCAAGCGGTCTGCTGGTCGGATGCGGCAGTGACGATTCGACGGCCACCTCTACTCCGTCCTCGACCTCCGCTGCGATGGAGTCCACCACGACCGCCGCCGAGGGCACTGCGTCGGCCCCGCCGACCGCGACCGGATCGGCCACCGCCTCGGCGCCGGTGACGAGTCCGGGCCAGGCTGCGACGGCGCCGCCGGAACAGCCGCAGGCGGTTCCGGAGGACTTCCCCGGTCCCAGCGAGGTGCCGGTCAGTGACGAGGGCAAGAAGTTCCTCGAAGAACTGAAGAAGAGAGGAATCGAGCCGGCCACCGACGGCACGATGGCCGTCAGCACCGCCGACTTCATCTGCCAGGCACGGGCAGAAGGCCGCAGCGACGCCGACACCATGGTGTTCGTTACCGCGATGGTCGGCACCGAGGCGGCTGCCGCGGGCCGGGAACTCAGCCAGGAACAGGCCGCGGCCGACGCCCAGACATACATCGACGTCGCTCACGCGACCTACTGCAGGTAGCCGCCGATGTCGCGGACCGGGCGCGGAACGCGCAAGGCGAGGGGAAGCCGTCTTCGTAAGTTGTTGGTACTGGCTGTGATTCTGCTGGTGATCCTGCTGGCTGTGCTCGCGCTGTGGTACCTGCTCGCGGGACGGCTCCCCAAGCCCGTCCCGATCCCGCCCGGTCCGGAGCGGCCCGACACGCAGTCGGCCAGCTGCCCGGACGTCCAGGTGGTCGTCGTCCCGGGTACATGGGAGTCGAGTGCCGGTGACGACCCGTACAACCCGACGGCCAACCCGGCGTCGCTGATGCTGAACGTGTCACGTCCGTTACAGGAGTTGTTCCCGCCTGCGCGCGCTGACGTCTACACGGTTCCGTACGTTGCGCAGTTCTCCAATCCTGTCGCGTTTCCCCCGGACGGGCAGGAGTCCTACAACAACAGCCGGACGGCGGGCCTGGCCGCCACCAACGACATCCTCGTTCGCCGCCACGCGGAGTGCCCGCTCACCAGTTTCCTGCTGACCGGTTTCTCGCAGGGTGCGGTGATCGCCGGCGACGTCGCATCGAGCATCGGTGCGGGCGACGGTCCCGTGCCGGCGGACCTGGTACTCGGCGTCGGACTCATCGCCGACGGCCGCCGCGATCCGGGAGCGGCTACCGACATCGGGCAGGCCGTGGCCGGTGTGGGTGCCGAGTTGTCGCTGGCGGGTCTGAAGGTGCCGGGAATCACGATGACCGGTCCGCGCCCGGGCGGGTTCGGCGACCTGGCCGATCGCACTGTCGAGATCTGTGCGCCGTCGGACGGGATCTGCGATGCGCCGCTCGAGGCGTTCAAGCCCGGTAACTGGGTAGCCAGCGCATTGCGCCTGCTCGAGTACAACAACAATCCTGTTCACGCGTTGTACAACTCGTACGTCGTGGACGAGTCGGGGACCACCGCTCCGCAGTGGATCGCGAACTGGGCAGCGGAGAAGATCGAGGGCGCACCGACGCCGCCGCACAGTTAGCTGCGCGTGACCTGTGAGTATGCAGGGGACCGGTGAGACGCAAATGTTCCCGAACAGATATGCGCGATACGTACTCGCCGGTAGTCCACCCTTCCCGGCGACGGTAGAGTGCTGCACTGTCGCAAGATCACCGGTGCCCGCGGGCGTTCGAACAGGAGAAGCTGTACATGAGTTCCGATGCCGGCTCGCCCCGAAAGTTCCGTTTTGCGGCAGGTGGCGAAGGCAACGCTGACGAGGGCGGCGCCCGCCGTTTCGTGAAGCTTGCGCAGAAGGCCGAGGAACTCGGGTTCGACAGCTTCATGATTCCCGACCACCTGGGGAATCAGGTGGGACCGATTGCCGCCCTCGGTGCGCTCGCCGTGGCCACGGACAAGATCCGGCTCGGCACCGCCGTGCTTGCCAACGGTTTCCGGCATCCGGCGATCCTCGCGAAGGACGCTGCCACCATCGACGTCCTGTCCGGTGGCCGTCTCGAGCTGGGGATCGGTGCCGGGTGGATGAAGGAAGAGTTCGACAAGGGTGGCATTCCCTACGAGCGTCCCGGTGTGCGGATCGCGAAACTCGAGGAGTCCTTGCAGATTCTCGACACGCTGCTGCGCGGTCAGGAATGCAACTTCGACGGCAAGTACTACCAGATCAAGGGACTCACCGGCAGTCCGCGGCCGCGCCAGGGTCCGCGCCCGCCGATCGCCGTCGGCGGTGGCGGCCCCAGGATGCTGGCGCTCGCCGCCAAGTATGCCGACATCATCTCGGTCGCGACCCCAACCAGCAAAGAGGGCAAACTCCTGCTGTCGGGTGTGACGCTCGAGAAGACCATGGAACGAGTCGAGCGGATTCGCGAAGCTGCCGGTGACCGGTTCGACGACATCGAACTGAACTGGACCATCACCACCATCGTCATCACCGACGATCGGGAACAGACCGCGGAGATGGCGCTGGCCGCCCTCGACCAAGGGTTCCCGCCCAACATCGAGGTGGACGTGAAGTTGTCCGTCGAGGACATCTTGAACTCGCCGTATCTGGCGATCGGAAGTTTCGATGAAATCGCAGATCAGATCCGCATGGTGCGTGCGAAGACGACAATGTCCTATGTCGGTGTCTTCCCCACCCAGATGGATGCGTTCGCGCCGATCATCTCGCAGTTGAAGGGCGAGTAGACGCAGCGCAACGAGAGCGAGCGATGCCAATCTGTAACATATCTGTGGTTTGGAATCGATGAGCTTATTCGGGTGAGTTGCGTTCTGACGTGATCGCCCGCGAGTTGTACGAGATCCGATTCGGCGAAGGAAGTCTGGGGCGCAGTCATGCCGATGGCATGCCTGTGTGATCGCTTCGGAGGAGATGGAATGAACGCGAAGTTCGATGAGTTTATCGACGAGAAGGGCCATATCAGGCTCGATCCCGACAGCACGCTGGTCGACTATGTCCAGCGTCACACCCGGGAGAACGCGGACGACCTCGCATACCGGTATATCGACTACTCGCGGGAACGTGAGGGAGAAGCGCACGAGCTGACCTGGGAACAGTTCGGCAACCGGTTGCGCGCGGTCGCGGCCCGCCTCCAGCAGGTCACCAAGCCCGGCGACCGGGTCGCCGTTCTCGCGCCGCAGGGTCTCGACTACGTCATCTCCTTTTTCGCCGCGATTCATGCCGGCACCATCGCCGTGCCGCTGTTCGACCCCGACGAACCCGGACACACCGACCGCCTGCACGCCGTCCTCGGTGACTGCAAGCCTGCCGCCATCCTCACCGCCACCTCCTCAGCCGCGGGTGTCCGGCAGTTCTTTCGGTCCCTTCCCGCCGCCGAGCGCCCCCGCATCATCGCCGTGGATGCCATCCCCGACAGCGTCGGCGAATCGTGGGTCCGTCCCGAAATCGACCTCGACGACATCGCGTACCTGCAGTACACGTCCGGCTCCACCCGGGTTCCCGCCGGTGTCGAGATCACGCACCGTGCGGTCGGGACCAACGCCCTGCAGATGGTCGATTCCATCGAGCTGAACGAAAATTCGCGTGGTGTCACGTGGCTGCCCCTGTTCCACGACATGGGTCTGCTCACGGTCATCCTGCCCGCGCTGGGCGGCAAGTACATCACCATCATGAGCCCGCGCGCGTTCGTACAGCGTCCGTACCGCTGGATCAAGGAACTCGCCGCCGTGTCGGACGGTGCAGGCACGTTCGCCGCCGCTCCCAACTTCGCGTTCGAGCACGCGGCCGCGCGCGGTCTGCCGAAGAATGGTGAGAGCCTCGATCTGAGCAACGTCATCGGGTTGATCAACGGCAGCGAGCCCGTCACCACGTCGTCGATGCGCAAGTTCAACGAGGCGTTCGCGCCGTACGGTCTGCCGAAGACCGCGATCAAGCCGTCGTACGGCATGGCCGAGGCCACCCTGTTCGTGTCCTCCACACGGCATTCGGACGAGGCGCGCGTCGTCTACCTCGACCGCAACGAGCTCAACGCCGGCCGGGTCGTCAAGGTGGACCAGGACACCGAGAACGCGATCCCGCAGGTGTCGTGTGGTTATGTCGCGCGCAGTCAGTGGGCGGCCATCGTCGATCCCGAGACGCGCATCGAGCAGCCCGAGAACCGTGTCGGTGAGATCTGGTTGCACGGTGACAACATCGGGATCGGTTACTGGGGTCGTACCGAGGAAACCGACGAGACCTTCCACAACAAGCTGACGAACCGGCTTCCCGAGGGTAGCCACGCCGAGGGAACACCCGAGGACGCCAACTGGATGCGGACCGGCGACTACGGCGTGTACATCGACGGCGAGCTGTTCATCACGGGCCGGGTCAAGGACCTCGTGATCGTCGACGGCCGGAATCACTACCCGCAGGACCTGGAAGCCTCGGCTCAGGAGGCGAGCCCCGCGCTGCGTCCGGGCTTCGTCGCCGCCTTCTCGGTGCCCGCGAACCAGCTGCCGCGGGTGGTGTTCGAGAACACCCATTCGGGCCTGAACTTCGATCCGGACGATTCGTCGGAGCAGCTCGTGATCGTCGCCGAGCGCGCGCCCGGTGCCGGCAAGGCCGACCCGCAACCCGTCGCCGACACGGTGCGTGCGGCGTTGTCGAGCAGGCACGGCGTGACTGCCCGGGACATCCTGCTGGTTCCGGCCGGTTCCATTCCGCGCACCTCGAGCGGCAAGATCGCGCGCCGGGCATGCAAGGCCAGCTATGTCGAGGGCACCCTGCGCGGCGGTTACACGCAGACTGCTTTCCCCGATAGCGTTTCCGAATAATCCACTTCCTGACGGGTAGCTTGGTGAGTTGATGGCTGTACATGATGACGATCGGACTTCTGGCGATATGACGGTTGCGGAGCTGCGGGAGTGGCTGCGTAACTGGATTGCCGACGCCACGGGGCAACCGGTCGGTCAGATCACCGACGATCGCCCGATGGAAGAGTTCGGTCTGTCGTCCCGGGATGCGGTTGCGCTGAGCGGGGAGATCGAGGAACTGGTGGGCGTCACGCTCACTGCGACCGTCGCGTATCAGCACCCCACCATCGCGTCGCTGGCCACCCGCATCATCGAGGGCGAGCCCGAACAGCCCGACGATTCCGCGGACGCCGCGTACTACGCCTCGGCGCCCTCATCCGACGCCCACAACATCGCGATCGTGGGCCTGGCCACGCGGTTTCCCGGCGCGGGCACCACTCCTGCCGAGATGTGGCAGATGCTGGCGGACGGCCGCGACGGCATCTCCGACCTGCCCGAGGGTCGGTGGGAGGAGTTCACGTCCGACCCGCAGATCAAGGCTGCCGTCGAGAAGGCCAACACCAAGGGTGGCTACCTCGACGACATCAAGAGTTTCGACGCCGAGTTCTTCGCGATGTCCCCGCTCGAGGTTGCCAACGTCGACCCGCAGCAGCGGCTGGCGATGGAACTCACCTGGGAGGCCCTCGAACACGCCCGTATCCCGGCGAGTGATCTGAAGGGCGAGCAGGTCGGTGTCTTCATCGGCAGCTCGGCCAACGACTACCAGTTGCTGGCGGTGAGCGACCCGGTCCACGCGCACCCCTATGCGCTGACGGGCACCTCGACGGCCATCGTCGCCAACCGCGTCTCGTACTTCTACGACTTCCGCGGTCCGTCCATCGCCCTCGACACCGCGTGCTCGTCCTCGCTGGTCGCGGTGCATCAGGCGGTCCGTTCGCTGCGGTCCGGTGAGTCGGATCTCGCGCTCGCCGGTGGCGTCAACATGATCGTCGCACCGCCCGCCACGCTGGGCTTCGACCAGCTGGGCGTCATGGCTCCCGACGGGCGCATCAAAGCTTTTTCGGCCGACGCCGACGGCATGATCCGGGCCGAGGGCGGCGGTCTCGTCGTCCTCAAGCGCCTCGAGGATGCCGAACGGGACGGCGACCGGATTCTCGCGGTCATCGCCGGTAGTGCCGTCAACCAGGACGGCCGGTCCAACGGCCTCGCCGCGCCCAACCCGGACGCGCAGGCCGACGTCTTGCGGCACGCCTACCGTGACGCGGGCATCAACCCGTCCGGGGTCGACTACATCGAGGCCCACGGCACCGGCACCATTCTCGGTGATCCGATCGAGGCCGACGCGCTCGGACGCGTCGTGGGTCGTGGACGCGACGACGACAAGCCTGCTCTGCTCGGCTCCGCGAAGACCAACTTCGGGCACCTCGAGGCCGCGGCGGGTGCCGCGGGCCTGATCAAGGTCGTCCTGTCGATGCAGGAAGACATCCTGCCGCCGTCGCTGAACTATGTCGGCCCCAACCCGTACATCGCCTTCGACAAGGCACAACTGCAGGTCATTCCCGAGGGTGCGTCCTGGCCTCGCTATACCGGCACCGCAGTTGCCGGTGTGTCCGGTTTCGGTTTCGGTGGCACCAACGCACACGTCGTCGTGCGTGAGTACGTGCCGGCCGAGGCCGAACCCGCGGACGTCGACGCGGAGCCGGGCGGCGAGGGCATGCTCGAAGCCGCGGCCGAATCGATGGGCCTGAACGATGAGCCCACCGTCGTGCTCGCGGTGTCGGGGGCGCTGCCGTCGCGTCGTCGTCGTGCCGCGTCCGATCTGGCCGACTGGCTGGAAACCGAAGCGGGCAGCACCACACCGCTCGGCGACGTCGCCCGGTCCCTCGCACGTCGCAACCACGGTCGCTCGCGTGCGGTCGTTCTCGCGAAGACGCGCGCCGAGGCCATCACCGGACTGCGTGCCGTGGCCGCCGGCAAGCCCGGCCAAGGTGTGTTCTCCGCGGATTCGCCGGCGTCGAAGGGCGCGGTCTGGGTGCTGTCGGGCTTCGGGTCGCAGCACCGCAAGATGGCCAAGCAGCTGTACCTGGAGAACCCGGTGTTCGCCGCGGCCATCGACGAGGTGGATGCGCTGATCGAGGACGAGGCCGGCTACTCCATGAAGGAGAAGTTCCTCGACGACGCGATCGACTACGACGTCGAGACCTCGCAGGTGGGCATTTTCGCCATCCAGATCGGTCTGGCCGCTCTGCTGCGCCACCACGGCGCCGAGCCCGAGGCCGTCGTCGGTCACTCCATGGGTGAGGCCGCCGCCGCGTACATCTCGGGCGGCCTGCCGCTCGAGGACGCCGTCCGCGTGATCTGCGCGCGGTCGCGGCTGATGGGCGAGGCCGAGGCCACGCTCGAGGGCGACGACATCCGCCTGATGGCCCTCGTCGAGTACAGCGCCACCGAGATCGAGAACGTCCTCACCGACTTCCCGCACCTCGAGGTCTGCGTGTACGCGGCGCCGACGCACACCGTCATCGGTGGCCCGGAGTCGGAGGTCAACGCCATCGTGGCGCGCGCGGAGTCCGAGGAGAAGATGGCCCGCGTCCTCAAGACTAAGGGCGCCAGCCACACCTCGCAGGTCGATCCGCTGCTCGGTGAACTCGCCGCCGAACTTGCGGGCATCGAGCCGACCAAGCTGAAGCTGGGCGTCTACTCGTCCGTCGACCAGGACACGTTCTACCGCGCCGGCCACGAGCCGATCCACCGCGAGGAGTACTGGACCAAGGGTCTGCGGCACAGTGTGTACTTCACCAACGCCGTCCGGCTCGCGGTGGGCAACGGCCACACCACGTTCGTGGAACTCGCGCCGAACCCGGTGGCGCTGATGTCCGTGGCGGCCACCGCGTTCGATGCGGGCCTGCACGACATGGCCCTCATCCAGACGCTCAAGCGCAAGGAAGACGAGCCGCTCGGAGTGCTCACCGCACTGGCGCAGCTCTACGTGCACGGCCATGCCGTGAAC
>NZ_JBAQEO010000218.1:0-1734 GCF_049286785.1 Rhodococcus sp. (in: high G+C Gram-positive bacteria) | reverse complement strand
GCGCAATCTCCAAACACCGAGCCAAGGGCGACATCGACCGCACCAACTACCACGCCGAGATCAGCATCAGCATCCTCATACCAGCACACTTGACAACAGACCCGCCGCCCTAACTGCGCGGCATTGGCGTTAGCCCGCCAGGACGGACGCACGTGGGGCGGTGCAGGAAAGCCCACGCCGAAGTCCATCCGGATCGCGGCGAAGACGAAAGGATTCGAATACGCCGCCAGCCCCGGGACAGGGACCGACAACCCTGCCCACCACGTCTGGTCCGTGGGAACGAGCCCATCAGCCGCCAAGGTATTCCCGACCATCGATCAAGCGGCCGCCCACATTCAGTCGCTCTGAACACCTCACCGCGCGGCCCAGGCGGGCGCAACGCCGGCATCGCAGCAGACGGCTCGAACCCAACGAAGCCGACGTCAACGACCGCGGACTGCGTCCACGCCTGTGGCTCCGATCCCGTGGGGACCCTGCGCCGTAGCCGGTTTCACGGACACACCGTGACCGGTGCGGGAAGGGGATCGGGAAGTCCCAGCAAGGTCGGCAAGTGGTCTTCGTACCCTGGCCACGGAACCTGCCGGGGCGGCATTGCAGGGACCTCGCCGGCCAGCAGTGCTGAGCTTCCCTCCGGGAGCGGATTACGCAGCGCGATGGCGCTCAGCAGATTCAGGAACCTGAACGTGGTCTCGACGGCCTTGTCGGCGATCAGCCAGAGGTCAGCGGTAGCCCCTCCGTCGAATACCGGTTGGAATCCCCATGCAGCCGCAACCTCGGGGCCGACCTTCTCCTGGAGCTTCGCGGCGATGTCGGCGGTGACGTGGGCGCGAAATGGCGCCTCACCTCGGACTGTGTTCGCCCCGTGCGGCAGTCGGATGACAGGGACCGGCTGGATCTGCACGTTGTGGATGGAGTTGCGCAGCTCGAAAATCACCTTGACGTCGGCCTGGAGGCGATTCAGTTCTGCGATCGCGTCTGCCTCTGCTGGATGGGCGTATCGGTTGCTGACGTTGGTCCTGTACCAATCCGCGTGCAGCTTGGCGGACAGCACTTTCTCCGGCGGCAAACCGAGTGCCAGGTAGAGGGCGCGGGCGATCACGTCCACACCGCCACACAGCAGGAGAAGGAGGTGATCGAAGTCGTCCATGCAGTCCTCGAGTACCGGACTCGTGAGGTAGCTACCCAGACTCCAGGCGATGTCGTCTCGGCCCTCCAGTGCGCGGGCGAGTCGACTAACGGCCGTCCGGTACCGCGACGACACCCCGGTAGTCACCTCCGCCGACGCGCCGCTGCCCCAGGCAACACGGGCTTCCCAGCCGCGCAGAGCTGGCGCCAGGGAGCGGACGGCCTCCTGGTAGTAGGTGTGGCGACTCAGCGTGACTTTGCACGCCGGGCCAGCCTGAAAAATGTGCTGTCGGCGCAGGTAGTGGGCGAGGATGGGAAGCGCCTCCGCTCGCGAGACCACCACCGACCGATCGTGCATCGGCAGAAGTCGGCATGCGGCGACCGGGGATTCCGAGACCAGGATGTCAAACCCTGCATCACGGGTTACCTCCGCCAGGATCGTGTAGTTCACAGCGCTATCCAGACGGAAGTCGGTTCGGTGCTGTCGCTCGAGGTGGCGGTAGGACTGCACCGTTTCGCAGGTGTACCTCTCCGGGCTGGTCGAACCGTGCTTGGCCTCGGTGGCAGATCCGTCCGGGTGCACGTCCTTGTCGTCGATCGACCAGCTGT
>NZ_JBAQEO010000217.1:0-14284 GCF_049286785.1 Rhodococcus sp. (in: high G+C Gram-positive bacteria) | reverse complement strand
AGATCCCCGGCCCAATCCTCGGTCAACGGCTCACGCAGGAGCGGTGAGCAACACGCACCATTGTCCGGCAACACCTGATTCGACATGCGTCGATATTGACAGATATCGAATCAACCTGCAACCGGCCTTGGATGAACAACCCGTACTCGCTGCGCTCGCCTGGAAAACTGGTCCGATCGCAAGTTGCACCCCGGGCCCCTCATGCCTCCGCCCTGGCCGCCGTGCGTCAACGGTTCTCGGGACTCAACTCGTCGAGCAGTGAACTGAGCAGGTAGCAGGCGTCGTCGAACCGGTCGTGGCCGACGATGCTCCCCCAGCGGTGCTCGATCTCGGCAACCCGCACCGCGGCGTCCTCGAGTGCCCGCCTGCCACGCTCGGTCGGAACGACCAGTTTGGCCCGCCGGTCCCGGCTGTCCGGGACCCGCTCGACGTACCCGAGTTCCTCGAGGTCGTTGATCAGTTCGGACGCGGCGGACAGGCTCAACTCGGCACGAGAGGCGATCTCCGTCAACCGTCGCCCGTCCCAGCCGATGTTGCCGAAGATCTGCAGATGCGGGGGCCGGATATCGCCGTAACCGCGCTCTGCCATCGGCTCGCTCAACTCCCGGCGGAACTCGTGCAGCAAGCGAACCAGTAGTTGTCCCACCGCCGGCCGATCCGACGGCAGGCCTCTTGACCGTTCCATGACTCAGGAGAATACTACGGTTACCGAAGTTTCGGTTTCCGAAGCAATGCTCGAACACCGCACACCTGGGGCATCCCATGAACACACAATCGATCACCCGGACCATCCCGACGAGCGTGGGCGACCTCGCCGTACACGTCACGGGCAGCGGACCGCCGGCCGTGCTCTGGCACAGCCTTTTCGTCGACTCGACGACCTGGACACCCCTGTGCAGCCACCTGGCCGCACACCGGCGGCTGATCTCGATCGACGGACCCGGCCACGGGGCCAGTACCGCAGTGCAGCGGCTCTTCACGATGGAGGAATGCGCGGAGGCGGCAATCGCCGTTCTCGACGCGCTCGACGTCACCGAGCCGGTCGACTGGGTGGGCAACGCCTGGGGTGGACACGTCGGACTCGTCGTGGCCGCCCGCACTCCCGACCGCTGCCGCAGCGTGGTCACCATCGGGACACCGACACAGGCCCTCACCCGCAGAGAACGCGCCAGGATCGTGCCGATGGTGTGGGCGTACCGCATCGCCGGACCGATCCCACCGCTCGCGACTGCAGTAATGAACGTCCTTCTCGGTAAGGAGCTTTCACGCACACACCCGAAACAGTTCGAGGCTGTGTCGCGCACCTTCCGGCAGGCACCACGGCGCGGCATGCACCAGGCGATGCAGTCGATCATGCTGCACCGCCGAGGACTGGACCCTCTTCTACCCCGGATCGAGGTGCCGACGCTGATGGTCGTCCCCCGCGAGGACACGATGATTTCCGTCGAGCAGGCACGGGCAGCCGCGGCGACGATGCCGCACGCGGCAACCACAACAGTAGAGGGCGTCGGCCACATCACACCCCTGATCGCGGAACCAGCCGCACTCGCCGACCTGATCACCGCGTTCTGGCGCGATCCGGTGGGATACCTCGCCACGCCGTGATCACTGACGGAGCCGATCCGAGACGGCCGCCTGGTAGCGGGTCGCCGCCCAGATCGCGAGCAGTTGCAGTAGGTGTGGTTCTTCCCCGGCGCAGGCCGCGGCATGGGAATCGACATCGTTTCGCGACTCGCAAGCTCCCCGCGAAAGATTCACCGGCCCAGCGAGTCGGAACGCGCGTTGGACTCCGGCCGGATCAGTGAACTCCGGGTTCCGCGTATCGTCGGAACAGATGCCGGAGAATTTCACTCGCCATCCGTCCACCGTCGCAGACTGGAGCGGTGCCCGCAGGAAGGCGCGGTTGCGTGAGACGCGACTGGGGCACGACTGGCAGCGACTCGGTCGTGCCCGGCGGGTCCTTGCGTGGCTGGCGCTCTGCCTGATCCCCGTTTTCGTTCTCTGCGGACAGTATTGGATCGAAGACGTCCATCCCGAGCGGGAGCGACTGTCGCGGACTCATCCGCAGATCCACCACATCTACGATGCCCGGACACCTGCCGACAGCCGGACCGCGGTGGTCGACCTGGTCGGACTGGGTAATCTCGACGCGTCCGAGACGGCACGAACACTCTCTGCCTACGCCGGCATCGGACAGGTGTGGGCGGTGGAGTACGACAACGGCGGTATCGACACGGCGGTCATCAGCCGGATGATCGTCGCCTCTGCCGCACAGACGGGTACCGACAACATCATTCTGTCGGGGCACAGCATGGGCGGTGTCATCGCATTGGAAGTGGCGCAGCACATTCACGAGGACTCCGACACCGTCCTCGTCGGGGTCGTCCTCGACAGCACGCCGGTCGACCTGCATGCTGTTCGCGCCGAGAGCCGCGATGCAGGTGAGGACATGCTGCGCTGGATCGGCTGGTTGCCGGGCGCGCGGGAGAGCAGGTCGCTGCGCCTGCTCGTGGAAACTGCCGCACGCAAGGACACGTTTCTCGACACCCACTCCACCTGGTACCCGCGTATCGACCTGTCGGAGTTGCAGGTCGTGATCGGAGAGGTTGTTCACGACAAGATACTGTCCGACGACGCCGCGAGTAACGGATTGATCCAGTCGCAGTTCGAAACGATCGTCGCTTCCGGTGCGATCGACAACCTGAAGTCGCTTGCCGCCGAACGCTCCGGGCGAGTGTCGCCAGGCATCGTTTTCGTTCGCCCGCGGGTCGGCGAACGCGATCCGGTCGTCGATGTCGACTACACGCAGCGCATCCTCGTCGAACAGGTGGGTGGTCCGGACGGCTCATTGCTGGTCGCGCGGCTTGCAGGCATCGGCCATGCGAATCCCAATCAGCAACCGGCTCTCTACAATGCGGCCATCGACAAGCGGATCCTGCCGTTCTTGCGTCAGGTGCTGGTGCAAGCGGACCGGGCGGATCGTCTCTCTGCAGGAATCCGCTGACGAGTGCTAGGTGCGGGCGTCAGGGCGTTCCTGATAGTACTTGAAGTGCAGTGCGAGGCGGCCGCGCCCGTGCGTCATCGAACGCAGGGCCACCGGGTAGTCGAGCAATTCGCTGGACGGCACGGACGCGACAACCGTCACCTCTCCGTCGCCCCCGGGTTCGGTGCCTTCGATCTGTCCGCGCCGACGCCCGAGGTCGGCGAGCACGTCGCCCTGTAGTGCTGTGGGCACCGTGACCTCGACGCGGTCGACAGGTTCGAGAACGAGGGTGCCCACGTTGTCGATGGCCGCACGCAGTGCCAGCGCCCCGGCCATCCTGAAGCTGAAATCGTCCGAATCGACCGAGTGGTACTTGCCGTCGAGGACGGTGGCCCGCAGATCGACGAGAGGGAAGCCGTGACGGCCGCCGCGCTCCATCGATTCCGCGATGCCCTTCCCGACCGCGGGGACGAGCGACTTGGGGATCACACCGCCACGGGTGTGGTCGACGAACTCGAATCCGCTGTTCCGGGGGAGTGGCTCGAAGCGGACGGTGGCCACGCCGAACTGGCCGTGGCCCCCACTCTGCTTCTTGTGACGCCCCTCGGTTTGCACGGGACCGAGGAGGGTTTCGCGGTAGGCGACCTTGACCGGTTCGGTGTCGACCGGGATGCCGAACCGACGGGAGATGCGATCGAGTGTCACCTGCACGTGCACGTCACCGGCACCCCGGAGAACGGTCTGGTGGGTCTCGTTGTTGCGGGTCACCTGCAGAGTCGGATCGTCGCTGACGAGTTCGGCCAGTGCGGTCGCCAGTTTGTCCTCGTCGCCGACGCTGCGTGCCGACACGGCCACCCCGTACACCGGTTGTTTGTGTTCGATCGCCGTCACGGTGAGCGGCGATCCGATCGGCGCCAGGGTGTCGCCCGTCGCGACGTCGGTGAGCTTGATGGCTCCCACGATGTCGCCTGCGGTCGCGGTGTCGATCGGGGTGTGTTTGGTACCCAGAACGCGAAGTAGGTTGTGCAGGCGCTCCTTCGCTCCCGTCCGCTGGTCGACGAGGATGTCATCGGCGTGCACCGTCCCGGAGAGCACCTTCAGCAGCGCCACCCGACCCACGTACTCGTCGGACTGCGTCTTGAAGACGTACGCGAGGGGTTCGCCCGTCGGGTCGCAGGGCACATCGACCACCGTGCCGCCCGGCCCACGAACCTCGATACGCGGAACCTCCGCGGGTTCCGGCGCAACCCGGCACAGGAAGTCGAGCAGGCGGTCGACGGTCACCGGCTCGAGCGCGGACCCGCAGAGCACCGGCCACAGCGAGCCGCCGGTGAACCCGATGTGGAGTGCATGCTCGAGCTCCGGAACCGAGATGGCCTCTCCGTCCAGGTATCGGCCGAGAAGGTCGTCCTCGATCTCCACGACATCCTCGACGAGGTGTTCGTGCTGATCGTGCTCCTGCTCCGCGATGTCCTGAGGAATCTCCTCGCCGACAACTGCGGATCCGGACCCGGTGTCGTAGAGGATCACGTGCTCGGTGAGAAGATCGGCGACACCGGTGAACGTGGCCGCTTCGCCTACCGGCAGATCGACCGGTTCGACTCCCGCGCCGAAGTGTTCGCGAATGCCGGCGAGAGCGAGGTCGAACGAGGCCCGTTCCTTGTCCATCTTGTTGACGAACAGCAGTCGCGGGATGGACAACTCCGATGCTGCCCGCCACAGTAACTCGTCGTTGACCTGCAGCCCGCTGACACCGTCCACCACGAAGACCGCGATGTCGGCGACCCGGAGCGCAGTCATCGCGTCTCCGAGGAAGTCGGCGTATCCGGGCGGGTCGAGCAGGTTGATCCGGGTTTCACCCCAGGAGAACGACGCCAGTCCGAGTGTCAGCGACTGTGTTCGATCGTGTTCCTCCGGCAGGGTGTCGAGCACGGTGTTGCCGCTTTCGACGCGGCCGGGACGCGTGACGGCACCGGCCCGATAAAGCATGGCCTCCGCGAGGGACGTCTTGCCGTTACCCTGATGTCCGACCAGGGCGATATTGCGGATCGGATCGTCGGCGATGATGGCACCCCCTACCACGGCGATGTCGTACGGGCTCGTGCTCGACGATACCGCGCCTCGCGACCGTCCGGGCTGTTACCGGCACCAGTGAACGGAGACTGTCATGGCATCACCGAATGCACACGAGTATGTCGTCGAGCGTTCCACCGTGATCGACGCGAACCCGGAAACGGTGCACGCGCTGATCAACGACCTCCACCATTGGACGGCATGGTCGCCGTGGGAGGGACTCGATCCGGACATGCGGCGGACGTACACCGGAGCCGATTCGGGCGTGGGTGCGGCCTACGCCTGGCAGGGCAATCGCAAGGCCGGCGCGGGTTCGATGCTGGTCACCGAGTCGATGCCGGGGGAGAAGGTCGTCCTCGATCTCGAGTTCGTCAAGCCGTTCCGGGCGCAGAACACCGTGACGTTTCTTCTCGCGCCGCACGGGGAAGGTACCGAGGTGAGATGGCGGATGGTCGGGAAGAAGACCTGGTTCGTCAAGTTCTTCGGATTCGTCATGAGTATGGACAAGATGGTCGGCAAAGACTTCGAGAAGGGTCTCGCTCAGCTCAAAGCGGAGGCCGAGAAGCGTTAAGGGGCCGAGCTGTCACGGGTCGACAACGGCAGATCGGCGACGGTGACGAAGACGGGTGCGTCGTTCGTTCCCGGCGCGGCCTGTTCCATCACGAGCCGCGCCGCCCGGCCGTCCAGATGCAGGGTGGCCACCTGATTGCCGAAGAACGGACCGGTGACCTTGCTCCACTCGACCGGCACCGGAGGCACCCGCGACACCCTGCTCAGGAGGAACCGCACAGCCCGCTCGGTGACGCGGCTCCAGGAGATGCGGAACGTGACCTTCATCGCCGCCGGGACGTAGTTGTGCAGGGGAGAGCACGTCAACTGGTAGACATGCGACAGAATCGGTTCCGGGTAACGGGCCTCGGCCACGTAGGCGTGGTGCACGTCGCCCGACAACACCGAAATGGTCGAGGGTGACCGGCCCGCCGGTCCCGTACGCTCGCCCCGGCCGACCTGCCCGAAAAGCCGGGCAAGTTTGTCGAACGAGTCGCGGAACGACGCCCAATGTTCGAGATCCGCGCCGCGCCGGAGCTTTTCGGCCAGAGTCGCCATCCGCGGTCCCCGCGATCCGGCGGCCAGCCGCTCGTCCCACGACTCGAGGTCGTGGAGGGCGCGGGGCAGCAACCACGGCAGGGAGGTGCCGACGAGCAGATGGTCGTAGTCGCCGTCGGTCTGCTGTTCGATCCACGAGAACTCGGGTTCGGACACCATGTCGCGCCGTCCGTCGGCGAGTACCCGCCCGCACCGAGAGTCGATGACCAGCAGTCGCGCGGGTCCCAGATCGCGGCGGTAGGACCACTGCATGCCCTTGGCGCCGTCCGCCTCCTCGTCGGCAGCGGATGCGAACTCGCGCAAGAGCGGTTCGACGTCGCCGCCGTCCTTCCGGACACGTTGATACAGTTCGTTTTCGGCGAGCTGTGCGGGGGCCAGATTGCCCAGGTGCTGATACACCCAGTACGACGACAACGCGCCGACGATGCGTTCCTCCCACCACGAGCTGGCCTCGAGTTCCTCGCGCCAGGACTGTGAGGTGTTCCAGTCGTCGGTCACGTCGTGGTCGTCGAAGATCATCGACGTCGGGACCGTGGACAGCAGCCAACGCACTTCCGGATCCGACCACGACTCGGCGTACAGCCAGGTGTACTCCTCGAAGTTCCGGACCTGCGCGCCTGGGGGCTCGTCGACGTCGTGGACTTCGCCGACCCGCTTCGCTATGTCGTCGGAGAGTTCGTCGGCATACACCTGGTCGCCGAGAAGCAGAAGGGCGTCGGGCCAGCTTTCCGGCGATTGCGTCATCATCCGGCGCGAGTAGGCGTCGAGGGCATCGACGTCGAGGTGGCGGATGTTCTCGGTCGCGGACTTGGTCGCGAAGCGGCACGATCCGAACGTCAGCACGAGGGTGCCGTCGTCGGCGAGGGTCCGGATGGTGGACGGCGCGGGCGCGTCCGGAAGGGGCCACACCCGGTGCCCGTCGAGCGACACCTCGTACTCCGTGCGGGAGCCGGGCCCCAGCCCCTCGACGATCACCAGCGCGTAATGATGGCCCGCGACGGTCCAGGTGCGTTCGGTACATCCGAGCACCTCGACGGTGCAGGCTTCGGACGTCTCGACCCATACCGTCGCATCGCAGCGTCCGACGTGGCGAAGGAGCGGTCCCAGGATCAGCTCGGCCATCTTGTCAGCGTATCTGTCGGAGATCGCGATTACCCTCCTCTCATGACTGAACCGCTGAAGGGGCCCGCGGCGTACTTTCCGTCGATCGAGAAGAAATACGGTCGTTCGATCGAGGAGTGGAAGGCGATCATCCGGTCGTCCGGCCTCACCAAGCACATGGAACTCGTGAACTGGCTGAAATCGGAGCACTGGCTGGGTCACGGTCACGCCAACGCTCTCGTTGCGCACACACTGCAGGAAGACGGGTCCCGCTGACCATCGCGTCCGACGATTCGGGACCGTCGGCACTCCCCTCGGGTCTAGGTTCGAAGCATGGACACACCGCTGGCCGGGAGGGTCGCCCTGGTCGCCGGCGCCACCAGGGGAGCGGGCCGGGGTATTGCCGTGCAGTTGGGTGCGGCAGGTGCCACCGTGTACGTCACGGGGCGGTCCACCCGTGCCCAGCCCTCCGAGATGAAGCGTCCGGAGACGATCGAGGAGACCGCGGAACTCGTGGACGCCGCAGGTGGTCGCGGGATCGCGATCCAGGTAGACCACCTGGTGCCCAACGAGGTTCATGCGCTCGTGGCGCGGATTCATGCGGAGCAGGGCGCGCTGCACGTTCTGGTCAACGACATCTGGGGCGCCACCGCGATCGAGTGGGACAGGACGGTCTGGGAATCCTCACTCGAGGTCGGGCTCCGTTACCTGCGGCTGGGTGTGGAGACACACGCGATCACCAGCCACTTCGCCATTCCACTGCTCATCGAGTCACCCGGCGGCCTGGTTGTCGAGGTCACCGACGGAACCGCCGACTACAACGCGAACCACTACCGTGTGTCTTTTTTCTACGACCTGGCCAAGGCATCGGTGAACCGGATGGCGTTCGCGCTCGCTCACGAACTGCCACCCCATGGAGCGACAGCGGTGTCCGTCACCCCCGGCTGGTTGCGTTCGGAGATGATGCTCGACGAGTTCGGGGTCACCGAGGAGAACTGGCGTGACGCGACGGAGCGCATTCCGCACTTCGCAATCTCCGAGAGCCCGGCATTCGTGGGACGCGCTGTCGCGGCGCTCGCCCAGGACCCCGACGTCGCCCGGTGGAACGGAAAGTCCCTGTCCAGTGGTGAATTGGCGAAGGTGTACGGCTTCACCGACGTCGACGGCAGCCGCCCCGATTGTTGGCGTTACATGGTCGAAGTACAGGATGCAGGCAAACCCGCCGACGTCACCGGGTATCGATGATGGGTCCGAAACTGCTCTCGACCGCCCGGGCTATCATTCGGAACGAATCTGTGTCCAGGTTCTGCTGTCGAAGGGAATCGAAGTGAACGCACAAACGGTGGAAAGCGGCGCACACGACCGCGAACAGTTGGAGTTCCAGGCGGAGGCCCGCCAACTCCTGGACCTCATGGTCCACTCGATCTACTCCAACAAGGACTCGTTCCTGCGCGAGCTCATCTCCAACGCATCGGACGCGTTGGACAAGCTTCGGCTCGAGGCGTACCGGAACAAGGACCTCGATGTCGACACGTCCGATCTGCACATCGAGATCGAGACGGACAAGGAACAGCGCACACTCACCATCCGTGACAATGGGATCGGGATGACCCACGACGAGGTGATCGACCTCATCGGGACGCTCGCCAAGTCGGGTACCGCGGAACTGCGCACCAAGTTGCGTGAGGCGCGGGACGCTGCCGCCTCGGAGGAGCTGATCGGCCAGTTCGGTATCGGCTTCTACTCGTCGTTCATGGTCGCCGACAAGGTCGCGCTGGTGACTCGGAAGGCGGGCGAGAGCCAGGCCACGCGGTGGGAATCGAGCGGCGAGGCCACCTACACGATCGAAACACTGGACGGCGCGCCGCAGGGAACGTCCGTCACACTCCACCTCAAACCCGAGGACACCGAGGATCACCTTCACGACTACACGTCGGAATGGAAGATCAAGGAACTCGTCAAGCGTTACTCCGACTTCATTTCCTGGCCCATCCGGATGCAGGTCGAACGTAAGACGCCGGCCACCGAGGAAGGTGGCGAGGAACAGGTCACGATCTCGGACGAGACGATCAACTCGATGAAGGCGCTGTGGGCGCGGTCGAAGGACGACGTCACCGAGGACGAATACAAGGAGTTCTACAAGCACGTTGCCCACGCCTGGGACGATCCACTCGAGATCATCCCCATGAAGGCCGAGGGCACGTTCGAATACCAGGCTCTGCTGTTCATTCCGACGCATGCGCCGTTCGACCTGTTCATGCGGGACGCAAAGGTCGGTGTGCAGCTCTACGTCAAACGCGTCTTCATCATGGACGACTGCGACCAGCTCATGCCGGAGTACCTGCGGTTCGTCAAGGGCGTCGTGGATGCGCAGGACCTGTCGCTCAACGTCTCTCGTGAGATCCTCCAGCAGGACCGGCAGATCCGGGCGATCCGCCGCCGGCTCACCAAGAAGGTCCTTTCCACGATCAAGGACATGAAGGCCGAGCGTCCCGACTCCTACCGCACCTTCTGGGGCGAGTTCGGCCGGGCGATCAAGGAAGGCCTGCTCTCCGACACGGACAACCGCGACACACTGCTGTCGATCTCGTCGTTCGCATCGACGCACAGTGAAGAAGAGCTGACGTCGCTGGAAGACTATGTGGCGCGGATGAAGGACGGCCAGGAGCAGATCTACTACGCGACCGGTGAGTCGCGGCACCTGCTCGAGAGCTCCCCGCACATGGAAGCCTTCCGGGCCAAGGGAATCGAGGTTCTGTTGCTGACCGATCCCATCGACGAGATGTGGGTGGGGTCGGTTCCGGAGTTCGACGGCAAGCCGTTCCAGTCGATCGCCAAGGGCGAAGTCGATCTCGACACCGAGGACGACAAGAAGGCTCACGAGTCCGAGCGCGAGGAGAAGGAAAAGGAGTTCTCCGATCTGCTCACCTGGATGACCGAGGCACTCGGCGAGCACATCAAGCAGGTCCGGTTGTCGACGCGCCTGACCTCGTCGCCGGCCTGCATCGTCGGTGACGCCTTCAGCATGTCGCCCGCGCTCGAGCGCATGTACCGGGCGTCCGGACAGCCGGTGCCCACCACCAAGCGCATTCTCGAACTGAATCCGGAGCATCCACTCGTGACGGCCCTGCGCGACGCCCGTGCCGAGCGCAAGGACGATCCGGCGTTGGAGGAGACCGCCGAACTGCTGTACGGGATGGCGCTTCTCGCCGAGGGCGGCGAACTCGACGATCCCGCGAAGTTCACGGGACTCCTCGCCAACCGACTCGCCCGGACGGTGTAGATCACCTTGCGGGTACTCGTCACCGGGGGAACAGGATTCATCGGAGCGTGGAGCGCGAAGGCCGCGGTCGACGCCGGACACCAGGTACGGTTCCTCGTGCGGGATCCGGCGCGACTCACGACCAGCGCGGCCGAGATCGGTCTGGACACTTCCGATTACGCCGTCGGTGACATCACCGACGGCGAATCGGTGAGGCGGGCGATGACGGGATGCGATGCGGTGATCCACGCCGCGGCCGTGGTCGCGGTCGACCCGCGACGGGCTGACGAGATGATGGAAACCAACCTCGCCGGGGCGGAGAACGTGCTCGGGACGGCAGTCGGGCTGGGACTCGACCCCGTCGTCTACGTCTCGAGTATCGCGGCGCTGTTCCAGTCCGGACTCGGCATGCTCAGCGCGGACCTGCCGGTGCACGGTGCCTCCGACGCCTACGGGCAGAGCAAGGCGCGGGTGGAACTGTATGCCCGCGGAATGCAGGCCGCGGGCGCGCCGATCGCCATCACCTATCCGGGGATGGTGATCGGCCCGCCCGCCGGGAACCAGTTCGGCGAGGCGGCCCAGGCCGTCGAGGCTGCAGTGCAACTCCGCGGACTCCCCGGCCGCGGTGCCACGTGGACGATGGTGGACGTCCGGGACGTCGCTGCCGCCCACGCCGCATTGCTCGAGCCCGGCCGGGGAGCACGGCGATTCATGCTCGGCGGCCACCGAATGTCGATCGGGGACGTCGCCCGGATCCTGGGCTCCGTCACCGGACGAACGATGATCACGATCCCCGTCCCCGACACGGCATTACGTATGGCGGGTCGGCTGATGGACGTGGTCGAGCGGTTCGTTCCGTTCGAGACCCCCGTCACCGAGGCCGCGATGGAGTACTACACCCGTATGCCGGACACCGACGACGCTCCGAGCGAGGAGGAACTCGGTGTGAAGTACCGGGACCCCGCGCAGACCCTGGCAGATGCCGTCACGGGTCTCGCCGAGGTGGGGCGAATCAGGGTGTGAACGCAGCGCAACACCGAACCCGTGGTTATTGGTCGGAGCGCAGCTTCTTGCGGTAGACCACCACGTCGCAGGGAACTGCGAAGAGCAGGGCCAGTTCCGGGTGGGCGACCTCGGGGACGTCCGTTCGCACCGCCTCGTAGCCCATCCGCGAGTACCAGCCGGTGAGGAACTCCTTCGACGGCAGCGAGAAACCGCGTGGCTGAATGACTTCCAGCTGCATCGTGTGGTTACCGAGGCTCGCAGCAACATTCTCGGCGTGCTGTACGAGGGCGCTGCCGATCCCGATGCCCCGCACGGCCGGGTCGGCGGCGAGCATGCCGAACTCACCGACCTGGTCGTCGAGTTGCTCCACCCGCACGCATCCGACGATCCGGTTGTTCAGGTAGGCCACGAAGAGTCGCTCGGTACCGGCCAGTTCGGCAACCTCGCCTGGTGTGGTGCGGGTGAACCCGTGGGGCCACATGCCCTCCTCGGCCACTGCGTATACCTCGTTGACGAGATCGGCAAGAACGGCCGCCGCATCCTGGCCGCCCACGCCCGGTGTGCGCAGTGCGCCGATGGTCAGTTCCTGCATATTCGTCAACGTCCGTCACCTGATTTCTACGACCAGCCTGCCCGAGTCATCGTAGACCCGTCCCACTTTCCCGAAAGATGAGCACCTGACCGCACTGCGTGCGTCTCTACCTGCTCTACTGGCGGCATGGGTTTCACGCGCGCCGAGTTGGAGTCGTTTCGTGACGCGGAGGTCCCGGACCTGATCGGCCCGCGTTGCCGGCTGTTGTTCGTCGGCATCAATCCGGGACTCTGGACGGCAGCCACCGGTGCGCACTTCGCGCGGCCGGGCAACCGGTTCTATCCGGCGCTGCTGGCTGCCGGAATCATCGAGCGTGCGATCGACCCGACGGCGGGAATGTCGGATGCGGACCGGGGTCACCTCGTCGATCGGGGAGTGGGTATCACCAATCTGGCCCTGCGCGCCACCGCGAAAGCCGAGGAGTTGACCAAGGAAGAGTTGGTGCACGGCGCCGATCGTCTCCGCTCGGTGGTCCGGGCCACGGCACCGCGGGTGGTGGCGGTGGCCGGAATCACGGCGTACCGCAGGGCGTTCGGTGAGCCGGCGGCGAAGAAGGGACGCCAACCCGGAGATCTCGAAGGCGCAGACCTGTGGCTGGTTCCCAACCCCAGCGGTCTCAACGCCCACGAGACCGTCGCCACACTGGCCGAGTCGTACCGTGAGGCCGCCGAGGCCGCAGGTATCGAATGCGTCTCAGTGAAGTGAGACGGCTACCACGTAGGCTGGCGCAGTGGCACAGATGAGCCCTCGCGACGCACTGATGTACTGGATCGGCGACAAGATCCCCAACGACCAATTCCTTCTCTACGCGTTCACTCCGGGGGCTGTAGATCCGAAAACGCTGCGTGAGAAGGTTTCTCAGCGCAGCGCCGTGATCGAGGATCTGTGTCTTCGCGTTCGCGACGTTCCCTGGAACCTGGACTATCCGTACTGGGTTACGAGGACCTTCGGTGACGACCAGTTCATCGTGCACGAACTCACCGATCCGGACTGGACACGGTGCCGCGAGGCGACGGCCGCGATCGTTGCGTCGGCGCTGGACATCCGGATCGCACCGTGGCGCCTGCATGTCTTTCCCGACGTTCGCGACGTGCCCGGATGCGATGGCGTACCGGCGCTCGTCGCGATTCTGCAGGTCTCGCACGCGCTCGCGGACGGCAGGCGCGCTGCGGCCATCGCCCGGGAACTGTTCGGTCCCGGCGAACCGGGAGGCCCCCGCCCGGCGCCGGATCCGGGTCACGTCGGTCCCGTGTCCCTGGCACGGGCCGTGATGCGAACACCATTCCAGCTGGGGCAGTTGGTTGCCCGGAGTTACGATGCATTCCGGGCTTACAAGGAATCGGTTGCCCTGACCGCGCGCGGTGAATTGCCACCCCCGCAACCCGGCCGCGCGCTGACCGCGCTGAACACGGCACCCGGCACGCGGCACGACGTCCGGATGATCGTTCTTCCTCTCGCCGACTTGCGGGGCGGCCACACGGTGACAGTGAAGGCACTTACCGCCATCTCGGTGGCGTTGAGCCGATACCTGGCCGCCGGGGGAAGCGCGGTGCCCGAGACCCTGGGTGCCGAGGTGACGGTGGCGAGCCCAGGCGAAGCGCAGTCGCGGAATCACTTCCACAACGTCGGTGTCGACCTGTTTCCACACGAACCCGATCTCGGAGTCCGCGCGGAGAAGATCGCGCGAGCCCTCGACGAGCGGCGTGCGCGCGCCGTCCACCCGACCACCCTCCGGCAGGGGCGTCCGCTCGACGTGACGCCCGCGCTGCTCGTGTGGTTCGGTATCAACAGTCACGACCCGGCCGACACCCCGGCCACGGTGTCAGGCAACACCGTGGTGACCAGCGTGCACCGAGGCGCAGCCGACCTGCGGTTCGCCGGCGCCGACGTGCGGTTCACCGCCGGTTTTCCCGCGTTGTCGCCGATGATGGGCGTCACGCACGGCGTGTACAGCATCGGCGACACGATGACGGTGAGCGTCCACTCGAGCCCGCGCGTGATGCCCGATCCCGAGAACTACGAAGCTCTGTTACGTGAGGCACTCGACGACATCGCCCGGATTCTGCACGAACCGTGAGCCGGTTCAGGTTGCACTGCCACTGCTCCCGCGTACGGCTGGCTATACAGTGCAACCCATGTCTGTCGTGTATAACATCTTCGT
>NZ_JBAQEO010000216.1:0-7147 GCF_049286785.1 Rhodococcus sp. (in: high G+C Gram-positive bacteria) | reverse complement strand
CGGGCTGGCGCTCGGCAAACCGGTCACCGTGCTCCGGGCCGCGTGCGGACCACCCGTCCGTCAGCGGGTGGACGCGGTATTGGGCAGCCACGTGGCCCGAATTGTCACCTATCCGGCGACGACGTCGCTGATCATCTGGCAACACCGTGGTTGCTATACCTCACCGGGTGGTATCCCGCTGTGCTCGAACATGAGCCGGTCGATGTGATGACCAGGATGGTCCTGGTCCTAGTCGGCTTCGGGTACTTCTATTCACGGTTGCAGATCGATCCGGTCCCGCACCGGTATTCGCAGATGATCTCGCTGATCATCACCATTGCCGAGACGATCGGGGATGGCGTACTGGGCATCATCATCTTGATCGGTCCCCTGATCGCCGCCGACTATTACGCCGGGCTCGGGCGCACCTGGGCCCGGATCTGCGGACGGATCAATCCATCGGCGCCGGAATCGTCTGGATCCTCGCCGACGTCCTCGGGGTGCCGTTCCTGCTGGTGCTCCTGCGCGCCTTCAACCAGGACGAACGTCGCAAGGCTGCACGAATCGACGCGGAACTCGACGCCGCGGAACTACAGACCCCGGTGCAGTCCCCGGTGCCCGCCGGAACCGATGCCGACACTCCTGCCGTAGCCGGGAGGCCTCGGGTGTGGTGGGAAGACGACCCGCAACTACGTGAGCGGTTCCGCCGCGGCTGAGTCGCTGCGAGGTGGCGCCGGGCGATCGGTGGCGAGCGCCCTCTAGAATTGTGAGTTCCCGGGTCCGCTCGTCTGGTTTCCCGAGATCAAGCAGGCCATGGTGGATACCCACAACGACACCGACACCCCGGAGCAGCGGCTACCGGGCGATGCCGACACTCCTGCCGCGGAGGGCGCGATTCGCCCGGGCGGGCGGTCAGGGTGCTGATCAGGACCGCGGTGGTGACCGCGGGTGTGGTGCGGTGGATTGCTGATTTGTCGTTGCTCTCGGGGCCGGTACCGCTCATCGCCAGTCTGTTCGGTGCTGTGGGAGGGCTGTGGCTCCTGGCTGGCCGGCCCGGTTGGTTTCGGCGTCGAGCGATTCCGGCCGCCGTAATCGGTGCACTCGTGGCCACGGGACTGCTCTGGTATGTCGTCGATCGGGTGTGGCGTCCACTTCCCGACCCGATTCCGCGCACCGTCTATACGTGGGTGGGGATCGGCCTGTGCTCGGTGTTTCTGCTGCTTCCTCGCATCCTCGCCGTCAAGCGGCCGCTTCCGGTGACGGTATCGATCCTTGCTGTGTTCGCGGTCGTGCTCACCAGCGGTGTCCAGGTCAATCTGTTCTTCGCGGCGTATCCCACCGTCGGGACCGCCCTCGGGATCGAGTACGCGCACCGCATCGGATTCGGATCGGTACCACCGATATCGGCCACCCCGATCGCAGGACGCCCACTTGATGCGGTGTGGACGCCGCCTTCGGACCTGCCTGTCGCCGGGCAGGTTACGTCCGCGGAGATCCCCGGTGCCCGGTCCGGGTTTCATGCCCGCCGCGCCGAGATCTACCTGCCGCCCGCGTACTTCACCGACCCTCGGCCCCAGTTTCCGGTGCTGATCCTGCTTGCGGGTCAGCCCGGACAGCCGAAGGACTGGCTGACCGGAGGTAGGCTCGCCGCAACCATGGACAACTTCGCCCGTCGGCATGACGGGCTCGGCCCCATCGTCGTCGTTGCCGATTCGACCGGCTCCACCTGGGGCAACCCACTTTGCGTCGATTCACGGCTCGGACATGCCGCGACCTATCTGGCCGAGGACGTCCCCGCATGGATCGAGTCTCATTTGCAGGCCAACCCCGACCCGACGACCTGGGCGATCGGGGGACTGTCGATGGGCGGGACATGCGCCCTGCAGATGGCCACCAACTACCCGCTGGTCTACCCCACATTCTTGGACCTGTCCGGAGACCCGGAGCCGTCGCTCGGTGACAGTCGACGCACCCTCGACGCAGCGTTCGCGGGTAACCCGACCGCATTCGCCGATGTCAATCCGATGGACCTGCTGGCCCACCGCTGCTATCCGGGTTCGGCGGGTGTGTTCATTGTCGGCAACCGCGATGGCGATCTCAAACCGGCCGTGCAGAAGGCGTATGCCGCGGCGGAACACGCCGGCATGGACGTCCGCTACCTCGAGGTCCCGGGCGGACACGATTTTGCCGTCTGGTCCGCTGGGCTCGCCGGCGAAATGAGCTGGCTGGCAACCCGGCTGGGGATCATCACTTCGTGAGGCCGGATTAGGTCCCTTCGCCGATGCGCAAGGTGCGGCGTGGTCCCTGACATCCTGACCTCACGCCAGTCCCTCTGGTCCCGGGACAGCACGCCGGCCTACGGCGCCGGTGCCGGTGCGGGCGTCGCCGAGGGCTCGGTGCTGGGCGTGGCGGGCGCGATGCTGGTCACGCTCGGGCTGGTCGGAGAACCGTTCTCGTCCCCACGTCCGTGATACCCGCCGTGAGGTCCTTCGTTCCTGCCACGCTGATCACCCTGCATGTGATGCCCGTCGCGGTACGTGGAGTGCCCTCGGTGGCCGTCGTGATACCACGCCGCACCAGTGGAAAGTCCCGCGCCGAATCCGACAGCGAGGATTATCAAACCCCCGAGGATCAGTGTCCCGATCCTCAACAGCCGGGATGATTGCCATTTCCGCGATAGCTTGCTTCCGCCGCCCGGGGGCACTGGATGGTCCTGGCGTGGCTCGCGGGATTCGCCCGCCGCGTCGTCCTGCGTCACTGTCGGTTCCTCCGCTGCTCGCAATTACTGCTCCAGGGCGACGTTACGGGTGCTTGCTGTGTGGAAGCTCCCTCCACGCTGTGAGTGTGCTGTCAATTCACCAGCGCAAGAAGCGCACAGCTACCTCATTTCACGCACGGTATGTCGGCGCCGGTGAGTTTGGTCAGATCGGTTGGCGCGGGAGCGTTCTCGCCTGTACCGGTGGCGGGTACCGCGGTCATCGGGGCGGGTGGTGTCGAGGTGCCGATGGACGGAGATGACTTCGGGGTGACGGCGGACAGAGCGGCCGGCACGGTGAAGCCTGTGCCGACGGTCAATCGCACCGCGTGAGCTGGTAAGTCGGCGCGTGCGACCGCGGGAAGTCCGGTGATCTCACCGAGTTGCTGCGCGGGTTTCGCAGCGCCGGAGCCGTATTCGAGGGTGGAGGTGGCGTGCACCGCTCCTGTGGTCGCCGAGCCTTGGGTGAATCCGCGCGCGGAAAGCTCTGTTTCCAGCTGCGCCGCCAACCCGGTCCGGCCGCTGGAATTGACAACGTCGAGCACAGTTCCCTCGGCGTCGCCGACAGTGCCCGATGTGGTGGGCGAGGGGGTGGATTCGATACTTGCTGATCCGGAAGTGGATGATCCATGCCCGAGCAGTTGCGCGACGGTGGTGTGGATTGCGGAGAGATCGACGATGTTGACGTCTTCACCGTTGTCGTTCTGCCCGAAATGATCGACGGGAAGGGTGTAGAACGCGATGTTGCCGCCAGTGAGTTTGGTGGCCGTTTTCGCGAACGATGCCACATCGGGGTCACTGTCGACGGCGATGTTCTGCTTCGCGACATCGAGGATTCCCTGCAGCTTGCTTATGCTGGTCAGTGTCCCGTTCTGCTGCAATTTCCTGGACAGCGAGATGATGAACGCCTGCTGTCGGCGGTTCCGGTCCAGGTCGGTGAAGTTCAGATCGGTGTTCGGGTCGCGCCGTTGGCGCACGAATGCGACCGCCTGCGCGGCATCGACCTCCTGGACACCCTGACGGAATTTCGCCCCGGAATAGCTGTCGGAAGTGTCCTCGTTCAGGCACACCTCGATCGGTTGCACCACCTGTGCGATCTGGAAGAACGCGACCAAGGTCACCTCGACGAAGTGGTCGATCGGCACGCCACCGAGGAACTTCCTGACCGTGGCGATCTCGGCTCTACGCCCAGCGTCGCGGGATTGTTGTTCGAGTTGCGCCGTATCCGTCACTCCCCGCGCCGACATCGCTTTGCGGGCGGTGTCGGCCGCCTCTCCGTAGGCCTGTTTGATCTTGCCCTTGCAGTCATTGGCCGTGCACCCAGCTAAATCGACGTAATCGTCGCGCGGAATCGAGATTGCGGTTGCCTTCGAACCGTCGCTCGGGATATGCAACAGAATCAACACGTTGGCGTTGTAACCGCCGACGCTGTCGTCACCGGCGTGCAATGCATCGTAGATGTCGGCCGGAAGTGGCTGCCCTTTTTCGTCCAGCCTGCTGTCGAGGCCCATCACCAGAATGTTCTGATCGCTTCCGCTGGAGGTGGGCTCCCCGACAAGCACCCCGGATTGGGTCAGCCCGGCCGCGACGCCGTGATAGAGATGCCATCCGAAGCCTGTGACAGCCAGGACCACGACGGACACCACCGCGGACAGGATCCGTAGGCCGGTCACCGCCCTACGGCGGCGCCCAGTCCAGTGCGGTTGCTGACGGGCGTGGCGCGGCACCCGAACCCGCAGTGAATGACCTGCCACCGTCGCGAACCTCCGAAACGTGTGTCTTCTGACGTGCGTGCGAATCAGTACATCGAACCATCCGCGTTAGCCGCGGTGAATCGACGTCCCGCATCCTCCCGGACGGGGGCGTCACAGATCGAGGACCAGGGTGGGGCTGTGGGCGCGGGAGACGCACGGATACATGACATCGAGCCGATCCTCGCCCGTGGTGTGCGGCACCGCGTCGAGGTGCTCGACCTCGCCGGACAGCACCTGGGTCTCGCAGGCCCCGCACACGCCCTCGCGGCACGAGGCGATGACCGGTACACGAGCGTGTTCGAGGGCTTCGAGTACGGACTGGTTCTCCGAGACGTGCACGTGACGATCGCTGCGGATGCAGGTGATATCGATGGGCCGGCGCGGACCGGGTGACGGTCCCGGTGCCGCGGTGAACCTTTCGATGTGCAGGCGCGTGGGCGACACACGGTCGACGACCTCGTCGGTCATCGCCGCGGGGCCGCAGCAGTACACCGCGGCGGTGGTGGCGGCGAGGATGGGGGCCAGGTCGAGGCGAATGCCGTTCTCGTCGCGGGCATGGATCGTCACGTTCTGCGGCCATCGCTGCTCGAGTTCCTCGCAGAACGCCATTGTTTCTCGGCTGCGACCGAGGTAGATCAGCCGCCATGGGCGGTGCGCGGGTACCGATTCGATCATTGCCTTGATCGGGGTGATACCGATACCCCCGGCCAGGAAGAGGTATTCGTGTGCGGGCTCGAGCGGGAAGTGGTTCTCCGGTGCGGAGACGTACAGGACCGTGCCGGGGCAGGCGGTGGTGTGAAACCAGGAACTGCCACCGCGGGAGTGCGGCGCCCGGTGCACCGCGATCCGGTATCGGGTGCGGTCGGCGGCGTCTCCGCACAGCGAGTAGCGGCGCTGGAGGCCGTTGGGCAGGTGCACGGTCACATGCGATCCGGGTGTCCACACGGGCAGTTCGTTGCCGTCGCAGGGTGTCAGGTCGATGCCGACGATGCCGGAGGCCAGTAGGTGCGTAGCGCTTACGGTCATCGGCTGTGGCGCCGAACGCGGACGCTGTGGTGTCCGCTGGGGAGCGGGGGGCTGACCGACTCTGGTCAGAACACGGGTCAGCACGGCCACCATCGTCGAGACCAACAGGATCAGGGCGACAAGTCGGTATCCCCAGGCGCCGGCGTCGGTGCCGGACCATCCGGCGTGGAAAGACACCAGCACCACTGCGGCATAGCTGCCGTAGTGCAGGCGCTTCCACCACCGCGGCGACATGCGCGTCCGTAGCAGCGAGGACCCGTAGACGGCGAGCAGGAGATAGAACGCCACGACGCCCAGGGCTACCGGCCAGGGCCGGTAGCCGGCGGAGAGCGGGACGAGCAGGTCGGTGAGGGAGAACCGGGACCACGAGTCGAGCACGAGTGAGAGCATGTGCAGGCCGGTCATGATCAGGGCGGTGCCACCGAGCCAGCGATGCAGATCCTGCAACCACGCCGGGTTGGCGATCGTGCGCAGGAGTCGCGTCGACAGCAGCACTCCCCACAGCACCGACGCGGTCAGGGTGACCCAGGCGACGAGGGCGCTGGCGCGGGTGACGTACCACCACAGGTGCAGATCGCTCATTCGAAATCGCTCCAGTTCACTGAACGCAGTTGTCTCCGGTCGGCGGAAAGCACCAGGGCGGCAGCGCCGAGACGCGGGACCTGCCCCAGCAGGGCATCGGGTTCTCGGACGAAGGCGAGCTTGGTCAAGGCCTCGGCCCGCGCGCCGCTGCCGGCGACGACGGTGGCGGTCACCGTCGAGCTGACGGCGCTGACGCCGGTGGCCGGGTCGATCAGGTGGTGGGCAGGGCCGGTGGCGCTGGTCCACACGCGCACCAGGCGGCTCGAGGTGGCCACGGCCCCACGCGTCAACCGCACGACGGTCAGTAGCTCACCGGCGGTGAAAGGGTCGTCGATGCCGATGGTCCAGGCGTCGCCGTCGGGCGCGGCTCCGGCGACGACGAGGTCTCCGCCGACTTCGGCGAGGATGCCGTCGGCGCCGCGGTCGAGGGCGAACTCGGTGAGCATGTCGGCGGCCAGTCCTTTGCCGAGGCCCCCGGGGTCGAGGGTGGTGCCCGCAGAAAGCCTCACCAGAGGACCGTCGATGTCGATGTCGGTCATCGATCCCGGCCACGTGGCGGTGTCGGGCAGGGTGGTGCTCCGGGTCGGGTCGGTGCTGCTGGTGGCGTAGCCGCCGGCGACCAGCTGCGGCAGCGTGGTCGGGTCGAAGGCTCCGTCGGTCAGCGCCCAGGCACGGATCAGTTCGCGCACCAGGCGGACGGTGCAGGAACGGACCTGCACCGGTCGCCCCTGCGCCCAGTTCAGCCGCCAGATGTCGCTGGTGTCGAGGAAACGGCTCCACGCCTGTTCGAGTTCGTCCAGCAACGCGAAGCAGTCGTCGACGAGGCCCGGTGGCCCGCCGACCACCGTGATCGCCGCGGTGCCGCCCATGGCGGGGCGACGAGAAGCCATCTCAGCCGCCTGACCCGCGGGAGACGCCGTGCGGGGCAGTCACCACACTGCGGTCGGGAGCCGGCGCGGGCACTGCGGCCGTGGCCGCTCGATCGGACAGCCCGGGGGTGGCAGCGGTCGAGGGAGCGGCGCCGGCCCCGCCGCCCTGGCCGGGGTCGGCG